>NZ_JAMYUM010000017.1:0-159004 GCF_040322975.1 Mesorhizobium sp. M0074
GTCTCATCCCCAGCCTCCGTTCGCTGAAGATCAAACCGGACAACTCGTCTGCTACCTAACCCGGACAACTCATCTGCTTACGACAATTGAACGCGCCGCTCTTGCGTGTCGTGCCCTACGAGAGGATAATTCCGCGACGGACGCATTCTCTGGGCGACAAACCCGGATGCCCGCCCCGGCGGTTGACGCCGTGCTCCGTGGCCCCGGAGGGAGGTGTGCCATGACAACTTACATCGTGCTGATCAACTGGACGGAACAAGGCGCCAAAAACGTGCGCGAGTCGCCGAAGCGGCTCGATGCCGCCAAGAAGATGCTGGGAGACATGGGCGGATCATTCAAGGCATTTTATCTCACCATGGGGGATTGCGACATGGTGGCGGTGCTCGAAGCGCCCGACGATGCCGTCTTGGCTCGTTTCTCGTTAATGCTGGCGACGGCTGGCAACGTCAGGACGCGGACGCTCAAGGCTTTCCCGGAGGATGCCTATCGCGAGATCATCACCTCGCTCGGGTGAGCCGCTGCTCCTGAAGCGCGTCGCGCTGAACGGCCCTTGCGACGCGCTTTAAGCTCTTCTTTTTATGCATGTCGTTATCGTAAAACCGCTGCGTACCCTTTGGGCGACCTGGATCAGCGAAACCGGCCATTCCGCCGGTATCGTGTCACGTTGCGGCGCAACGGCATTTCTCGGATAATCCGTGCGTGTCCTCTGGTGCCGTTTCGAAACATGGCCAAGCCTCTGCTGACTGTCTGGTACAATACGCGCTGTCCGGTCTGCGATGCCGGTATCAGCCGGCAGAAGCGGCGACTGATCGAGGCGGTCAAGGCCGGGCGGATCGAATTTCGCGACATCAATGCCGAACCGGCGGCGCTGGCCGGATACGGCATCGGGCTGGAGGACATCCGGCGCCGGCTGTATGCGATCGACGCCGACGGCAAATTGCTGGCCGGCGCCGATGTTGCCATTGCTGTATGGCGGACGACGCCCGGCGAAGGCTGGCTCGCAACGCTGTTCGGCAATCCCGGCGCACTGCCGTTGACGCGCTATGGCTATGATCGTTTCGCCGATCTGCTCTACGCCTGGAATCGGCGCAAAGGCCGCTGGTAACGGTATTATTCGCTCCGCACCGAAAGGTCCGGAGATTGTTTCCAGGCCTTTCGCGTGCCCTGCTATCGAGCCGCGGGCTCGCAAAGCCAGCCAATGATGCAGCGCACCGCCGGCAGCACCAGCAGCAGCGTCGGAAAGGCCACCAGCCAGGACAGACCCCAAGCCGTCAGCCAAGTGGCCAGCATGTCGGGCTGGAAGCCAAGGCTTTTCAGTGTCGAGATGAACGACACGATGAACGTCATCAGCAACGACAGCACCAGCGGGCCGAGCACGGCGGCATAGCGCGCAGGCAGCTTACTGCGCGGGGTGTTCATGGTCATTTGGATTTCCCTGAAGCATCCGGTTCGTCGCCTTGCATCCATTCGCCGGTATTGTCGGCGTAACTGCCCGGAACGACCGGGGTGGATGCGTTGCTTCACGTCAGACGCTTACGGAGCGGCCTTCGGCCCTCATGCACCCTCTAGCTGCCCTCGCTGGCGAAATCAATCCTGCTGGTGCCATTTTCAGATACATCGTAAGATATATCTTGACTCGACCGTGGCGGGCACTTAGTTGAGATATATCGTAAGACATAACTCAAGGAGCAGACAATGCACAAAGGCGATCATTTCGGGCATCATCGTTTTGGCGAACACGCCGAGCGCGTTTTCATGCATATGGCCGGCAAGTTCGGTGGGCGCGGCGGCTTTGGCCCGTTCGGGCATGGCATGAGAGGCGGCGGACGCGGCGGGCCGGGCGACATGTTCCGCGCCGGCCGCATGCTGGCCGACGGCGATCTCAAGCTGATCACGCTGTCGCTGCTGGCCGAGGCGCCGCGGCACGGCTACGACATCATCAAGGCGCTGGAGGAGCGCACCAGCGGCGTCTACAGCCCGAGCCCCGGCGTGGTCTATCCGACGCTGACCTTCCTGGAGGAGGCCGGCTACGCCGTTTCTGCGCCGGAAGGCAACAAGAAGGTGTTTTCGATCACCGAGGCGGGGCAGGCGCATCTCAACGAAAATCGCGAGATGATCGACCACGTGCTCGACCACCTCGAGCGCTTCGGCCGCAAGATGGCGAAGGCGCGCGACTGGTTCGGCTGGAACGATGAAGGCGAGGACGGCGGCCGGCGCGGCCGCGGCCGCTCGGAAAAGCGCGACGAGTTTCGCGCCGTGCGCCACCGGCTGCGCGCCGCGCTCGGCGAAATCGCCGATGCGCCTGAAGCAAAGCAGGCCGAGGCAATCAGCATATTGGAAGCTGCCGCAGAGGCCTTGGAAGCGTTGTCGCGCGACTGATCTCTGAGTGCCAAGCTAGCTGCGGCCCTTGCCCGCTCGGCCAAGGACCGGTACTGAAAATCATCCTGCACCGCGCTATGTGGTGCAGGATGATTGCCGTTGGAGGATACCCCATGTCTTTTCTGAAGCGTCTTTTCGGCGGAGGCAACGAAGCCGCCGAGCCAAAGACAGCGGCGCCGGCAAAGCAGATCGAGCACAAGGGATTTTTGATCAGCGCCACGCCCTACAAGGCGGAGGGCCAGTACCAGACCTGCGGCGTGGTTTCGAAGGAGATCGACGGCGTGATGAAGGAGCACAAATTCATCCGCGCCGACCGCTTTGCCGGGCTTGATGATGCCGTCGACATCTCGATTAAAAAGGGCATCCAGCTGGTCGACGAGCAAGGCGAAAAGATCTTCGGATAGATCGGCTACTACAGCCTTGGGTCGATTGGCTCGCTTTCCAACGCCAGCACGGCGAAGACACACTCGTGAACCCGGCGTAGCGGCTGCTTGGCGACAAATCGCGTCAGTGCTTCGTGGCCAAGCGCGAACTCCCGGAGCGCCAGGCTGCGCTTGCCGGCCAGGCCGCGTTCTCGGAGGCGGACGAGATTGTCGGGCGCGTCATATTCGGGACCATAGATGATGCGCAAATATTCCGGGCCGCGGACCTTCAGCGCCGGCTGGATGAGCCCCTTCTTGCCACGGCTGACGAAGTCGCGTGGTTTGACCACCATGCCTTCGCCGCCTGAGCCAGTCAGCGCTTCCCACCAGGCGACGGCCTCGGCACACGCGCCGCCGTCGGCCAGATCAACCATACGCCTTCGAGTCGGCGTGACCACGCCGCCACGGGCAGCCAGACGGTCCGCGAGCGACATGTGCCAGACATGGTCCTGGTCAAACCAAATACGTCCCTCGCTGGCCAGCAGGTGGAAAGGCGCGGCCTTAAGGTCCTCGACGCCCGAAACTGGCCATACGTAGGGCGCCCAGGCGGTGGCGTATTTGGCTGCGCGGACGGCCCGGTCTTCAAGGCGTGCGTTCAGGCCGGCTGCATCGACGCCGCGCGCAATAGCACGGGCCAGCGCTTCGCTGCTGGCCTTGAGACCGGCGGCAGAGGATGTGGCCACAGGCGCATACTGGCTTTCGATCAGACTGCCGGCCTTGGCCGACCAAGGCATTATCTCGGCGTCCAGCAGCAGCCAGTCGCTGTTCAATTCCTTCCACAGGTCCGCCGTGTCGACCTCGGCGCGGAGACGGGCGAGCAGGCCCTCCGTCATGGCACTGTCGTTGAAAAAGGAGCGTCCGGTGCGGGTCCAGATTGCGCCGGTTTCGTCGCCAGGGACCCCGAAGCGGCTGCGTGCCGCCTGCGCGTTGCGGCAGAGCGCGATCACTGCCCGCGAACCCATGTGCTTCTCCTCGCACACGATCTGCGCAACGCCGCGCTCGCGGAAGTAAGCGAAGGCATCCTCCGGACGTTCCAGCCAGCCGTCCTGGCTGCTGGTCTCGGACGGCGACATGGTCGGCGGCAGATAGATCAGCCATTGCGGCGAGAGCGCGAAGCGGCTCATCACCTCCAGTGCTGCCGACGCGTTCTCCTCGGCCACGACAATCCGGCCCCTCAGTCCGGTCTCGATCCAACGGCGACCGGAGACATCCTGATAATCGAGCACGCCGTCGGCGTCGGCCTGTGCCGATTTACCGGGACCGGACCCGCCCAGCGGACGTATCGGCTCCGACCAGGTCTGGATTGCCGGCACCTCGACCAGTTCGCGTTCCGGCCAGCGCAAGGCCGTCAGCTTGCCGCCGAATACGCATCCGGTGTCGATGCACAGGGTGTTGTTGACCCATTCAGCCGATAGCGTGGGCGTATGTCCATAGATAATGGCCGTCTTGCCACGATAGGCCGCGGCCCAGTCGGCGCGGACGGGCAGCCCGAACTCGTCGGTCTCGCCTGTGGTCTCGCCGTACAGAGCGAACTCGCGCACAGCGCCGGAACCGCGTCCGATCATCTCTTCCTTGAGGCCGGCATGGGCGACGGCGAGGCCTCCGCCATCGAGCCAGACATGGCTGCGCAGGCCGTCGAGAAAGGCCGGCAGCGCCTCGCGCAGGCCTCGGTCCTGTGCATTTAGCTGATCGACAGTCTGCTGGAGGCCGTGAGCGACCGTGACCTTGCGGCCTTCTAGCCAGCGGCTGAGTTTGCCTTCATGGTTGCCCTGGACACAGTATGCGGTTCCAGCCGCGACCATGCTCATGGCAATGCGCAGCACGTCGGGCGAGTTGGGGCCGCGATCGACGAGGTCGCCGACAAAGACGATCTTGCGGCCCTCTGGTGGGACCACGGTGACCGTTCGGTCGCCCTGATGCTCAGACCAGACGATGCTGTAGCCCAATCGAGCGAGCAGGATATGAAGCTCATCCGAACAGCCGTGGATGTCGCCAATGATATCGAACGGGCCATGGTCGTCGCGCTTATCGGTCCACAGCGGCTGTCGCGACACCTCGGCCGCGTCGATGCTGGCCTCGCTGGTAAGCTTCCAGACTTGGCGGAAGCCCTCGCGTTGCAGGGCGCCAAGACCCTTGCGGATCTCGGTTGTCATGCGCTGGGCGACCCCGGCGCCGAACTGCCGGTCGGCTCGCACCGCATTGCGTGCGACGCACACCTCGACGCCTGGATCGAGGACCACGGCGACGGGCAAAGCGTGCCACTTGCGCGCCAGCTCAATCCAGGCCTTGCGGTCGGCGGCTCGCACATTGGTGGCGTCGATGACGGCCAGCCTGCGGTGTTTAAGCCGTTTGCCGGCTATTTCGCGAACCAGATCGAAGGCATCCGCAGAGACGTCCTGGTCGGTCTCGTCGTCGGAGATCAGCGCCCGGCACTGGTCCGACGAGATAATCTCGGTCGTCAGGAAATGCTTGGCGGCGAAAGTCGACTTGCCCGATCCGGTCGAGCCGATCAGCACGACGAGGGCGAAGTCAGGAATGGTGAGGTTGGTCTTATCGGGTTCTCTCATCGGGTGAACACCGCCATCTGTGTGGGGGCGCCGAGGGTCGGGTCCTCGGCTCCGATACCGCTGAAGGTGGCTGCATAGCCATAGATCTCGCCGATTTTGGCCGCCCAGGCTTGGAACTGAGCCCGGCTCCATTCGAAACGGTGATCGGGATGGCGAAATGCGCCAGAGACCAGTCTTGGAAACAGAGCGTTGTAGTCCGCATTCGGAGTGGTCACGATGACGGATTTGGGCGCCGTCTCACCGAAAACGATGCGTTCGACCAGGGGCAGCCTGTCCTCGTCGAGATGCTCGATGACCTCGACCAGAACGGCGATGTCGGCTGCGGCCCAACGGCTGTCCCGGTAGGTCAGCGATCCATGCAGCAGCGTGACCCGGCCCTCGGGCGGCCCGCCTAATTCGTTCAGCTTGAGACGCTTTGCGGCCCATTCCAGTTCGCGCGCCGCCGGATCCAGACCGAACAGCTTGTGGATCCATCGCTCGCGCACCAGCCTGTCGAGCAGCTTGCCTTCACCGCATCCCAGGTCCGCAACCGTGGTTCCTCCCGTCGCCCGAATGGCGTGGACAACTGCGTCCATGCGCAGATCGTTGAGCCGGATAGGCGTCTCAAGCGCTTCCTCGGGCGTGACGCGCAACTCGGCAGGTTGTGCCTCGCCAGCCGTCTCGGGAGCCAGTCGCTCCAGGGCGATGCGGGTCAAGGCCCTGCGATTGCCAAGATAGCGGCGCACGATCAGGTCTTTGGCCGGATGGTTTTCCAGCCAGCCTTCGCCTTTGGACAGCAGCTTGTCGATCTCTGCTTCGCCGACCCAATAATGCTTGGCATCGTCCATCACCGGGATCAGCACATAGAGGTGGTTCAACAAGGCGCTGAGTCGGCCCGTGCCAGTCAGCTTCAGATGGCCATATCGGGGCTCGCCTGCAGCACCCCCGTTTCCTTCGATTGGCGTCAGATCGACTGTCCAGCCCATGGGTTCGAACAAACTTCGAACCAGAACCTCACCGCCGCGCATTGGCAGTGGAGTAACCACGGCTTCCAGCGGCAGTTCGCTGTCGGCCAGTTCCTGGCGCTCCTTCGATATACCGGTCATCGCCGTCCGCAGCATTTTGTTCAGCGCCACCGACAGGAAGGATGATGCTGCGTAAGGCCGGTCGTTCACATATTGGTCGAGCAGGCCTTCTGCCTGGCCCTTGCCCCGCACCAGTCCCACAGGATCGACATCGAGCAGGAGTGCAGCCTCGCAACGGTCTTCGGTTGCCTCGGGATAGAACAGCCACGCCTTGCCGAAAGACAGGTCGGTCTCGTGCAGGCGATCCGGATGCTTGTGCAGCAAGAAACCGAGATCGGTGGCCGGACGGTGCGTTGTGGCAACGGAAAGGAACATCCGCGACCGATAGCGCAGACAAGCGGAATAACCAATGGCGGTTGTGTGGCCCACCACAATAGGTTGTCGCCAACGACAACAAGGACAGGCGCCGGCGCCTGCCCTTGTACAATTCAGACGATGCTGACGCTTTATGCCGCGGTGGCCACGCGCTCGGCATTTCCGGTCGCAGCCACAATGGCGTCGACCTTGGTCGAGGCCTTGGCCAGCGCTGCTGCCACCGCATCGGCGCCCATGCCGACCCCTTCGATGCGGATGACCTCGACATCGGTCATGCCGAGGAAGCCAAGCACGCTGCGCAGGTAGGGAATGGCGTGATCGAACTGCACGGCCGCACCTTCGGAATAGATGCCGCCCGAAGCCAGTACGATGTAGACCTTCTTGCCGGTGACGAGCCCCTTGGGGCCGTTCTCGCCATAGGCAAAGCTCTTGCCGGAACGGGCAATGTGATCGACCCAGGACTTCAGCGTCGAGGAGATGTTGAAGTTGATGAAGCCGGTGGCGAGAATCACCGTATCGGCCGCGAATAGTTCATCCAGCACGACATCGGAGACGCCAACGACTTCAGCCTGGCGTGAGGTGCGCGCTTCGGCCGGCGTGTAGATGCCGGTCGCATAATCGGCATCGATGTGCGGCAACGGATTGGCGACGAGGTCGCGCACGACAAGCGTGTTCGACGGATCGGCGGCAACAAGCTTTTCAGCGAATTCAGTAGCAATTCGGGTCGAGTGCGAGGCAGCGCCGCGCGGGCTCGATGTGACAAGAAGGATGGACATAATGGGGTCTCCAGGGTTGGATTAAAATCTCCTGGCAAATATGTGTGCGCAGACCCATTTGAAAAACTGGTGTATTTTGTATATTATCCATCTAAAATGTGGATTGAACGATGCAACCGAACCCGACGCTTGACCAACTGCAGATCCTGGTTGCGGTGGCCGAGACCGGCAGCTTCTCGGCCGCCGGGCGCAAATTGAATCGCGCGCAATCGGTGATCAGCTACGCCATCGCCAACCTCGAAGCGCAGCTCGGGCTGAAGCTGTTCGAGCGCGAGGGCACGCGTGAACCGCAACTGACCGATGTCGGCAAGGCGACGCTGGAAGATGCGCGGCGCATGGTCGGCGTGCTGCAACGCATCCGCTCGCGTGTCGACGGATACCGGCAGGGATTGGAGGCGGAAGTTACGCTGTCGGTCGACGTGACGCTACCGTCGCCGGTTCTGGTTCGGGTGCTAAAGGCATTCGAGGCGCAGTTCCCGGCCGTGACGCTGCGTCTCCATATCGGCTCGCTTGGCCTTATCCTCGATCATGTTGTCGGCGGACAGGCCGATCTCGGCATCGGGGGGCTTCTGGGTGAGACGGACGTGAATCTGCTTCGCATCGGCTTCTTCTCCCTGGTGCCAGCCGCAGCGCCTGATCACCCCCTGGCGCTGCTGCCGAGACCAGTGGCGCTAGAGGATGTCCGCGAACACATCCAACTGGTCGTCTCGGACCAGTCCGAGCGTACGCGCGGGCGTGACTATGGCGTCTTCGCCTACCGCACCTGGCGGCTGACGGATGTGCGCACCAAGCACGTGCTGATGCGCGAGGGGCTGGGCTGGGGCGGGCTGCCGCGATGGCTGATTGCCGATGATCTGGCGACCGGCCGGCTCGTCGAACTCGATCTCGAGCCTTACAGCGAAGTCCGCTCGCCGCTCTATGCCATGCACCGCGCCGATCGCAGCCCGAAACCGGCGGCCGCCTGGCTGATCGACCAGTTCAAGCGCCAGCTAGGCTGTTTCAACGAGTTCGAACCGGGTGAGATACCTGAGGAGCAGCCGGAGACAGGCCGTCGATCAGCGCCATGAGAACGGCGCGATAGTCCTCGATCGATGCTCCAGTTTCGATGGCGAGCGCTGCGCGGTCGAAGGCGGCTGCGAGCAAAGCGGTCAGTGCTTCCACAGGCAGTCTCGTCATGGAGTGCGAGCGCATCGCGGCAACAAGGCCTTCGCGCAGCGAACGGTTGCCATGGCGATTGTCGATCGCATCCATGGCGGCGCGGCCCAGCACGGCCGGGCCATCAAGCAGCAAGAGCCGCGTACGGCCGGGCGCACGCATGGCAGCCAGATAGGCATCCGAGCCGGCAATCAGCGCATCGCGGGCAAATAGCGAAGGCGGCGACGCGCGTTCGATCTCTTCCGAGGCGGCTTGCGCCTCCTGTTCGACCACAGCGGCAAACAACGCCTGCTTGTCGGCAAAGTGATGATAGAGCGCGCCGCGCGTGACGCCGGCAGCGGCGGCGATCTCGGGTGTGCCGGTCTCGGCATAGGACTTTTCGGTGAACAGTTTGCGAGCCGCGGCGATGAGCTCGGCGCGTGTCGCGGCGGTGCGATCACGGTTGGAGCGACGAGCGGATCCTTGTTGCATACATGCAGCCTGTATGTTAATTCCATTTACCTGCAGACTGTATGTTATTTGCCGGGAGAAGGAAAGATGAGGACGACGAGCTATTATCCGGTGCTGATGACGAGCGACGTTGCCGGCACGGCAGCCTTTTATGTTGCGCATTTCGGCTTCAAGCCGCTGTTTGAGGCCGACTGGTACGTGCATCTGCGCTCGGCCGAAGACCGTCGCGTCAACCTCGGCATCGTCCAGGGCGATCATGAGACGATCCCGGAGGAAGGGCGGGGCCGCACATCTGGCCTGCTGATCAATTTCGAGGTCAGGGATCCGGATGCCATCTATAAGCGGATCACCGCCGCTGGCCTGCCGATCCTGCGGACGCTACGCGACGAACCCTTCGGCCAGCGCCATTTCATCACCAGGGATCCCAATGGCGTGCTGATCGACGTGATCAGGCCGATCCCGCCGAGCCCAGAATTTATGGCGCAATATGCGCAGGGTGCTGCGGCGCGCTAACTCGCCCGCGCCAACGGCATCACGGTGACCTGAGTAATGCCGGAGCGGCGCACCACCGTGCACAGTGTCTCGCGGCCGATTCGCTCGGCGTCGAGCATGCGCACCAGATCGTCGACGCCGGTGACCGGACGGCCGTCGATGGCGGCAATAATGTCGCCTTCCCTGAGGCCGGCTTTGGCCGCCGGGCTGTTCTTTTCGACGGTGCGCAGGCGCACCGCCGTGCTGCTCGATACTTGCGACAAAAGGGCTGCGCGGCGCGGCAGGTTGGTGGTGTCGGCGGAAACGCCGATGAAGGCACGGCGCACACGGCCGAAGCGGATGATTTCCGAGATGACGAAATTGGCGGTGTTGGAGGCAACCGCGAAGGCGATGCCTTGCGCACCGTGGATCATCGCGGTGTTAACGCCGATCACCTCGCCAGCCGAGGACACCAGCGGTCCGCCGGAATTGCCGGGGTTGAGCGCGGCGTCGGTCTGGATGACGTCGTCGATCAGCCGGCCGGTGGAGGCACGCATCGAGCGGCCGAGTGCCGAGACGACGCCAGTGGTGACGGTCCATTCGAAGCCGAGCGGATTGCCGATGGCAATAGCAATCTGGCCGCGCCTCAATCGCTTGGAATCGCCAAGCGGCGCGACGTCGGCAAAGTTGCCGTCGGCGCGCACCAGCGCAATGTCGGTGTCGGGATCGCGGCCGAGCACGCGGCCTTCCCTGGAGGCGCCATCCGGCATTGATACGCGCACGCTGCGCGCATCGCCGACGACGTGGAAGTTGGTGACGACCAGCCCGTCCTGCGCGATGACGAAGCCGGAGCCATGGCCGCCCGGGCCACCGATGCGCTCGATGCGGCAGACGGCGGGCCCGATGCGGTCGACGGCATCGGCGACCGTCGCCGAATAGGCATCGAGAAGGGCATCGTCATATTGCAATTGCTGGGCGGGCAGGGCCATCCGAGGGCTCCGTTTGGAACAAGATGAACAATGCCTATATGTGCGGAGCGGCCGGACCGGCCGCGACCTGACCAGATGGCCAGTCACATGCCCAAACTAGCCGTCAGGCGAGTATCCGCCAACGTCCTGCCGGGCGATATCTGGGTCACGAAGAACCCAGGAGACAGATCATGAGCGATTTCAATCTGAGCACGTTTTCCGACGCCATTGCCGACATCGCGGCAGCCGCGGCACCAGCGACGGCCAGCTTCGCGACCCACCACCGGACGTCAACTGCTTTCCACTGGCGGGACGGCTATTTCGTCACTGCCGAGGAGGCGGTCGAGGCCGGCGAGGAGATCGAGCTGACGTTTTCTTCGGGCGAAGCCGTCAAGGCGGAACTGGTCGGCCGCGACCCGTCCACCGGCACGGCCGTTTTGAAACCGGCCGGCGCGCCGGGCGCCCCGTCACTGGTAAAGGCGGATGCGGTGCGGCCGGGCAACCTGGCGGTCGTGGCGGGCAATAGCGACGGCACCTCGCTCGCTACCTTCGGCACGGTCGGCGAGGTCGGCCCGGCCTGGCGTTCAATGCGCGGCGGCACGATCGACCGGCGCATCAACCTTGCCGTCAATGCCGGCGGCCGTTTCGAGGGTGGCCCTGTGCTCGACGCCAAGGGTGGACTGATCGGCATGCTGCTGTTCGGGCCACGCCGGCGGGCGCTGGTCATGCCTTACGAAACGATCGAGCGGGCAGTCACGACGCTGCGCGAGAAGGGTCATGTGGCGCGCGGCTATCTTGGCGCCGGCCTGCATCCGGTCCGCAATGGTGATACCCAGGGCGCCATGGTGATGAGCCTCGACGATAACGGGCCGGCGAAATCAGCCGGTCTCAGTCTCGGCGACATCATCGTGTCGTGGAACGCAGAGACGGTGCATGGCCCGCGCGAGCTGATCCGCAAGCTCGGGCCGGACAGCGCCGGTGCCTTGGTGACACTCGGCGTGGTGCGCGGCGGCGAGAACCGTGAGGTTTCCCTGACCATCGGTGAAAAGCCACTGAGCTGAGGGATAGATGGTAAGCGGTGAGGTCGCTGGCAGACGGCTGACGGTGCTGATCGCGCTCGGTGACGTCGAGCGCGCGCGAAGTCTGTCCGCCGTTCTCGCCGCGACCGATGATCTGCGGCCGGTTCTGGCCGGCGAAGTCGACGGGCGTGAGGCGGCGGATGTCGCCATCGTCGATGATCATGGGCTACAAGGCGGGCTCGTCGACGCGGCTATGCCTCGCGTGCTGCTATCGTCGCGAGCGGCCCGCGAACGGCCGGCCGATACAGTGTTTGCCGTGCTGCCGGTGCAAGCGGACGAGTTGCTGATCGCCGCCGCCGCGCGGCTCGCGGCTGCGGGCTACCGGATTTCGCGCGACAGCCATGCTCTATCCGATCGGCATCACGATTTGATCTTCCATGACAGCGACCGGTTCGAAGAGGAACTGACCGACGAGCAGATCGTCCGGCCGACGCTTTCGCCGCGCGAGAGCGAAGTGCTGGCGCTGCTGGCCGAGGGCGCCCCCAACAAGGTCATCGCGCGGCGGCTGAACATCTCCGTGCATACGGCGAAGTTCCATGTCGCAGCGATCCTGACGAAGCTCGGTGCCGCCAACCGCACCGATGCGATCGCCATCGCCATGCGGCAGGGCCTGGTGCTGGTCTAGCTCAGATTGTCTCAAGGCCGACGCAGCGTAACCCGCATCCGGTGTGTTGGGCCTTGCGCGGCGGTTCTCAGCCGCGCAAGGATCGTGTCTTTCATGTTGAAGGAAGGCGCAAGGATGTCGCTCAAGGGAAAGACGCTTTTCATCTCCGGCGGGTCGCGCGGCATCGGGCTGGCGATTGCGCTGCGCGCCGCGCGCGATGGCGCCAATGTGACGATCGCGGCCAAGACCGCCGAGCCGCATCCGAAGCTGCCCGGGACGATCTACACGGCGGCGCACGAGATCGAGCAGGCCGGCGGCAAGGCGCTGCCGGTGCTGTGCGACATTCGGGATGAAGAACAGGTCGCCGAAGCGGTCGCCAAGACCGTGGAGAGGTTCGGCGGCATCGATATCTGCGTCAACAACGCCAGTGCCATCCAACTCACCGGCACGCTGGAGACTGATATGAAGCGCTACGATCTGATGCACCAGATCAACACGCGCGGCACTTTTCTCGTCTCCAAAATGTGCATTCCGCACTTGAGGTTGGCGGAAAATCCTCACATCTTGAATCTGGCGCCGCCGCTTGACATGAGGGCCAAGTGGTTCAAGAACCATGTCGCCTACACGATGGCAAAGTTCGGCATGTCGATGTGCACGCTGGGCATGAGCGCCGAGTTCGCCAGGGACGGCATTGCGGTCAATTCGCTATGGCCGATCTCGACCATCGACACGGCGGCGGTGCGTAACCTCCTGGGCGGGGCGACGGTGGCGGCGATGAGCCGTTCGCCCGACATCATGGCCGATGCGGCATACGCCATCCTGGTCAGGCCGTCGCGTGAGGCGACCGGCAATTTCTACATTGACGAAGAAGTGCTGCGCGCTGAGGGCGTCAGCGATTTCTCGGCCTATGCGCCGGGTGCGACAGGCCCGCTCGCCGGCGACTTTTTTGTGCCGGACGAGGTGTTCGGCCGGTCGGATACCAAAATCAAAGGTATCTACTGACGGAAAGTATCTCGCTACAGAAGTATCTCTCAAAAGACCGGCACAGACGCGTGCTCACTCCTCGGCTCTCTTGGCTTTGCCAAGACCCATCAGCCGGTCGATATAGGCAAGCATCAGTGCCGACAGAACGAAGGCCAGATGAATGATGGTCAGCCACATCAGCTGGTCGGTCGTGTAGGAGACCGAGTTCAGGAACACCTGCAAGAGGTGGATCGAGGAGATCGCTACGATTGTCGAGGCGACCTTGACCTTCAGCGAGCCGACATCGATCGTGCCCAGCCAATGCACCTTGCCGTCATTTTCATCGAAGCGGCTGACGAAGTTTTCGTAACCCGAGATGATCACCATCACCACCAGTGAGGCGACCAGCGCGGCATCGATGAGGCCGAGTATTTTCAGGATGGTGTCGGTGTCATCGAGCGTGAAGGCGACGGAGACGAACTCGAACAGCTTCTTGCCGAAGGACACGGCATAGATGGCAAGTGCCGCACCCAGTCCGAGATAGAAGGCGACCAGCAGCCAGCGCGAGGCGAGAATGATCGATTCGATGGCGAGTTCGAGGCGCTTCATGCGGCGATTCGGGCTCCGTTGTCGGAGTGCCGTATTTCGGGCAGGCTGCGGCGGTTTGCAAGGTTGCAAAAAAACGAAACCCCGCCGGGGAGGGGAACCGGCGGGGCTCGTGTGTCCCGCTGGAGTCGGGACAGGGCAGGGAACGCCCTTTCCAGAATCTGGGATGGGTAACCGCGCGTTTCAAGATTGATGACCGCGCGATTCAATGGTTGATCAAATCGCGCGGTTCACATTGCGGTTTATTGGGCGCTGGCCACCGGCGCTACCAGGGGGGTAATCCGGCGGATGGCGACGCGGCGGTTCTCGCGGTTGGGTCCCGACGTGTTGACCTTGAGATACTCCTCGCCATAGCCCTGCGTCGTCAGGTTCTCCGGCGGGATGCCAAAGGCGTTGGTCAAGGCTTCGGCGACCGCCTCGGCGCGGCGGTCGGACAGAGCAAGGTTCGCTTCCGGTGTGCCGACAGCGTCGGTATGGCCCTCGATCAGGAAGCTCTCGGCCGGGTTTTTCTTCAGCAGCTTGTCCATGGCGTTGGCAACACCCTCCAGCTTCTGGACCTCGGTGTCGGAAATCGAGGCCGAACCGAATTCGAAGTTGAGCGTGTCGAGGTCGATGCGGCGGGCGATGTCGCGCACGCGGGCCGAGCGCTTGACCTCGTCGATCGAATAGAGGCGCTGGACCCTCTCGACCGGCGGCCGTTCGAGGAAGGTGTAGTAGTCGTCCGGATCCTCGACCTCTTCGGAATCCAGAATGTATTCCTCTTGCGGGATGGTAAGGCGCATCGGCGGCAGGTCGTCGCCCGGGTCGCGCCAGTCTGCATCATCGTCATAGTGCCGCTCGTCGACATAGCTCAGCACATATTCGCGGCCGTCGGGCGCGATGCGTGAACGCTGGATGACGTCGCCGTAGCGGTTGCGGATGGTGACGATCCGGACACCATTGTCACGCTCGACGATTTCCCGGGTGCGATCGCCCGACAGGTCCTCATAATAGACATTCCTGGCGCCGCGGTGCATGCGCGGTGCATCGCTGCTTTCGACGAACGTCTGGTTGTTGAACTGGAGGATGACGCGGTCGCCGAATTCCCTGACAACGTTGGCACCCTGGGGGCGCGGACGACGACGAACATCCTCGATGTCCGGCGCACGCTCGACGCGCTTGCCTTTTTCCTCGGTCACCGGAACGATCTTTTCAGGCTTGATCTCCCGCTGGGCTGCCCGGTCGTCGGTGGGCGGCGGCCCCTGATCGACCGGAGCCGGCTTCGGGGCTTCCACCTGGTTCTCGCCCTGCTGGGCGGGCTGGTTGCCCTGCTGCTTACCGGCATTTTGGCCGCGCTCCTTGCCACCCTTGCGCTTGCGCAAGACATCCTTCTGGCTGTCCAGAACAGGTGCCTCGTTCGGATTGGCCTGGGCTTCACCCTGGACCGGATTTTCACCCTGGACCGGCGCGGCCTGGCCAGTCGAAGGCTGTTCGCCGGTCGAGGGCTGTTGCTCTCCTGTCACCGGCTGTTCGCCGACAGGCCTCTTGCCACGTTTCTTGATCTTGTCCTGGGGCTGTTCGCCCTGGACGGGAGCGGCCTGCTGCTCGGTCGGAGCCGGTTGGGCCTGTGGGGTCGCTTCCTTATTGGTCGGCGCCGGCTGGCCTTCCGCCTCCGTGGCGGGTCCGGTCAATTCAGCAGGCTTCTTGCGCTTGCCCGGCTTTTGTCCGGGCTCGACACTCGGAGCCTGTTCTGCCGGGGCAGCCTCGATCTGCTGGTTCTGTTTTTGCTTCTTCTTGCGCGGATTGACGTTGGGCTGGTTGTCGTTTGCCGGCGCTGCCTGCTCGGCCGGTTGTTCCGATGGGGCCGCTTCGATCTGCTGCTGATTGCGCCGCTTCTTGCGGGGCTGTTTGGTCTCGGCCGGAGCGATCTGCTCGGTGGGAGCAGATTCCGTTTGCTGCTGTTGGTTGCGCCGCTTCTTGCGGGGTTGCTCGGTCTCGGCCGGAGCGATCTGCTCGGCCGGAGCGGATTCTGTTTGCTGCTGCTGATTGCGCCGCTTCTTGCGGGGTTGCTCGGACTCGGCTGGAGCCGCCTGCTCGGCCGGAGCGGATTCCGTTTGCTGCTGCTGGTCGCGCTTCTTCTTTCTGGGCTGCTCTGCCTGCTGGCTATGCGCGCAGGCCTCCGCCGACTCGCCCTCGGCGCAACTCGATTGCACTGGGATGAGCGGCGCTGCGGTACGTTGCACGGGGCTGAATGCGGCATTGCCTTGCAGCGGGAACGCGCCTAACGGCGCGGACGCCATCAACAGGCCAAGCGCCGTGCCTGCCAGAATCCATGGTTGGCGTTTCATCATAAACACTCCTTGTGGCGTCCCATCCCTGCCCAAACTTTCAGCAACCATGTTTGGTTCCTGTTTGTAGGTTCTAGCGGTGGCACAGGGCGATTGACCGGCGTTTTGAAGGCGACTTCATGTCATTCGTATGGTCCTGGCGTATGGTCCTGGCGTATGTTCCGGCGTATGGTCCCGGCGTATGGTTCGGACGAGGGTGCACGGTTGCCGTGCTTGACCTTGACGCGTCCGAGGGCCACATGCCGACGATGGAAAAGCCGTTCTGGAAGACCAAGACGCTCGAGGCGATGACCCGGGCCGAGTGGGAATCACTCTGCGACGGTTGTGGCAAATGCTGCCTGTCCAAACTCGAAGACGAGGACACCGGAGAGATCTACTGGACCAGCGTCGGCTGCCGGCTATTCGACGCTGGAAGCTGCCGCTGCTCCGACTATGCCAACCGGCTGGCGCGTGTTCCGGATTGCGTCGGGCTGACGCCGCAGAATGTGCGCACCATCAGCTGGCTGCCCAAGACCTGCGCTTACCGGCTGGTCGCCGAGGGCCGCGACCTCTATTGGTGGCACAGGCTGGTGTCTGGAAGCGACGAGACCGTGCACGAGGCCGGCATCTCGATGCGCGGCCGGGTCAGCGCCAGCGAGACCGATCTTGCCGAGCCGGACGACTATTTCGACCATATGCTCGCGGACGAGCCTTAGGATTCCTGCGGTAACGAAGACCGGGAACCATGGCAAAAGGGTACGTTCCCCATCTGCCCTGCATAGAACGGTTCCAGAAACGGAGAGACTAACGGCTGGCCCATTCTTGCCGCATGAACGGGGGATGAATGGCCGGTTCGCAAAAAATTCAGACAGGCGGGTGCATTCTCCTCCCATAGGTTCGACGAAAACGGGTGGAAACCCTCAACAAGGAGAGAAGACAATGTTCAACACCATCAAGACGGCGGCTCTTTCGGCTCTTGTCGGCCTTGGCACGCTTGCTGCCATCCCCGCTCATGCTGACAGCATCTATCTCGGCTTCGGCAACAACCAGGATCCACGCGTCGGCGTCTATACCGGCGACGAAGATGATGGTTACTATCGCGAACACCGCCGTCATGGCGGCTGGCGCCGGTCCTGTTCGCCGGAGCGTGCCATCGACAAGGCCGAACGCATGGGCCTGCACCGCGCCCGCATCATCGACATCAACCGCCGCACGGTCAAGGTTGCCGGCCGCCAGTATGGCGACCGCGTCGTAATCGTATTCGCCAACGAGCGCGGTTGTCCGATCATCTATCGCTAAGCCCGTCGGAGCTTTGCGGCCGGCGATTTTTCAGCCGGTAGAGTAGCGGAGTCCCTTTCCGCCAGGACGGAAAGCGCGGCTCAAAAAAACCCCGGAGGATCGATCCTCCGGGGTTTTTCATTCTGCAAGCGATGGTCATTTCAATTCGAAAGTCACCGTCACCTGCGCGGTATAGGAATTTTCGCCGGCTTGCACCGGGACCGACGCGCCGGCGGCATCGAATGCCTTGGCGTTGATCGGCATCGGCGGTGGTGCGAAATTCTGGTCGGTGATTTCCAGGACCCGGCCGATGCCGACGCCGGCCGCTTCGGCCAGCGTCTTGGCCTTGGCCGTGGCATTGGCGACGGCCTTCTTGCGCGCCTCGGTGACGGCTGCCGCCGGATCGTCGTTGGAGAAGGAGATGCCGCCGCCCTGGTTGACGCCGAGCGACACCGCCTTATCGAGAATGTCGCCGGTCTTGTCGATGTCGCGGATGCGCACCGAAAGCGTGTTGGTCACCTGGTAGGCGACAAGCTCGGCCTCCTGGCTGCCGTCGGGCTTATTGGTGTAGTTATAGCGCGGATTGATCTGGATGCCCGCGGTCTGCAGGTCGCGCTCCTTGATGCCGGACGATTTCATGGCAGCGATCACTGCGGCCATGGCGTCGTTATTGGCATCGAGCGCTGCACGTGCCGTCTTGGCTTCGCGCATGACGCTGAGCGTCAGCAGAGCCAGATCGGGTGCTATCGCCGCCTCGCCTTCACCGGTGACGACGATACGCGGCGGCGGTGGCGAATCGGCGGCGGCCGCGATCGCCGGAAACGCGATTGCGGCGGCAATCGCCAGGGGCAAAATACGTCTGGTCATGAAATCTCCTCGATCTGGGATCCCAAGACAGCCGAGTGTTGGCCGGCGTCCAATGGGCGACGTGCAATAGGTTATCAATATGGGCTGATTTGGGCGATCTCTGCCAGCCCCCTTGGAACGCCTGCTCGGAAAGCCCTCGGAAAGCCTTGTGCGGTTCAGGGAAAAACACTAATCCAGCGCCGTGGGGCCTGTAGCTCAATGGTTAGAGCCGGCGGCTCATAACCGCTTGGTTGGGGGTTCGAGTCCCTCCGGGCCCACCATTGGCTATTGTTGCTGTTGATTTAATTGGATTTTTTGGCCATTTTTGTCCCACCTCTTTCAACCCCCTCAGAAAGTGGGACAATTTCGTTCTCGTTTCGAGCGAAAATCAGAAGTGTGCGGGCGGACTGCGCGACCTTCCGACGGCGCGCTTTCCGGATCTAATGGTCCGGGTGCTGGTAAGTAGTCCAGTCGTATATTGCCTTCAGCTGCTCGTGCGTCGCCGTTTTCTGCGGCAACAGTGGCGCCTGCCTTGCGGACCCCGTGGGCGCTGCAGCTCGGGAGCCCCGCTTCGTCGCACCATTGGCGCATCTTGTTACCAAGGCCGTTTTCCGAGAAAGGCCGACCATACTCGGTGACAAGGAATGTCAAGTTGCCGGCCGGGGCGAAGGAAAGCTCATCCTCGAGTTCTGGGAGCAGAGGCAGTTCGACGGCAATCGCTTCCTTGCGCACCTTGCTCTTGTCGGTCTTGCCAGGCTTGATCCTGATCCACTTCTCCCATGTCCCGGTATCCTTGTTGCGAACTTGGGTAATGTGTTGTCTGCCGAAGATTGCTGCATCGGACAGTCGCAAACCTGTGAACATGAAAATCGCCAGCGCCATACGAGCCATGGTGCCGCGCGCATGCCGTTTCTCATACTGGACGATCTCCGACATTTCCCAGGTGTGGAAACCTTCGCCATTGCCCGAAGTCAGGCGCTTTATTCCGTTTGCCGGATTGACCTCGACCATCTCGGCATCCTTGGCCCAAGCGAACATTGCGCTAATGGCTTTTGTAATATTGTTGGCTGCCCCGGAGCGTCTGACCGGGTATCACGGAGCTCCTTGACGTGAGCCCGCTTCATGGCCGCGAATGGTAATGAACCCTTCGTCGAGAAGTCCGGATTGACTGGCCCGCTCAGCGGGTGAGGCAGTTTGCAAACGCCTTCGAGTATTGTTCGTCGTCGAAGCATCGTGCCTTCGCCGACTTCTGCGCCACCGCGCCGGAAATACTCCTGGCAAAGCCACATCAGACTGCCCCGCGAGGCCACTGGCCTCACTACAGGCCTGACCACATTCTGAGCCGAAGCATAAGGAACGCCATCTCGCGCGCAGCGCACTTCTTCGTGGAACTCGGCTGAACCTGGCTTTTCTCGCAGACGGATCTTTTTTCTACCCGGTGCGCGGAAGTACAGCCGGATATTGCCGTGCCGATCCCTGTCTTCGACAACGCCTTTCAGATTGAATTTCACCATGGTGCTCGCCACGTCCATCATCTGCGATCCCAAGGATTATCGCTAGAGGACACGCCGTCAAGTTTGCTGTTGCGGTGTGGTAGCCGCCCGAATGCCTCTGCCAGTTCCTCCACGTCCCAGACATAGCGCTCTTTGCTGGGCATCCGCGGTTGTGGCATACGGCCATCCGCGACCAACTGGTCGAACGTCGTTGGACTGACGCCGATAGCTACCGCTGCCTGTTCTCGATTAATGCCGAACAGCAGGAGCCCGCCAAGTGCGCGTTTCATTGCTTTTCTCGCTGCACATCGCCTCGCGGGCTGAGTTCCGCGACAGTGGAGCATTCACCTAAGAAGCAATCACGCTACCCTTTCCTTGCTATGCCTGGAATGGATCTGTCCGGCCAATGCGGCAAACGGCGGTAACGGCGTGAAAATAGGATAGCAGACCGCGGCTGCGGGGGTTCGAGTCGGGAGAGCGCTACCGCCTTTCCTCCGACTCAGCTCGACGCATTCTGCACTTCGTTGCCGCGCGTAGCACCCAATAGGTTTCAGGCAACGCTCGACATCCACGAGGTCCAGTCGGAATGTCGGACGCCGCGCACCCTGCAATCGTCGAGACGAATAGAATGGGGGCGGGGCCGACGCGCTAGGCTGTCGTGGCTCCCATGCCCCAGCTCCGCACAGGCCAAGAATCTCTTTGCTCCTCCACGGTGAAATGAAAATTCTTGAGCCGCCGCGCTTCGATGCGTGGAAGCATGTCCGAAAACTGCGCCCTGGTGACTTCGAGGGAGAGACTCAGCGACGGCAGGCGATCGGCCTGGAAGAGCGTGCCCGCGTCTGAACTCCGTCTTCATGGGCGTGGGCGCCATGATCATGACGACGCCCGGCCACCTAAACGCCGGGTCCGGCATGATGAGCGTGGCGGGGAGAATGATATAGGTGAATTCGACCGACTGGCGGGGCGGGCCTGGCTGAACCACTTGGCCGAAGTTGACGTTGGCTGAGCCTACGATTTCGCCGCGCCACTCGCCCGCCACGATCGGCGGCAACTCAAGATGGCCGCCCTTTTTGCGGACAGTCATTCCGAACGTGTGCGCCAGGAAGCGTGGCAATATCGATACCCGCTGCCTCTAGCCTGCGCCTCGCCGCCGCGACGACCTCCGCGCCAAACTGCGGCGCGTGCCGCACAACGATGGCTTCGCCGGTCAGCTCCGGCATGTTCCGCTCCAGCAGCATGACAAAGCCGTCGGTGCTTTTCGCGCTCATGGCCCAGTCTTGAAGGGTTTGGACCACTCCCGCCCTTGCGACTTTCTGCCTAGTGCGGGCGAGCCGGGTCGTCTTTCCTCGCTCTTCGGACAGGACAAGCTCGAAGGCATGTATCGTCTGCCAGAAATCATGCTCCCCGGTCCGGGGTTTCTCTTTGGGTAGGACCGAAACCAGCTTGCGGAAAGCGGCGTCGGCCACGCCCGGCTCACCCTTGTCCCGGGCGTTCCTGATCCACGATTTCAGCTTTTCGGGATCGTTGCAGTTCTCGATCAGTCCCAGAACCTTCGCCACGTCGCTCATGCGGTCCTCCCTTTAGTCCCTGACCCGCAAGCCTGTCTTGCCCACCGCAGCGACTGCGAGGATTCGAGTAGCTTCCAAGACGAGGCCCAGCAAAATCAAGTGGCTCAGGTTACAATATGCGCGTTGGGCGTTCGGGCATACATGCTTACCGGAAAGCATGGGAATGCGGTATGCGGAAAGCAAGCCTAGCACTTGAAGCGTTCGTTGACGAAACGATCCAAAAAGGCCCGCGAGAAACGATACTTCCCGACAGTTTTCATAGCGATGCGTCATCAGCTATGCGTCCCCGCCATATGGTGCATAAGCCCTCGTTCTTGGCAGAACTTCGCGATCATGGTGAAGTTCCGGTCGGTGTAAAGGTCGTCGGGCAGCGCAACCTGGTGTGGTTAGTCGCAGTCGATGACCGATGGCGTTGGTGAGCCCCGACTGCGTTTGACCACTATTCGAAATGCATCGACTGGCCGCGCATCATCGCCAGGGTCAGTGCGACTGCGGGGTTTGCAGGCGGCTTCTCCATAAGCAGGGAGCCGTCGAAAATCGCGCCACGCCGCCATGCGCAATTCGTCACCGTCATCGACGGCTGCAGGGTCGAAAACGTGGGCATCGTAGGGATCCCGGTCAATCTCGATAGTCCAGTTCTTGAGCGCCTTGCGAGCCATTTCCTCCACCTGGGCAAGGTCGCTGGTGAAGAAGGGGATACGGTCGCCATCTTCCGAAAGGGGCTCAACCGCTCCAGCGTCGGCCGCTCGCACACCCAACCCAGAACGAAGGCAATATCGAAATCGATCTGGTGGTCCGGGCCAGCTGTAACCTCCAGCCGTTTGACGACGTCCGGATAGAGCTGCTTGCGCGCCGGCCACGTGTCCGGAAGCGCCTCGGCTTGCAATCTCGTTCGGGGAACGTCGATCAGCTCCATGATCTGATGGCGCGGAACTCTGTCCTCCGGCCAGCCCGCACAACATGCGGTCGTCGCAGCCTCGTCGGCCTCCATCCAAACCGAAGCAGCCCGGTCCTCGTCCTCGGTGGGCTTGTCGTCTTCCGGAAAGCCTTTGATGTCCCACCCTTCCAACGCGAACAAACCTTCCGCGCCCTGCAAAGCCGTAATGCCGGCCCGCGCGAAGACACCGCGTGCCAGTTCTTCGGGCGTTGCACCTTCAATGTTCAAGCGAAGTTCCATGGTTCGCCTCCTGTGCCAATCGCACCGACAGTGAACAAAATAAGAACATTGGAGTCAATAGGCTCTTGGCAACAGAGGAATTGGTTCCGTTTTTTCAACGGGATAGCCACCAGAGCGATGATCGGCGCTCCGTGTCGAATTCCAAGGCAACGGCTCCATTGCCGATCATGATGCGGACCGCTGCGGACGGGGACAGTCGGTCCCGCGTCCCGTCCTGCGGCCGGCGCTATGCTGACGCTCCTACGGCTGTCCTGTTAACCGTCCGCGGCGGGGGCGAATTTCCTCCGTCCCGCGCGCGACAATGTCCGCATTTGCGGACGCGCGCAGGACTGCGGCTTATGCGCCGTTTTTCCTTTGGGCGCCGGCAGTCGCCGGCGCGACGTCCAGCGGGGCATCGTGCCCTTCGACCGTATCGTCCTGTCGGCAAACGACTCTATCGGTGCCACCGAGTGAGCGGTCGCGCCAAACATTTCTTCCGCAGCGCCACCTCACCATGCCATTGACTCTTTACTAGGAAGAGAACAAATGAGGAACATACCATCAGCATTTCGCGTTCAGGGGACCAGATGAGTGCATCGGCGCCAAACGCTGCCATTTCCGATCTTCAAAATCGCATTGCGCGTCTCGAAGGCGGCAACACGCCCGAAAGAGCGGTGCTCCCTTTCGGCATTTCCTCTATCGACAGCCACCTGCCTGGGGGCGGTGTGGCACTTGGCGCGCTCCATGAAGTTGCCGGTGGTGGCAATGGAGCGATTGATGGCGCCGCCGCGTCGCTTTTTGCTGCAGGAATTGCGGCCAGGACGCAGGGCAAGGTGCTGTGGTGTGTGACGCGCCAGGATCTGTTTGCGCCGGCAATCGCCCAGGTCGGACTTCACCCGGACCGGGTGATCTATGTCGAAGCCGGTGACGACAAATCCCTGCTCGCCTGCTTCGAGGAAGGCCTGCGGCACATGGGGCTTGGGGCTGTGGTTGCCGAGGTTGCCCGGCTGTCGATGACGGCCTCGCGACGTTTGCAGCTTGCATCGGAAGGCTCCGGCGCCATGGGCATCGCCGTCCGCCGCTGGCGCCGACAGACCGAAGCCGCCGATTTTGGGCAGCCGACGGCGTCTGTCACCCGCTGGCGGGTTTCTGTGCTGCCGTCACGGCCGCTGCCTGTGCCAGGCGTTGGCCGGGCGCGATGGCAACTTGAACTGATCCGGTCTCGTGGAGGGGAAACGCTCGATATCGAAGTGGAGGCATGCGATGCCCAAGGTCGTCTCGCTCTTCCTTCCAAGCTGGTCGACCGACCGGCTCAGAAGGAAATTGGGCGACGTCTCGCCGCCACCGGATAGACCCTTGGTGCTGGTCGGGCGGCAAGGCAATCGTCGCTTGGTGATCGCGGCAGATCGCTCGGCTATGGAAGCGGGCCTACGCATCGGAATGCCGGCACGAAAGCGCAGGCCCTCATTCAGGGTCTGGTGGTTATGGACGCGGAGCCCGATGCCGACACGGAGGGATTGGAGCGGCTGGCGCTGTGGGCATTGCGGCGGTACGCGCCGATCGTAGCTGCGGATCCTCCGGACGGATTGGTCATGGACACCACGGGCGCCGATCACCTTCATGGCGGCGAACAGATGATGCTGGTCGATATGGTCGAACGTCTCTACCAGGTCGGCTTTTCGGCGCGGGCAGCGATTGCGGATAGCTGGGGTGCCGCTCACGCCGTTGCGCGTTACATCCGGCAGACCGTCAGCGTGGTCGCTGGCAACGCAACCCTCGACGCCATTCGTCCTCTGCCCATCCCGTCTCTACGGTTGCCCGACGCAATCGTCAGCGGTTTGCGCGTTTTGGGCTTCGACAGGGTGGGGGACCTTCTGCAGCAGCCTCGCGCACCCTTGACCCTGCGCTTTGGGCCCGAATTGGGCCGCCGTCTTGACCAGGCCACTGGCCGCCTTGCCGAACCGATCGAGCCGGTGCGGCCAGTGGAGGTGGTCGAGGTAAAGCATGCCTTTGGCGAGCCCATTGGTGCGGCCGACACTATCGCGCGCTACATCGGCAAGCTTGTGCAAGCGCTATGCCTCGAGCTGGAGACCAGGGGGCTAGGCGCCCGACGGCTCGACCTGCTGCTCTACCGCGTCGACAACCGGATCGAAGCCATTCGCGTCGGCACCGCCTTGCCCATCCGCGATGTCAAGCGGCTGACGCGTCTGCTTTGCGACAAGATCGAGCGGGTCGATCCCGGTTTCGGCATCGAGCTGATGCGCTTGTCGGCGCCTCGAGCCGAACCGTTGACGCCCAGGCAGACGATCTCCTCACTCATCGAACAACAGGACGCTGACATTTCGGACCTGATCGACATACTGGGCAATCGTGCCGGCGAGGAGATGCTTTATCGGTTTGCCCCGGTGGCCAGCGACGTGCCCGAACGATCAGTTCGGCGTGTCGCCCCCGCGTCGGTGGAGACCGGCGATGCCTGGCCAGACCATTGGCCGCGTCCGGCTCGTCTGTTCGCAGTGCCTGAGCCGATCGAGGCGATAGCTCTATTGCCTAATCATCCGCCACCGAGCTTTACCTGGAGAGGCATCCGTCGAAGGGTGAAGCGGGCCGATGGCCCTGAGCGCGTTTTCGGCGAGTGGTGGAAGCGCGACGCCGAACTTGCCGCGGTGCGCGACTATTTCCAGGTCGAGGACGATGCCGGCGAGCGCTACTGGATCTATCGCGCTGGCGATGGCGAGGATGCCGCGACCGGCTCCCATCGCTGGTTCCTGCACGGCATTTTCGGATGATCGCACCGTACGTCGAACTGCAATGCACCTCGCATTTTTCCTTCTTGCGTGGCGCCAGTTCCTGCGAGGAATTGTTTGCGCAGGCCGCCATAATGGACATGCCCGCACTTGCCATCTGCGATCGCAACAGCCTGGCCGGGATCGTGCGCGCGCATGAGGCGGCAAAGGCGACCGGCGTCAGGCTGATCGTCGGCTGCCGGCTGGATCTGGCGGAAGAGATTTCCATCCTGGTCTATCCGACCGATCGCGCCGCCTACTCGCGGCTTTGCCGCTTGCTGTCTCTGGGCAAGAAGCGCGGTGGCAAGGCGAAATGCGTGCTGCATTGGGCCGACCTCGTCGGCTATGGCGACGGCCTTGTTGCGGTGTTCGTTCCCGATCAGGCCGACGACACATCCTCGATGTGGCTGCGGCGACTGTGCGAAGCGTTTGGCGACCGGGCTTACATGGCGCTGACGCTGCGCCGCCGTCCCAACGACGCTTTGCGGCTGCACGATCTTTCCAATCTTGCCGGACAGGCCGGCGTGCCAACGGTCGTTACCAACGATGTGCTCTTCCACGAGCCGTCACGGCCCATCCTGCAGGACGTCGTCACCTGCATCCGGCACAATGTCACGATCGACCACGCCGGGCTGCGGCGTGAACGACATGCCGACCGCTATCTGAAGCCGCCGATTGAGATGGCACGCCTGTTCGGCCGTTATCCCGAAGCGATCGCGCATACCCTCGAGATCGCCGAGCGCTGTCGATTCTCACTGGACGAGCTTGCCTATCAATATCCCGAGGAACGCATGGTGCCGGGTCTGACACCGCAGCAGGCGCTGGAGAAACTGGACCTGGGAAGGTGCCACGACGCGCTTTCCGGAAGGCGTGCCGGACAAGGTTGTTGGTACGCTCAAGCATGAATTGCAGCTCATCGAGAAAATGCAATACGCGCCGTATTTTCTGACCGTCAATTCGATCGTGCGCTTTGCCCGCAGTCAGGACATCCTCTGCCAAGGCAGGGGGTCTGCCGCCAACAGCGCTGTATGCTATGTCTTGGGCATCACCTCGATCGATCCCGACCGCAATGACCTGCTGTTCGAGCGCTTCGTCTCGGAAGAACGCCGCGAGCCGCCCGATATCGATGTCGATTTCGAACATGAGCGCCGAGAAATCGCCATGCAATGGGTGTTCGATAACTATGGCCGTGAGCACGCAGCACTCTGCTCGACCGTCATCCGCTATCGTTCCAAAGGCGCCCTGCGTGATGTCGGCAAGGCTCTGGGTCTGCCCGAAGACCTAATCAAGATGCTGTCGTCGCAGGTGTGGGGCTGGTCGGACGAAGGCGTCCAACCAAAGCATGCGGAGGAACTGAACCTCAATCTCGGCGATCGCCGTCTGCGCCTGGCGCTTGACCTGGCCAGGCAGCTGATCGGCGCACCGCGTCATCTGTCGCAACACCCCGGTGGCTTCGTCCTGACTCGCGACAGGCTCGACGATCTGGTGCCGATCGAACCGGCCGCAATGAAGGATCGTCAGGTCATCGAATGGGACAAGGATGACATCGACGCGCTGAAGTTCATGAAGGTCGACGTGCTAGCGCTCGGCATGCTGTCCTGCATGAAGCGCGGCTTTGATCTCTTGTCACAGCACAGGGGATCAATCTGGATCTCGCCACGATCCCGGCCGAGGATCCGCGCACCTATGCGATGATCCGCAAGGCCGATACGCTCGGCAACTTTCAGATCGAATCCCGAGCCGTGTCAATGCTGCCGCGCATCAAGCCACGGACCTTCTATGACCTGGTAATCGAGGTGGCGATCGTGCGGCCAGGACCGATCCAGGGCGACATGGTACACCCCTACCTGCGGCGGCGCGAAGGCAAGGAGGAGGTTGTCTATCCCAAGCCGGAGCTCGAAAAGGTGCTCGGAAAAACACTGGGCGTGCCGCTGTTCCAGGAACAGGCGATGCGCGTCGCGATCGAATGTGCCGGCTTCACGCCGGGCGAGGCCGATCAGCTTCGCCGCGCCATGGCAACCTTCAAGCACACTGGCGGTGTCTCCAGCTTCGGCGCCAAGCTGATCGGTGGCATGGTGAAGAACGGCTATGAGCGCGAATTCGCCGAAAAGACGTTCAAGCAATTGGAGGGCTTCGGCAGTTACGGTTTTCCCGAGAGCCATGCGGCAAGCTTTGCATTGATCGCCTACGCATCGTCTTGGCTGAAATGTCATCACCCCGATGTCTTAACAATGCCCAGCCGATGGGTTTCTACGCACCCGCGCAGATCGTTCGCGATGCCGGTGACCACGGTGTCGAGGTTCGCCCGGTGTGTGTGAACGCGTCGCGCTGGGATTGCACGCTCGAGCCCACCGAAAGTGAGGACCGGTTTGCCGTTCGGCTTGGCTTGCGGATGGTTCGTGGTCTTGCAAACGCCGACGCCGCGACCATCGTCACCACACGCGCCGACCAATCCTTTGCGTCGGTTGACGACCTCTGGCATCGAGCCGGGGTTCCCGCGGCATCCTTGGTCGAGCTCGCCAGGCCGACGCCTTTCAACCCTCATTGTCGCTGGCCAGGCGTGAGGCCCTGTGGGCGATCAAGGCGCTGCGCGACGAACCGCTGCCGCTGTTTGCCGCGGCCTCGGCTCGCGAGCAGCAAACGGTGCCGGAGATCCGCGAGCCCCTAGTCGCGCTACGCGCCATGACATCAGGCGGCGAGGTGGTCGAGGACTATGGACATGTCGGGCTGACCCTGCGCGATCATCCCGTCTCCTTCCTGCGCGCCGACCTGCGCCGCAAGCGCATCGTCTCTTGCCGCGAGGCCATGCAGGCGCGCGATGGGCAATGGCTGGAAGCAGCCGGGCTCGTTCTGGTCCGGCAACGGCCGGGCTCAGCCAAGGGCGTGATGTTCATCACGATCGAGGACGAGAGCGGCATCGCCAATCTGGTTGTATGGGTGAAGGTATTCGAAAAATTCCGCAGGGTTGTGCTTGGTGCTGGCATGATTGGCGTATACGGGCGCATCCAAAGGGAAGGCGAGGTGGTTCATCTCGTCGCGCACCGGCTGAGTGATCTCTCAGCTGAGCTGGCCAGCGTTGGCGATCGCGATGCTGCCTTCCCCCTGCCGCATGGGCGCGGCGACGAGTTTCATCACGGCAGCCCGACGCCGGACCCGCGTGGAATGCACAAAGGGCCGCGGCCGCGAGATATCATCGATCCTTATCTGCACATCGACCAGATCAAGGTGAAGACGCGGGATTTCAAATAGGTGTGCTGGAGCCCCAAGGCGGCAAATGCCATAGTGGGGCGATGCGTCACGCGGCGGTTCGGAGCGCCCCGGCTCGAGGCACCAGACAAGGATAGGTGGAGCACCATGCAGAACGCGCAGTCGCTGACGTCCGCTGAGATCGCTTCGATCAGGGAATTGCTCGATCAAGTCCCTTCGCCCTCGCGGTTGGCCAAGGTGACCGATACCGAGCTTCACGGTGCGATCAACGCGCTCGACGGCGTCGCCGATAGTCGTTGGCAGGAAGCTCCTCCCGAGATCGTCTCGCCTCGGCGCGAGGGATTTCTGGGAATGGTGCTGGCGCGCAAGCGCCGGCAACTCGCCTATTCTCTGAAGCTTTCCAACCTGGTGCGGGATCCTTTCGCTTTCATGCCGGCAATTGCACTGACCGCAACAGGGGCAAACGCTCTTCCTGCTCTGGTCGCAGCACCGCCGGCAACCTTTCCCAGCTTCCTGGTGGCCATCGCCCTTGCCTGGCTGCGAGCGTTTGCACAGCCCATCGGTTACGGTGAGGCGGCACTGCTTCACCACATGAACCAGATCGCAGCCATCAAGGGAAAAGTCTCAGACGAGGATCTTGCCGACGCAGGGCGCATCCTGGTCGACGCCTACGGCTACGTCAAAGGACAGAACAGCAACGAGGTTTCCGCGTTGCTGGCAGCGCTACTCGCCTGGAAGGCAATCGAGCATTTCGATGGGGGGTTTCGGGTCATTGAAAGTGTGCCTTTCGGTTTCGGCCCGGTGGAATACGCGCCATGAATCCTCAGAGCATGTCTACCGAGACCCAAAACGCTGTGAAGAGCTCGTCAAGCCCCCACCGCGCTTTGGCCGCCCCAGTCGCTGCGCGGCAGCGTACGTCAGCGGATGCGGGCTTGAAAAAAAGCCGGGTTGGACATCGGTCGATGCGTTCCAGAGCATCGCAAGGTAGGAGCCCTCAAGTGGCCAGATCATATGAGCTTAGCGACAGCCCGACAGAAGGTTGCGGGTATACCCGTCCAGAGCCCAATCCAGATCGATCATTGCCTCGGGTGCGAACCTTGTAAGGTCGAACTTGTCGTTCGGGAACAGATAGATCTCGCCCTCCGAGTCGAACATTGGAGGAACCACCCCTGAATAGGATTGAGCGTGCATCGGGCTAAACGACGGGTTGTTCGACCGTCCCCTCGCGACTCCGAGCCCTAGCTCAAGCATGTAGCGCTCGGCTTCGTCCCAGGGAGCTCCTTGTCCTCCGGGCTGGTGCATCGCCATCGCTTCTATCGCCTGCTCCATAATCGATCGCCGATCCGGCAGACCCGTCCGAACGAGCGCTACATCGATCCACTTGGTCTCGTCCATACCAACTTGCCAGGGTTCGAGATTGGAACTGATCACCGCGAACGCAAACGCGCGGTCGCCCCTCTGCTTGAAGGATGGGAACAGGTTTGCCCACGGCTCCATGCTGTCGGGGAGCTGGACGCCCTCAAAATGGTCGTCGCCAAGGTTGAGACAAAGGTGCGCGATGGTGGCTGCGAGCCGATACGCCAAGGCAGCGTCCTTGATTTTCGCGTAGTGCGCAAACAGGTGGACCGGTGCGGAGTACAAGGTCAGACTCGGTGCGTACAGCCTGGCAAGACCGTCCTTCGTTATGTCGTCGGCCATTGCAGTCCGTTGGTTTTCCGGCACTTTGGCTTCGAGGTAGGTACGGACAACCGAATACTCGGACGCAACCGCCGTTGTTTCCAGGAGAGCGCCGACAGTCAGCGGCTGCCGTATGAGGCGGGCGCCGGTTTCGTGGTCTAGGAAGCGAACGAACAGGATAGGTCTGGACGGATCCAATCTGCCTGAGGGGTCGATCTCCTGGCCGGCAGAAAAGGCGATCTGCCAGGGACGCGCGGCACTGTGAGGCTCCTTGGATTCTACTAGCGTCTGATAGTATCTCGGAAACGTCAGGCGGCGCGTCTCGTCGTAAAGGTCCACGAACCACGGGAAGTCTGCCTCCGAGGGCGGCTTGCCCGCTGTGGGAAGCAGCCTGAAGGCCTGATAGACGCGTTTCAAGTAAGCGCGTCCCCAAATTGTTCCCACGACGTCAGCCCAATGCGTGAGTTCATGACTTATGGTCGCCAGGATTTCCGCGGCCTTACCATGGTCGTTGGCCAAGAGCGCTTTGGGCAGGTCCCTCCGGCTGTATTGGTCCAAAGTAACCATCTGAGACTGAGGGGAGAAAAAGGCCATCGTCACAGTGTTGGGGAAGCGGCTTTCCCTGCGTTCGACCATCCACTCTTTCACGAAATCTGACACGCGTGCCTCCTTCCCCATACAGCACAAACCGGATACCAACCGCCTATGGTGCGGCTCGAGGGTGCTCAGTTGTGAGGCCAGCGTAGCTGATGGAAGTAGCGGCCACTAGGCAATCAGTGATCGGGAGGTGCACATGTTTCGCGTGGACGTATCGTTGCCAACCCTACGATCCCGGACGCGCCGAATTCAACCTGGCTTCCGCTATCCTCAATGCAGCTGCCAAGGTAAGGCAAACCTCGCAATAAAGGTCAGTCGCTCCCCTCCCGTACGGTTTTTACCACCAGCGACCCTGCCGGGAGTGCCTTCAACAGCTCTGCCTCGGGGTTTGTGAGATGTATCCATGCCGCCCAATCCTCCGGGCGCAGCACCACAATCTGGCGATTGTGGATAGGCGCCACATGCGGCCCGGGTTCAGTCGTCAGCATTGCGAATGTCGGCGGCTTGTTGCCTTCGCCGTCGCGCCACAGTCCGGCGATCGCCATGAAGGGGGCGCCGTTGAGGGTGAAGCGATGGTTCGCCTTTGGCGACTTCTTTCCGGTGAATTCGAAGAAAGGCGATGCCGGAATAAGGCAGCGCTTGCTGTTGGCGAAACTCCGCCCGTCCGAGCGAAAGTTGAAGATCGGCCCGCCTTTGGGGCCGGAGGGCAGAAAGGCAAAGGTCATACGCGTGAGTTCGATTGTGTCGCCGGCGGCTCGCATGATCGGGGCGGGGTCACCGATGCGGATGTCATCCGCCTGTGGCAAATCCAGTTCGGTTTGATGGGTTGGAACGTCGAGCGCCATCGATTGCATCATGCGGCAATATTCGGCCAAGCGATATGCTGCTCGTAGTCATTGCACATAGCTGCCCCACGCTTTCGGTCAGTTGCAGACTACCCGGATAGCGCGGTTTATATGCGGCGCCACCTCCCCGAAAATCTTGCTATGCCCCGAAATCTTACGCAACGCGCTCGAGCACCTTGCGCGGCTGGTCGGTGATAACATCGCAGTGGCTCACAATGATGCGCTCAAGGTCCGGTTCGTCAGACCATTTGCGGAAAGCCGCGCCCAGCGCCTTGCCGTGCTTCACAGAAAACCACCTGCCAATGCGCGGCATGCTCGACCGGTCGACACCTAAGCCAAGCACACGTGCCATGATGTGGGGACCGATCCCATGACCGATAGGGTTCTGGCAACGCAGTTATGGAAGTGGACCGCCAATTCGCTACGCTTACAACGAAACTTTGGTCGCCCAGTATGCCGTGACAACTGGTGTTGCGTCATGGAGATAGTCGCCAAGTTTGGAGGGTATCTTGGCGCCTGCGCTCTTGAGATCCCCTAACGTGAATGGGTCGACCCACTGAACCTCGAGGCCGCTGTCACCCATGAGCTGAATCTGACTTGAAACAGGCAATATCTCAGATGGCAGATAGAGAGCGTTCCCCGACCCAGTGAAGAAAAAGGCCGAGCCGGTTCGCTCGCCAGGCGCTGAATTTCGAAACGCCGTCGACCATTCCCATGAAGGCGTTGTAAAGAACACGCCGCCGCCATTCTTCAGGGCTCTATAGACTTCCGTCCAAACGGCCGAAGAATTGTAGGGGTCCCCCAGAAGCGCCACGACGAGGTCGACGCTTGACGATTCAACGGGCAGGTCACCGGCGTCACAAACGAGGAATTCTGCCCTTCCGTTGAAGGCTGACCGCGAATGATTGAGCATGTCGAGAGATATGTCGGAAATCAAAAGCTTGGCGCCGGTGGCCTTCGGCATGGCTCCCAGTAGTCCGGATCGTCCCGCGCCGATTTCGAAAATCGTTCCCTTGTCAGGAACCAATTCGAAGTGCCGCTTCATCAGTGCGCCACTAGCAACACCGAAACCGGCACAGGTAGGATGCAGTTGGGCGTCATAATACTCATTGGCGACGGCAGAATAACTATTTTGCATCCAAAGGCTCCAGTAGCGGAATCTGCAGACGGCTCGCGGCAAGGGAGGCATCCAGTTCGCCAATCGCGCCATCCATGCGCAACTCGTTTACTTTTTTCTGGATGAACATGATCAACCCAGCTTTATTGTTTTCGTTCGTGAACGCATTCTCCATTGTGGAGTCCATGTAAAAAACGCCGCAACGAGTAAGCGTATATTCGAACGGTACGCTAATATAAGATGGGTATTTCGCCGCATGCTCGGCTTCTAACTGGGTCATCCCCCAAATACGCGCGATGTATTTGTATTTGTCCTCAGGCTCCACGGTCGCTAGATCGTCCGGCAATACGCCCTCTATTTCTGGCAGGTGTGAGCGCCATACGCGGCCCACGATTCCTCGCCGGATAGAAAACGAACGGCCAGCAGCGAGACCAGGAAGAGGAGTTCCATCTCCCGAAACGTATTCCAAAAGCTGCATCAATTGTCCCGCGAAAATCGGATCCTCAATGTAGATAGTCGCGCGGCATTTTGCGCCATCGAAATTCGTGTTGCGGTCCTTGAGCTCACTACCCACATCGGAAACGAAACGCGCAAAGTTCTGAGGGATGTTCGCCTCGACGACCTTCACGCGCAGTTGCGCTTCGATCTTCGCGCGTACGCTCGACAGCGCCTTCGACAAATCATCGCGCTCCCGCGCGATTTCCGTAATCTGCTCGCTTAATTCCAGCTTGAAACCGAAAAGATTCAACGTCCTAACTCTGCCCATGGCAGACGGCAAGACAGCAGGAAGAACACCGCTGCGAAGCAGCAGGTAGACCATCACGACCGCAGCCACAGGCCAGGCAAGAACCTTGTCGAAATGCTGATTAAGAAAACCGGCACACGGGGCAACGATTTCGGACCATAAGAGACGAAAAGGATCGCGCAACAGCAGCGTCACTGTTCCCAGCTGGGAAACTGGCACGCTGATCGTATCCGGTAGCAGCGGGTGCAGGACAAGGAGTAAGACAATAGCTACAGCAAAAATCCATAGAGATATCCGCAGAGAAGCCCGCCCGACTACACCAATCCATAGCGATACCCGTCTGACTGCGTCCATTGCCGACTTCCCCCAAACCAAGTCAATCTCAATATTTTCTACCGGACGTACAGCTGCTCCGCCAGCGCATCCCGCGTAATGATCGCCTCATCATTGGGGGCAAAATTGGCTTCTGTGGACCTTCGCCACGACGTGTACAATGCTTCCAATACCACCTCGCGTTTTGAAAAGTCAGGAAATAGCGATTGCATGGCAAAGATAGGCAAGGAACCCAAGTCTCCAATTCTTTCGAAATGGCGCAAGTACAGAAGGGGGGCACCGCTGCGGCGGGCCCAATACGGGAGGGAGGGCATATGGAACTGGCGGAAGCCTCGCTTTTGACCGAGGCCGAAAAGGGGAGTGTCGATCCGGTGGCTGTGCTAAGGGCTAGCCCTCTTCGCATCGGGATCTCTACGCGCGCTCTTTTTGACCTGGAGGAGGAGCATCGCGTATTTGAGAAGTACGGCGTCAAGGCGTATGCGGCTATGCAACTCCAACGGGAGGACGTAATCCTCCGCAAGGGTGCAGGCTTTGAGGTAGTCGAGCGATTACTCGCGCTGAATGATCCTGACGCTGCTCCGTATGTTGAAGTGATCCTCTTGTCGCAGAACTCGCCCGACCTCTCCCTCCGAGCCTTCAGGTCGATCGATCATTACGAGCTTGTCGTCAAGACGGGCAGTTTTACTAGCGGACGATCGCTTGCGCCGTTTGTCCCGGCGTGGGGCATCGACCTGTTTCTCTCAAACGCGGACGCGGACGTAAAGGGAGCAGTGGACGGCGGAGCAGCGGCCGCACGGCTCGGCTTGGCACCCAAGGATCGTGCCGAAACGCCGCAGGGCGAGGTCCGGGTCGCGTTCGACGGCGATGCTGTCGTGTTTGGCCCCGAGTCCGACGCAATCTACAAAGAAAAGGGCCTGGACGCCTTCCTAGCTCATGAGACAGAGAACGCGACCAATCCAATGGCGCGTGGCCCGTTTGGCAATTTTCTTCATAAGCTATCGGCATTGCGCCGCGTTTTCCTCAATGACGGTAACGTGAGTAAGGTCCGCATCGCACTCGTCACAGCTCGGAACGCCCCTGCCCACGAGCGCGTCATTCGCACGCTGAGGGCATGGGGGACCCCGGCTGATGAGGCCCACTTCGTCGGCAGCCGCGAGAAGGCACCCATCCTGAAGGCACTCGGTGCCCACATTTTCTTCGACGACCAGGAGAAGCACGTCCTCGGCGCGTCTGCTGTGGTCCCTGCCGGCCATGTTCCCGGACCACACGATCCGGCTGCGCCAGTAATCCCGGCCGGCTGAGTCTGCGGGCCTAATCTCGTTGCGGTTTTGCTGCGCGAACGAATCTGACGGCAAGCGATCTGGGCATGATGGAACGCGGAATCGCGGCTTTGCGCCTCATGTCGGACGGAGAGCCGGCCGCAGCCAGTCACTAAGAGCGGTCATCTGGGCGAGCAGGTTCGTTTGCGCCTTATCTCGGCCATTCAGCCATGCGGCCGGCGTCTCCGGGGACACGGTCTAGAATCCCTTGTTGATATCAGGGTCAACATCCGGCAAGGTCCCAATCCATCCCCATGCTCGCTACCCCGCAGATGAAGAAGCCGACCCACCCACTGACGTATCGCGAAGCTTTAGACGGGCTGCTCAAGGCGATCGATGACGCTCCAACTGCGCCAGATCACCCGATCTTCAAGAAGTGGGACGACAAGGAATACTTCGAGACGCAATTGATGTTTTCGTTCCGGAAGCAGCAGGCGGCCGAACACCACATCGGCAACGTCAAGTCCATGTTGGGGACGGCCGAAGCTGCGGCAATTGCAGCGATGAAGAACAAAGGCAGGCCGGCCAAGAATGCTGTCGCCTCTACGGCATCGCTGGTCGTGAACAGCGGGCAGTCCACGGCTTACGTCCACGAGCTCTCTGCATTCTTGGCTGCCGTCCGGTCCGGACTGGACTTCCTTGGAGTCGCGGCGGCCCGAACGATGCCCGGCATCGTCGCGCATTCGATACATACCTTGGAGAAGATGGTCGACAAGGGGCAGCAGGGTGGGATCCTCGAGGTCGTCAAAACCCATCAGGCATGGCTGGCCGAGCTGCGGGATTACCGCGACGAGGTCGTCCACCGCCAAGTCGTTCAAGCGCCGGCCGAGGGCTGGCTGGTGTCTACGAAAGGCAAGACCTCAAAGGCAATCATGCCCATTGTGGTCCCCCGCCGGACGCCCAAACGCGCCTTCGATACCAGACAGTCGCGGATGATGGACAACGATGTCCCTTTAGGGCTCGACCGCATGGAATCTCACGGCGAAGTTACGTTCCCGGACGGGACAGTAAAGACCATTCAGCACAAGGTCACCTTCCGGCCATCCGCTTCGCATATACCGATCGTGGAGTTGATGACCCACCATCTTATGGAATACCGAAAGTTTTCAGCGGCGATGTTTGCCGTCATCACGAAGAGTGGCTTTGGTACTGTCAAATGAGCGCGTCTCCGCCAGCGCGCATGAGTACGAATGGGTGTCAAAAGAAGGAGATGGCTGATCTCGTGTTTACCAAAGCCGAGTGGGATGCCGCGTTGCCTGAATTCTCGCGGGCATGACCGAATACCTGAGGCAGTCCCGGACACCGATCTTCAGAGATCGCGCGACCATGGCGTAGGGCACGGCGGCGGGTGGTACTTGAAGCTCGGCGACCGCATCTTTCTCCTGACGAACGAGCATGTCGCGGTCGCGCGTGAGAGCGGAGATCGTCTCATCCACCAGTTCGCAGACTCCAACGATCTCCACGCTCTGCCATGAAAAACCTTCAGAAGTACACGTGCGTACCGGATGACAGACCCGGCCAGTGGTTGGAGAACGCAGCCGAGTCGGTGGAGTACCTCAAGCTCGTCCTGACAGGACAATGGACCCCAATCTATGTCAGCGCGCAGTGTTTCTATCTCTTTGCGGTTCTGATGAAAGCAGAGAAGGCTAACCCGGTTGATCACGCAAAACTCGGACCTGTCTTCATTGATCCCAGCTCCAGTTGGCGGCTCGAGCACGTTTGGGGCGGCGGGGAGCCGGAGCGGATGTATCTCGAAGCCGGAATTGGAGAGAGCGGCGGCTCGCCGCTCGCCGGAGGCCAGCAGTTGGTGTACCGGCGCCGGATGCACGGCCTCGATCCATATGTCGAGCTAGACCAACGACTGGTCCAGGCGCTGGACGTTCATTTCCTGAGAGAGCGAAACGCATACTGTCGCGTGAACCGGCGTGGTGATATTGAACCGATCATCAAGGTCGAGCAGCTTCCGGCTGACGAAGAAGGCCATAGTGGAACCTTGGTCACCGTTAAGACCGAGGATCTTGTGAAATACATGGCGGTCACTCAGACGGTCCTCGCCGCAAAGTTCGACTTTACCCGGATCGATCACAAGAAGGTGGGTTTTGACGGTTGGCAGGACGCCGAGCGTGACAGCTTCGCAGCACCTGACCTAGCGTATCATTCGGGACGGGTTCCCGGCCGATCCAGCTTCGTGAATGGATGGATCATCGTCCGTCCAAACAAGATCCTGGCTGAGGTGATAGAGGACGAAAACACGGCGTCGGATCGGTTCAAGAGGCAACATGCCGACTTCATAATCCAGGATGCTCGGTACAGCCGGATAGCAACCTGTTCGGCCGTGCCAGGAGCCAGCACAAATTACTTCGATGCCGTCGAGGGCCTGCCGTTTGAGCTCTCCCCGGTTTTCTTCCGCGCAGACGTCATGTCGAAATACAAGGCCGACACGGATAAGTACCAGATCGACGGTCGCATGATCCGGTGTCGCGATGTCTGGGAGCTTCGTTCGTTCGACATCAACGAGGCCGGACAGGTCCACACCTACCTGCAGGACCTCTCCCATCTGCCCTACGAAGAGCAGCTGTACTGGAAATCATTCAACGAAGAGCCCAAGGCACCAATCTCGAAGCGCAGCTTCACCAGCGATTTTCTGGGGCAGTGGACAAATGACGCGGATCCCTTGGACGAACTCAAGCGAGATACGACTGCGCTGGATGGTTTGCGTCCGCCTTGGTGGATCCCTCGTGGGGAGGCGGTACGGCTGGCCGCCCAGTACCCGTCCCAGGATAACGCGGCCGAGTGGGGCCATGAAATCATGCATCTCGACCAGCTCGTCGTAGAGGGCTTCAAGGAAAGTGAACTGCGAAAAATCGCGACCAACCGTGAGGCGCAGGTCGAGACTAACTGGCGTTCGCTCCGGCTGATCGAGGCAATTCTGGTTGCCTCCGGCGTTCCTGCGGAAAAGGCTAAAGCTACGATTGCGCCATTGCAGCGCTTGCATGCACTCCGAAGCACGCTGACGGCCCACACTGGCGGAACGACCAAAGCGGAAGAGCAAAGGAAGGCCATAGCCGAGCGTCAGACCTATCGCGCCCACTTCGAGCATCTGGCCGGCGGTGTTCTTGACGGGTTGGCAGCCATCATCGCGGTCCTCAACGGTGATCCGGCCGCCAGTCCAGTGGAATAATGGGGAATCGATTTGCCGTCTCTGGTTATCGACAGCAGCATGCTGCAATCGCAGGAGTTGCGATCCCATCTTCAGGCGAGTCCACATAACTTCGCGGTGCTCGCCGACTATGCCTGGATCGAGATCTACAAACAGCGGTCGCTGGAAGCCATCAAGCACGGCCTGTCGGTCGTCGGCGACTTCCCCGATCAGTTGATCCTGCTGCGATCCAACGGCGAGATAATCCGGCTCGACCCGACCGAGCCGGACCTGCATGAGCGTATGCAGTTCAAGGGAATGGCAGGCATCATTTTTGAGATGGTTACCACGATCAGGCGCGCCACAGTTGATGATGCGCCCATCTTGGAGCAACTGCGCGATCATTGGAATTTTGCAGACAGCCTCCTCCCGGAGCTGATCGAAGGTGCGGTCGACATAGCGGTATCGCTGCCCGAAATGGAGGCGCAGATGTTCACCAAGGCCGAGATCCGCATCATCAGGACGAACAACCAATACTCGACCGCGATGATGGAAACCATTTACGGCGCCGCCATGCAGGTATGGGAAAATCTGGCACACGCCTACTGCCTGCCATGGCAGAACCTCGGAGACATCCGCATCGCTCGGACCTATCTCTTCCGATATGCGCTTGGACTCGTCATTCATCTGCTCTGGTGGATCAGACGCGGCAGTCAACCGGTCAAGCGAATGGACAGAATGCGCAACGACATGGTCGACTTGAGCTTCTGCGTCTATGCCTCGTACTTCGATGGCTTCATGACCGCTGATGAGAAAGCACGCTGGATCCATGCAAATCTAATCGCTGCCTTAGCGGCCGTGTCACGCCTGGATGGCACGACTTGACCGATCTCGTCGTAGACGCCGACTTCTCATTCCGTGGCGAGCCGCAATCCCATTGAATAGTAGCACGGAACGTGGGTTGTCTATGAGACGAGAACGACTGCTCAAGCAATCTCGTCCTGCAAGCTGACGGTCAACTCTCGGCCATTTGCGCTCATCGGTGAGAACTGGCGACGGATGACTGTTTTCGGCGTCTTGCTGCTTTTAGGATTAGGACCCGCGTCCTCCAAAGTATGGGAGAGATGGTCTTGGCCATCTCTCCCCCGCGAATGCCACCTGCGCAGAGCGAAGCCGCTCGCTCGCAAGGCGCGACATGACCATCATCGTTTGAACTGATCCGATCCGCCCCGCTCGACGCGCAGCCCAGCTCCGCTCGCCGGCATTCGCCCCCCTCTCTGCCGCGCGCTCACGCGCCCCCGGAAGGCATGCCGAGGGGCATGCCTTCCGCATGTAACGGGAAAGGACCAGAACCATGACGACCAATGAAACAAGTGCGAAGACCGCAAATGCCGGCGAAAGCGGCACCGAGGTCTTCATTCCGCTGAACAAGCTGAAGAAGTCGCCCCGCAATGCGCGCAAGACCCCGCACAGCGAGGCGATCATCGAAGCCTATGCGGCAAGTATCCCCGCCAAGGGCATCCTGCAAAACCTTGTGGTCGAGCCGGAGCTTGACGGGGAGGGTGCTGAGACCGACTTCTATTTCGTCAGCATCGGCGAAGGCCGCAGGTTGGCGCAATTGCTGCGCGTCAAGCGCAAGCAGATCAGGAAGACCGAACCGATCCGCTGCGTCATCGACACCGTGAACGATGCGCATGAAATGAAGCTGCAAGGCATCGCGGAAACCGTCAGGCAGACCGAAGGCTGGAAATGGGCAGATGTCCATATCGACTACCCGCACGCAAACGGATTGCGCCGCACCTACCCGCAACCGGTGGATTTGTCGGAGGAAGACAAAGCCGCCTACGCCACGGCATCCGACGAGTTCAACCGGCTCGCGGAGGAATGGGATAGCGCCTAGGAACTGCCCAACGATGTCGATCAGCGTTTCGGTAAGCTTGAAGCGGAGATCGAGCGCATCGACGCTCGCGCCACGCCTACGATCCTGATATTGTTTCGCATGGCGGCGTGTTTGTCGTGCTTTCCTATGACGGCGCGGCGCGCATCGAACGTGGCTTCATTCGCGCCGAGGATGAGCAGGCGGGACCGGAAGCGGAAACGCGGTCAGACGGCGAGGACTACGCCGTCAACGACAATGGCGAGATCATCGAAGACGGCAGCGGTTCGGATACCAATGGCGGCAGCGACGAAGAAGCGGAGGACGACGGCAAGCCGTTCTCGGACCTTCTCATTCGCGACTTGACCGCTCATCGGACGCTTGGGCTTCGCCTTGCGCTTGGCGAAAAGCCGGACTCGCCCTTGGTCGCGGTGACCCATACGCTTGCCGCGCAGACCTTCTATCAGGGTGCGGAAGCCCACTGCCTCGAAATCCGCCCGACCAGCATCTGTCTCGCCGGGCACGGGCTGACGGCGATCAGACGCGAGGCGTTGGAGAACGGCGCCTGATCGTAGGTCAGCTTGTAGGCGCCGCGCAGGGAGCCGCCGACGGTGACGCCGATGGCCTTGATGCGCTGGCTGGTCTCGGAGATGTCGCGGCCATTGCCCATCAGGATCAGGTCGGGCCGTGTCTCCAGATAGAATTTTACGACTGTGCCGTTGTAGCTGATCGTATCGGGGTAACAGACCGGGCTTGCCGGACAGGTGTAGCTGTAGGCGACGCTGTTGCCATTGGTGTCGGTGACCGAGGTCAACAGCCAGCGATAGCTTAGGGCCAGATCATAGGCCGGCGTGCCGGCAGTCGGCGTCAGGTTGGCAACGGCAGCGACCGAGCGGAAGGTCGAGACGGTGCCGTCGCGATCGGTCACCTTCCATTCGTTGGTGGTGCCGTTCAGCGCAATGCGGCGATAGGATTCATTCTCCGTCGCATGCGTGCCGCCGGTCGAACACGACGGCGACACCATGCCGGCGACACAGGCGACCAGTTGTTGGCCATCGAGCAGATAGATGTCGGTGCCATCGAAGGCCGGCATGCCATAGCCGGGGCTTGCCCGCTCGATGACGTCGAAACCGCCGAGACCCCAGGCATAGCCCAGCCAGCCCTGGTAGAGGGCACCTAGCTTGGTTCTGCGCGAAGACTCGTAGGTGAGCGCGATCGACGGCTCAATGCCGCGAAAGTCCGGGACGTCGATGCCGATGGCATAGCCCAGATTGCCATTGCCTGAACTCTTCGGCAGGTCCACCTTGGGCGTGCCGATCGCCTCGGGATCGCCGCTTGTCGTGGTCGTTGTCGCGGTGGCAGCCGCTGCGGCCGGCTCCTCGGGTGCAGCTTCCGTGTCGGTCGACTGATCTGTCGTGCCGACCGCGGCCGCTGCATCTGGGGTCTCGGTCGCAGGTGCACTGCCGGAAGCGGGCTCATCCCCCGCACTCGGCTGATCCGATGAGCCGCCGCTGCCCATAGCTGCCCCGCCATTGCCAAGGTCACCGCTTGCGGGCGCGCTAGGGTCGGACGAAGTTCCTTGCGCCTCCTGCGCAAAAGCCGCCATCCCTGCGGAGATTCTAATATAAGAAACGAAAGATGTATCCGCGCCGAAGACACCGGCGGCAAGCAATGCCGCGCCAACAAGCAACTTGTTCATGATTCCCCCGGGCCCAAGTTGCTTACTTCTACTCAGCCGCGACCAAACGAATACGACACCGCATCGTCATAGAGGGAATATCCACAGGGAAATTTTTAGGAGAGGTGAGCGTATGAGAGATTGTCTCTGAACAACCAAGGACGCCCTAAGCCGATCTGCGGGTGCCATCGGCCGCTGTTTGATTGATCAACCATAGCAACGCAGACTATTGCCCTTACGAACGTCGCTGACGCTCACGCGCAAGTTCCGAAAGAAACTGCGGAGGACCAGGGCCACGGCGCTCGTTTCGTCTAGACCGGCGCCCCAGGCATCCTCTCCGTTAGCGCCGGTTAGCGTATGGGCGATGCTCCAAGCTTCGAGATTGAGCCACTACGAGCTTAATATCGGCTCCGCATTGAGCGATACAGATTGAGATACAAACTGTGATACAATCCAGTACGAAAATCTCAGAAAAACGCTTTTTATCAACACGAGACCGGTGCGGCGAGTCTTCTCGACAGACTCGAACCTCAAATCGCCATCTGAAGGAAATGTCGGTATCAGCGGTTGCGCATCCCCGCAACAAGACAATGGATGTCGCACGAATCCATATCAGCGCTGCCGACTGGCCATCAAAAACGCCGTACTAATTGCCGTACTAATTTGCAAAAAAGTACGGCGGCAATTTGCTAAGCACCTGAAAATATTGGTGATCCCGACAGGAATCGAACCTGTGACCTACAGATTAGGAATCAGCATGGCTGAGACCGGAAAGGCCTCGCTATCCCTGTTGCGCGTGTCGGACGGATCCCCCGATCCTGAGGATCATGCCTCGCGTTGAACTGGCGCGCGCCTTTCGACGAGCGCTGATCACCCCAGCTTTTTGTCCGACGCTTGGTCGGCGTTCCGAGCGGCAGGCGCCAAGATCATCGGTGTGCCGGTCGACGCCCAGGGTATCGATGTGGCGAAGACGACTATGATCATGAGTACCGTTTCGACGGTCGCCCCGTGCTGCCGCTTGCCGCGCGGACGGATCCGGACCAAGCCATCGTCTATGTCGGTTCTCTCTCTAAATTGCTCGCGCCCGCGGTAAGGTTGGCTGCGTGGCCGCGCGGCCGGACATCCTTGCCCGCATGGCGGACCGGCGCGAAGCGATCGACCGCCAAGCGACCTGCCGCTCCAACCAAGCGCTGGCAGCGCCTATCGAGGACGGCGAACTGCGCAGGCACGCCCGCAAAGCGCGGCGGATCTATGCAGCGCGGCGCGACTTCCTGGCCTAGGAAATCGCCGGCTTCTGGGTGAAGACGTCACGTTCGACCTCCCAGCAGGAGGCTTGGCGCTGTGGCTACGATTGCGTGGAAGTAGAAGTGCGGAGACCTGGGCCAGTGCTGCAGCTCGGTCAGGCGTTGCCGTCACGCCGGGAATCCGGTTGACGCTGGACGCGGCAAACGCGCCCGAGGCGTTTCGGTTCGGCTTTGCCAGCCTCGACGAAGCGCAACTCCGGAAGGCGGTTACAGTGCTCGCACGCACTCGTTCCGCAGCCGGATGAGATCCCGCCCATGTCGGATGGCGGCGAGGCTCGCTCGGTTCACCTTGCCAGGTAGATTGCCCTTCGTTGCCGACCCTGAGACAGTTTCAGGGACTGATAGAACCGCGAGCGCATTCGCATCCTTCCTACGAACAAAACTGCTGCCAATTGCTGATCAGGTCCGACCGAGGAGGCGGCCTACCCAACCGGGCTTGGCAGGCGCTGGCGGTGTACTGTCTCCGGTGAAGAAGGAATCCATGACGGTCCCCAGTTCGGAATCCTCAATCTCCGAGAGGACCTGGATCTGATTCCGCAGTCTCAGCCGGATGATAGCTTCCCGCGTTACATCTTCCATAGCCGGACGGCCGAGCCGACCTGCCGCCCTGACCCAGGCCTCGGCGAACCCGCGCGCAAGTCGCGCGTCACTTCCGATGGATGGGCGCTCGGTGATCTGGACAAGAGCATCTTCCGTGAGCTCTGCCAGCAGCTCCCAGCGGCGGCCGGTCAGAGGACCTCTGTCGAGTATTCGCCCTCTCATCCACAGCCTCTGGAATGCATTGCGGATGCCTCCCTGAAATCGCTCGGCCGGCCTTCCGGCGAATCGCCATGCCACAAGGTCAGGCAGAACTACCGTCGCGAGGAACGCCCACACGTCATCCCGCAGTGCTTCTCCGCTTTCAAACTCAGGCACCTGTGCAAGGTGGATGGATGCAAGTTCGTCGAACCGAGCTCGCTCGATGGCGCTACCTCGGTCCGGAAATCCGCAGGCATGCCCGATCTCGAGCAGAGCCGATCGGAGTGTCCGGAGGAACTCGTCGGGCACCGGGCTTCCACCGCTCGCAGCATAAGTTGCCTCGACAGGAAAATGGGCAGACTCCAGCCCAGCATCGACGGTCACCATGAGACCCGCTGTAGACGAAAGGCACGCGTCGACTGCGATGCGGTCGAGTCTCGGCAGTAGTGCCACGCTCATGCGCGAGCCTCCTCGGTCGCGACGTCCGCAGCGGCGAGAACCGCTGCATGGAACGAGGATGGTCTTAGATCGAGCATGCTCCGAATCGTCTGGATGTCCTGGCCGGGAAAGGCCAGCCGGATCCAGAACTCGACTCTACCTGCTATGGAGTTGGAGTCGCTCTCAGCGACCGCTTGCTCGAAATCGGACTGTCGCAGCGATGTCGCGATGATCTGCGTCATGACATCGGCAAGCACCACCTGGAGGGTGGCACGATCGCCGGCGAGAAGACGCTCGGTGAAGTCGGGGCGATCGCTGTTGAGGAAAAGTCGCACAGCTCCGCCGAAGTCCCGGTGGAGGTTTCCTGGGGCCCAGTGCAGGTACCATGGCGCATAGGCTTCCGGCCTTCCAGCGAAGCGGCGGGAGAAACTCAGTGATTCCATCGGGAATCTGGGCTCCTCGCCCTCGAGACGCAGATCGATCCGGTCAGACCAGAGCCTCGATGCTGGTCGCGACGGAGACAGCGTGTGGGCGCCTGAACCGGGTTGGCCGAGGAGGATCATTGTCTCGGCAAGAAGGCGCTGGGAAAGGCCGTGTCCCGCCACTCGCTCCTCGAGAAGAATTTCTCCAGCGCGAATTTCGCGACGCGTCGCCGCAATGATCGTTCGGGGCATGTTGCCCGAACCCGTGCCGACGCGCATCAACAGCACCAAGGCGAGCTGCGCGATGTCGATCCGCAGCTGTGAGGCGGCGATATCAAGATCGACAGCAATCCGGCGCCTGAGGGTCACGTCGCGTCCGCTGTCCCAGTCCGCAATCCAGGGATCTTCTATCACGACTTCACGATCGTTCTCGACGAGTACCCATGGGCCGGCCTGCACGGCGTCGGTCCCTAGCGTCAGGAATGGAAAGGCGATACGGCTCATGTGTCGGCTGCCGCGGACAGTCGCGCACCGAGCGTCACGGCGCAATCGGATGGCATCGCAACAGCCACCTCGAACCTGCCGACTCGATCACCGATCTCGATCCGCGTCCCGCTGCCGAGCGATTCTCCGAGCTCATTGCGAGCGTCGAGCACACGAGGTTTGACGGTCGACGGCGCTTCGGCTGCGGTGCCGCCGTCCATCACAAGTGCAGGTTCAAGAAGCAGCGAGTTTGCCGCGCCGTCGCCCCTCACGACCATTTCGAAAACCGCGACAGGCCCGTCCTGGCCTTCCTCCAGTCTCAGGAACAAGGGCCGAGTGACGCCGGTGCCACCACGGCTTGCACCGCCACCACCGCCCCCGGGAGCTCGAGGACCTGCACCTTCGCCTTCACCCTCGAGTACCCGTCCAAACAGGCCGGCGACCGTCGCAAGCGACGGTCCATTATCGCCGCCGATCGGCGCCGCCGCCGGCGGATTTGCATATTCTGCCGCGGCAACCTTGATGCGGCGGACGGCGATCCGCACGATACTGCGCGCCTCCTTGTCGGCGAGCGCCTCGAATTGCCAATCATCGTGGGCGGGCGGCTCTGCTTCTGCGAAGGCAGCCTCGACGATCTGCTCATCTGACGCGATAAAGACACCAGCCCACTCGAAGCGATCATCGGGAAGCTGCACACCTTCGTAGTAGCGAACCACCAGTTCCACGGGCCGCATCACTGCGATCGCGGCGGATCGCTCCGGGAACAGGCTACCCTCACGACCTGCTGGCGAGATTCGATCTGCCCGGAGCCCTCGAACCATGCTCAAGCGACCAAGCACCCTGTTCGGCCGAAAGGAGCGTATCTCCTCGCCACTCGCCGGATCGGTCCGCAAGGCCTTCATTGCACGCGCGTAGAGATCCAGTGGAGGAAAGTCCTCAGGCCGCGGCAGTGGATATTCCGTATCCTCGATGAAAACGCGGAACTGCATCTTCCGGGTCTCGGGCGTGTCCTCGATGAGCCGGGGCCAGAAGAACCAGAGCAGTGCCTCCTGTACGAGGCTCATCGCATGCTCGCCATCGGCGCCGACAAACGCGGGGTCAAGAATCATGATCGATGTGCCTGATCGGGTAGCGTCGCGCGCAGGAAAGCCGATCGCGTCGGCAAGGTCCGCCGCCTCCCGGCCTTCGATCGGGTCGACGTACTCATCGCCGTCGGCGGGAATACCCCACCAGTGCCTTCCGGTGAACCTTCGTCTCACTCCGTGCGGGTCGTCCGCGTCAAATGCTGATCCAAGCTGGGCAGCGATGAGGCGGCGGACGGGATCGCCTGCAAGGGAGGTCTGACTGTCGATCACGATCGCCGAACAGCGGCTCGCCAGATAGAGAGAAGTCTTGCCATAGCCGTATGTGCCGCCGCCGTGCACGGTGTTGCGGCGTGACCCCACGTTCCTCAGGAAATCGACAAAGTCAGTTGGCTCGTCATCGGACGCCAGGTCAGCTCTAGTCGGTCCGGCGAGACCGGCTGTGCCGAAGTCACAGATCTCGAGCACTCGCAGAGTTTCGGAATGCAGGAAATCGTCGAGGCTGCCCGCCGCCTTGCCGTCGAGCGGTCGCTGGCTCAGGATGTCGAGACGCAGAATCGCGGCCTGTTCCGGATCAAGCGTACGCAACCGAAAATGGACCTCGGCTCCGCCGTCGGACAGGGCGGCATCGCAACTGTTCTGCACGGCCTCCCTCACCACCGTCTGGACAAGATCGATCGAGGGCGCACCGAGCAGCTTCAGATAGCCGTCGGCGGCCAGGTTGCCGGAAGCCGAATATGCCTCGGAGTGCAGTGTCAGGGGTGGTCGAGGCATGCGATCATCTCGCTGACATGAGCGTCGGCACGAACGGCAGCCAGACGGCTGGACTCGGCAGCGACAAGGTCGATTGAGTAGGAAAGGATGGTAACGCCTGTGGGCGGCGCCCCGGTCGCGAAGCTCTCCGGGATGATCCTGGGGAAGTCGTCGCCGACAACATAGTGGTGCTCACCCTCAAGATGAAAGTTCGCCCTGTTCCACACCGGAGCGTTCGGGTCAGCGCAGCCGACAGCCGCAAGAAGATTCCGGACCCCAAGGGAGTCCGACGCCATCGACGTGGCTTCTGCGGCCAATCTCGACACGGAAAGGTCGCCGCCCGTCGACTGCTCGAGCTGATATAGCGCGAGATGCAGCACGCCTCCCGTTGGAGCGAGCAGCTGATCGATCGCTGAAATCTGGACCGAAAGTCCCGTCACCCTCGCGGAGGATTTGACCTCGAGTGCGAGTCTGCCAGCGCGAAAATCATGACGTTCCATCATGGGGCCGCGCCAGAGCTGCCAAGCGCGCGCATCAAGCCGAAGCATCCGTCGGAGCATCAGGAGCTCGCCGACGAGACCTCTCACTTCCTGGATTGTTACTCCAGAAGTCGGATCGGCGAGCAGCGATCTGAAGTCGTCGAGCGTCGACGCGCAGGCGTCGACTGGAGACAAGCCGGCCCTGATACGCTTCATCATCTCCGCGCTGACATCCGCAAAGACCCCGTCCAGGCCGGCTGCCAGGCAGACAATGTCAAGATAGCGTACGGAGACACCATTGAGAGAGTAAGTCGCGATGCCGATCCCAAGCGACGGACTGCTCGGGACCTGCGCGATCCGTTCGCTGTGTCTTATCGGGAGGAGCACGCGCAGCTCGCCCGCATTGCCCAGCGCAAGACGAACGCTTCCGAAGCCGGTCTCGATTCCCGTATCCACGCTGGGAATCCCGAGCTCGCTCGAAGCGTGACCACCACGGCGCAGCATGGACCACTCTTCGAGCGACGGCTCAGTGGACACGGCCGGCCTCGAGCTGTTCCGCGATCTCGTCTTCGATATCTTCGAGATCGTCGGCCGATGGTGGTTCCAGTCTCACGCTGTAATATCCGCCTGAGCCGTCTGCCGACCCGGGAAAGACAATCCCGAAGCCGACCAGATCCCCGACGGCTTCAAGGGCGACGCGCTGGCCCGACGGCCTTCTCGGTGTCGAGTTCCTGTCGATCGGATAGAGCAGCAGGAGCGGCACGTTGCCGACGACGCTTGCGCGCACGGCCTTCAGCCTGGTCCAATCTGTCTCTGCCGTGGCCTCTCCGCCATCGGCACAGTCGAACAGGACGTCTCTTCGCGACATCAGCGCCTTGATGTCGGCGAAATCATCCGGCCGCTCCAGTCGCGTTCTTGTCGAAAGCCGTACCGGGCCAAGTTCGCCCATCGGTGTTGCCGACGGCTCCCCGCTCCTCGGTTCGACGACTCCGACGTTCCATGTTCGCGCGCTGTCGCCAGATGCCTCGATGTATCCCAGCAGGAACTCGGCTGAGAGCTCCCTGTGGGACGCCTGCACCGAGTATGCCCGAAGAAACTGCACTATCAGGCGCCCGGGGACACCGCGAAACAGGATGCGCGTCGATTCCCGGTCGCGCAATCCGAGGTCGGTGGCCTGTGTCATCAGATGGGCGGCGGCGGTCCAGTTTCCCCGGACGATCTCAGGCCTGCGATGATCGAAGCGGATTGTCTGCACGTGCTTGCCGGCATAGCTCACGTCGGTAAGGATAGCCGCTCTCATCTTGCTTGCGGCAGTGATCGCCATCCCCGGGATCGACCTCACCCTTACCGCGAATTCCATAGGCGTCGTCTTGCGGACCGCGTACTCCGCCACATCCCCCCTGATCTCGGCCTCGATGAGGGCGAGCGAACGGAACGCCGTACTGAGCGAGTCGGTCATCCAAATGCGCGGCATGTCTTCGTATCCGGGCCGATAGCCGAACCACCGCCCCATCTGCAGCAGCGTGTCATACTGGCTGGATGTGCGCAGAAAATAGCTCACGCACAGGCCCTCGATAGTCAGGCCGCGAGCGAGGATCGAGCCGCCGACGACGATGTACGTCCGTGGAGGACCATCGTAGTCGATCCGATCTTCGCTGGTGCCATTCTCAACAGGAACTTCCAGCGCCTCGAGGACCGCTGGAATGAATGGCATCAGCTGATCTCCGGTGACATGGGGCAAGACGCACAGGTCATCAGGCACGCGCTGCTGCTCGGCCTCCCAGAGACCGAGCATCCGTGTCCCAAGAGCAGATCCGGGGTCCGTGATCTGGTCGGCGATCACCTCGAGCCATGCCTTCACCAAGGTGGCCAGTCGCTCATGCATGATCACATACGCTGATGTGTGGATCAGCATCGACATGTGGCTGTCTGCATCGCCTCGGAACCGTCGCGCTGCGCAAGACGCCAGGAAATACAGAACCGCATCTTCGAGCGATTCCGTCATGCGAGGCAGAAAATGATCCTTTTCTGCCCGGCTCGGAGGCTGAAGGAACGCCGTGTCGTCCTCCGGGATCTCCCGGATCATGTCGAGGCCCTCTTCTTCCGGCTGCGGGGAATCCGCGTCGACAGGCGGGCGGCCGAACAGACGCTCGGTCCCGAAATAACCTCCTGGTGTCGGCAACGCGGTTATGAAGTCCTTCGGGTAGAGGTCGTCGAGTTCCCTTCCTCCAGCAGGGAAGGGATTGATGAGCACGTTTGCGAACGGTGTCGCGGTATATCCTACGTAGGAATTTGCCGGGATCTTCTTGAGGATGAGGCGAATCTTCTCGTTTATGCGAGTCATATCGTACTCGCCCGAGGCTGTGTTCACACTCGCCTGATCGCATTCATCATCGATGACAAGGACCTTGAGACGGCGCAGAATCGCGGGCAGGGTGCGCTCCAATGTAAGAAGCAACTGTCCGAGCGGAGCAACATTCTTCTTCACGACTGCGAGCTGCGCTGCCCCTTCCACAGGCATCGGAAAGCCGCCATTGGGCGGCATCCTGAAATCACCCTGCTCGTCATCCCGAGTCTCGAGCTGCCACTGGTCTCTCAGCCGATCGACCAGATCCTTCTGCATGCGCCCCTGCGTCTGCTTGCGAAGCTTGTTCGTGAGGCCAGCCAGAATGATCACCAGATTGTAGCCGGCGTCGACCGCCTTTGCGATGACGGCGGTCATGTTGGCGGTCTTGCCGGACTGCACGTGTCCAATGACCAGACCACGACATGCAAAGCTCTCCTTCGAGGGATTTTCGAGCAGGGAGACGATCTCGTTCGACGCCTTGCCGATCCGGTCATCGACAGTGTCTGCGGACCAGCCCTTGGAGTCGACGAGATATGCCCGCAACGCGGGCCAGTGACGATCAGTCTCCGCCGGCCCGTGATACCAGTCCTGGCGGATTCGGAAGATCGAATTGACCCTGAGAATTTCGACGGGGCGAATGGATCCGCGAACCTGTTCGATGGCGGCGGCAAAATCCTGCTCGGTCTCGTCCGAGAAGCGGCCAAGAAACGGTTCGAGGTCCTGCCGGACGAGGCGAGCCGCATCATCCAGGCCGTCTGCCGATGACAGTCGCGCGCGCAACTGCCTGACAAACGCATCCATTTGTGTCGCTGATACCGACATCGCCCGCCCCGCTGTGAATAGACTCATCGCCCCGAATGGAGTTTGTACGCCGCAGGCCATCGGCTGCAAGCTGAAATGAAAAAACGCGAACGACTTCGTCACAAGAGCCGTACGCGAATATCCGCGTGATCTTGCAAACGGGCTTGGTCAGGCAACATACGACAGGTTCATTTCGTTTTCTGTTGCATCGCGTCTCTCGGCCGTCAGAATCACGAAAAGAGCTTCACCGATCCAGCGGGCAAGGAGAGGCGGCACCGCATTGCCAACCTGGATATACTGCTGGGTACGATTGCCTTGGAAGAGATAGTTGTCGGGGAAGGTTTGAAGACGCGCAGCCTCGCGCACCGAAAGGCTGCGACACTGCATTGGATCAGGATGGATAAAGTAGTGTCCATCCTTCGAGATGTGACTTGTAACCGTCGTTGAAGGACCGCCCGAGAGCTGCACCCTGAAGCGATCGGCAAACTTGCCGGAATTCCAGTTCTCGTGCTCCGGTGCCAGCTCCTCTGGAAAATCCGAAGCCTTCGGTGAGCGGCCGACGACTTCGGCGAAAACAGCTGCAAAGAAATAACGCGCAAGATCGCTCGCCATATGGCTACGAGTCGCATGATTTGGCAGCGTCTCCAGCCTGGGATCGATCAGCCAGTCACGAAGGTGGGAGGGGCAGTCCGGCGAGATGCCGACGCCTCGCGCCTCACGGCCGGGTATGTCGTTCAGACTCTCGAAGTTCGTACGATATTGATGAGCCGTCTGCGCAAAGGCTGCTTGCAGATCATCGGCCAGACCAGTGTCCACGTCGGCAACAAAGGCCATGGCGATGCTGACCATCTGTTTCCATTCCTCCCGGCTGTCGACGCCTCGGCTGAGACCGCTGCGCAGCTTCGGCATCCGATCCAGTACATTGCCGACGGTTGCAGTCAGGCTATGGCGAACCATCAGATCGGCGAGGGCCGAATCAGGCAAATCCGCAGCCAGGTCGGACCTGAGGCCGACGACGATCACCCGGTGGCGTGCTTGAGGAATTCCGAAATCCTCGGCACGAACTATGAAATCGGTGGCGCGTGGTTCAAACCTGCCAAAGCCAAGTTGTCCTCGGCTGCGCGGATCCAGCGCAATCAGCCGGTATTCCTCTCCATGGGGCCGGTCTCCACGCAGGTCACGAATTACCTGATCGAAAATCCGATTCTCGCCGTCGACCGACGAGGACAGCATGCCCTTGACGTTTTCCATGACAAAGGCCGCTGGCCGGAGTCGATCGAGGATGCGGATATATTCCCTGTACAGGAAGTGCTTATGATCCTCGCTGGCCACATATCCTTCCTTGCCCTGGTTGCGGGCACGGCCAACGAGGGAATAGGCTTGGCAGGGCGGGCCGCCGATAAGGATGACTTTGCCGTCGCTTTCGGTCCGGATGGCGTCGAGTCGATCGTTCAGTCGATCGTCGGGATCTTCCTTGCCAAGCTCGAGTTGCCAAGCTTCCTCTTCCGCAGCCGCCCATTCCTTTGGGTACTGTTTGGACCAGTCGGGTATGTCGCCCCCCTGATTGATCAGATCGTAGTAACTTTCAGGAAGGGAATTGCCGAACTGGCGGAGGAAGCTGCGCAGCTGCAGGGTTGAGTGCGCCGCCTTGTCCTTCTCGATCGACAGAGCAATTTTGAACGCGCGCTTTCCATCGGCGCCGGAAACGCTCGAAAACCCTTCTGCCAGTCCTCCAGGACCTGCAAATATGTCAACAACTGAATATGTTGGCAAGAATCATGCGCTTTCGACCCCGGGGAGCAAAAGTCCGATTAATATCACCTCTGCGGGGAAATGACAGGCTTGGATCGATGGCAGATGTAGTTGATCAGGCGACCCGTTCTCGGATGATGTCCGGCATTCGAGGGAAGAATACCAGGCCGGAAATGGCATTGCGAAAGGCGCTGTATCGGTCTGGCCTGCGATATCGGTTGCACGGGGCGCTTTTGCCTGGCCGACCAGATATAATTCTGTCTTCGCGACGGGCGGTGATCTTCGTCCACGGATGCTTCTGGCATCGTCACACGGGTTGTCACTGGTGCAGCAGACCAGCGTCAAGGTCGGAATTCTGGACTGCGAAGTTCGATCGGAACGTGACCCGAGACCGCGAGGTGGTCGATGCCTTGCACGCCGAAGGCTGGCGCGTCGCTATCGTCTGGGAATGTGGACTTCGGGCAGCGTATCTCGATGAGACGGTTGGACGGGTGCTGGCCTGGGTGTGGTCGGAAAGCGGTGATTTCGAAAGCGATCTTGTTCGCCCGCGCCGCTAGCCTCGCAGGGGGAGTGATGTCACATATCCTGGGTGTGTCGAAAACGAGACCCAGGATATGTGGCCTGGACCTGTGTCACATAACCTGGGTATGATGTGAAGGAGACCCAGGTTTTGTGACGCGCTTGCATGTCACATATCCTGGGTATGTTCGAGATGACACCTAGGATATGTGACGCCGCAGGTGTCCCGAAAGCTGGCCGACAGAAACGCTACCAAGGGTGTGCCACAAATGGATAGCCTGGAACTAACCCAGCGTGAACAACTCGCCACACTCTTGAACTCGACGCCGATCGTTCGCGCATATGAACTCCGCAAGGCCGGAATCGACGGCAAGACGATATCGCGCGCTGTCCAAAATGGCGAACTCATTCGCATTTCACGCGGCCTCTACCAACGCGCCGGTAGCGAGGTCGAGACTGAACAGGCACTCGCCGAAGCCGCGAAGCGGGTGCCGAAAGGCGTCATCGCGATGGTTTCCGCGCTGGCCTTTCACGGGCTGACGGATCAGATGCCTCGCAAGATATGGGTCGCAATCAGCGCGAGGGACTGGGCACCGGTTCCTTCATATCCCCCGATCCGCATCGTCGAGCTTCGGGACAAATATATGAACCAAGGAATCGAGCATCATCGAATTTCGGGGGTCGACGTTCCGATCTTCTCTGTCCCGAAAACCCTCGCCGATGTCTTCCGCAACCGAAAGCTGGTCGACCGCTCGGTCGCGGTCGAAGGCCTGAGGGCCGCGCTTGAACAGCGCAAGGCCACGCCCAGTAAAATAGCCGAAGTCGCAATCGCCGGCGACTCTTGGAGAATCATGCGCCCCTATCTTGAAGCGCTCACCTCGAATGGATAGAGACCCGAAAAATCGGGCCGCCTCGATCAAGCAGCGGTTGCTGAACCTCGCCCGCAAGGAAGCGCGGGTCTATGAAGTCGTGCTGGTGCGCTACGCGCTAGAACGGCTGCTCTACCGCCTGTCTGTCTCGGACCAGCGCGATCGTTTCATTCTGAAGGGAGGGATGCTCGTTACCCTATGGATCGACGGTGGCAATCGCGAGACGCGAGACGCTGACTTTCTTGGGCATGGCGATGCCAACCCGGAAAAGCTCAGAGCTACATTTGCCGAAATCATGGCAATCGCTACCGACGATGGGCTTGTATTCGATACCCAAGGCCTGACTGCAACCACGATCCGCGAAGAGATGGAATATGGCGGGGTTCGCCTACGCACAACAGCCTTTTTGGAGCGGTCTAGGATCCCAATTACGATCGACATAGGGTTTGGCGACGCTCTAGCTGCAGCGGCGCAACCGCTCGCCTATCCATCGTTGCTTGGCATGGAGACGCCGCAGATACGGACCTATCCCCCGGCAACAGTTATCGCTGAGAAATTTCAGGCCATGGTCGCGCTGGGCATCGCCAACGGTCGCATGAAAGATTACTACGATCTGTGGGCGATCCCCAAGGCAGTCCCTCTCGCAGATACGGATCTGGATGCTGCTATCCGAGCGACTTTCGAGCGGCGACATACTGACATTCCTAACGGTAGGCCACCTGGTCTTTCAACGACATTGCTGGACGATGGGACCAAGCAGCGCCAATGGCGTGCCTACGCACAATCAATCGACCACGACGGCCTGTCGCTGGTGGAGGTTGTGGATGCCGTCTGGGCGCTGGTGGGACCATCGTGCGCGCGCATCAGATCGTCTGACAATTAAATTGTGGCCCGTAACCCGGACGTATCTGCTGTAAATGGCACCCTGTCGGCAGCTCGCCAATCCGATTGACGCTGTGTTTTCGATCGACAGCCTACAATGGTCGTTGAACCGGGATGCAAGCCAGAAACGGGAGCCGGTGGGGCTGGTACCTAGGATAAGGGATAAACAAGATGGAGGACGATGCCGGGGGCAATGCGCGAACGCTCGAGATCGATCTCGGCGAAGAGTTCGAAATGGATCTGGCGACGCTTGATCCACATGCTTACGATCGGATTTTCGTTTACGTGCCGCTCCCTTCATTCGGGTCAACCCAGTCCTATCGCGACATCTGCGGAGATCTTCTTGACGCGTCGTGGGCCATCGAACGGATGGCTGTACATGCGAAGTGTGTCAGGACCGAAAACCCACCCGGAGGCTACCGCTGCATCAGGGCCGTCCTCACTGGACCAAGGCCGGGACTATTCGGCGCCATCGCCGACTGTGCGCTTCTGCTCGGGGAACTCGAGGATTTCACAGACGATGCAGAACTGGAGGAACTGCAGAACCTTCGCGAACAGGTCTATGACTATGAGGACAAGCTAGAGACCCTGGTTCCCCGAGCGCCGGAGATTATCGACTGGTATTTCGCCAACCTTCACGCCGCGAACAGCGAGTTGCGATCCGAAGCGCCGGAGGCATGGAGCAGTCAGATGGAGGGCTTCCCAGAGCGGCGCCTCGGGTTCATCGCAGCGGCTTCAGCGGCATACTAGGCGGGAGCTGCTATGCTTCGCGGACCGGGTGGCTTGTGCCGGTGGCGATAGGCCCCGACCGATTCTTCGTCGAAACGGATCAGAAGTACCGTCTGAATGACTTCCTGCCAGCCGATTTCGTCATCGTCAACGGCGAGTCGTTCGTGCATCACGAGGGCCTCCTGGTCCGCTTCCCATCGGGTCGGTATTTCGAATCCCGGGTCTGCGCAGGGCTCGTGACCCAAGACGACGAGTATGGCGAACGCTGGTCATCCGACCCCTTCAACGCGCTCCGTTCGCCGAAAGCAGAGAAAACCGCTCCCATGGGCATCACGACTTGGGACACGGCAGAAGGCATGCCAACGCTCGCGGAGGGCTGCTACCTTCACGAGACTGGTACGCTTGCGTTCGTCAATGATGGCTATTTCCTCCATTTCCTCTACGACATCAGGCCGGCGCAGCTGCAGACGGCCAAGGCGCTCCGCGAGGCTTCGGCCCAAATGACCGAAGAGCTGTCCACCGCGACCGGCGCCGCGCCTTTCTTTCAGTGCGACTGGACGAGCTTGGACGACGAGGCCTTCGAAGAGCTTTGCTACCAGCTGATCTTTGACAACCCGAAGTTCAATTCCGATACCATTCGGAAGCTCGGCAAATCGAGATCGAGGGATGGCGGCCGCGATATCATCATCCATGAGGCAACAATTGGCCCTTGGGTGGAGCGTAAGAAATGGATTTTCCAGTGCAAGCTTGTCACCAACGGTTCGTCCCTCGGAGCCACACGCCTGACGGACGTCGGCGACATGCTCGAGCAATACGGCGCCCAAGGGTTCGGCGTGATCACCTCAGCTCAAAGGACGCCACACTCTACGACAAGCTCGACGCGATCTGCTCGAAACGCCGAGTCGACCAATACCACCTGTCGGTTCTGGAGCTAGAACGGGCGCTAGGGCGCAATCGCCGTGTCAGGCAGAAATTCTTCCCGGGATCATGATCTACCCCCTCAGCGGCCAACATGGAGACACGACCCGGGCGCAATAGACGACCAGAAAGCGGTAGCTTTTCAGCGTGGTCTTGATGACCGCGCATCTTTCATGCAGAATAGTTTCCTCTAATCCGGCGGATTTTTCTCGACCATCGTCCCTACAGCGCTCGCCCATCCCAGCGGTGAGCACGCGGTGGCCAGCTTCTTTTCGTTGTCAATCGACCAAAGTTGAAGGCTGATGGAAGGCGAATAACCAAAGTAGCCATTGCCGCTCTCGGCCTCTTTTTCAGGGTCTGGCTCATCAAAATCGACTTTCGATGATCTTGCCGAAATATCGAGGAAATGGGGACTGATCAGAGCATCGATCTGCTTCAGGCGCTGCCGGATCCAAGTCGCCATCGCGCTCATTCTGCCGACATCCTCAGGCGTCGTATTCTCGAGATGGGTCAGCACCGCGTTCAGCTTGTCCCGATGGGTCAGTTGTTCATGGATCGCATCCACAAATTCCATACGGCGCTTCTCGCGGCTATTGAACGCTTCCTCGCGTTGCCGCTGGGCTTCGGCGTCTCGTTGACGACGCTCTCGTTCCTCGCCTTCTCTCCTGCGTTCGCTGATGAACGCCGCGTGTCCAACGAAGCCTGCCAATATGTCCGGCAGCATGCTTTCCAAGGCTTGCGTCTTTCCGTCGGAATATATGCGGCGAAGGCCTGAATACGGGTTGGCGTGAATGACGATAGCGAGCCGGCCGGATGGAGACTGGTCGTACTTGGGCCAAGCGTCGTTGGTGCTGCCCCAACGCGTTCTTTCATCCCGCCGTTTCAATTCTGCCGGCGTCGGTTGATGCAGGGTCTTTTCGGGCTGCTCCTCCAGGCCGAACGCAACTGGTTCATTCTCGACAACGAGTACCAACCCGTTCTCGGTTGCCTTGGGCAAATGGCCTTGAGTTTCTGCAAGAGCGAACAACTGACTTAGGATGCGAATTCCCCTTTCAATGGAAGCCGCAGCAATCTTGAGAGGGACAACGCCCCTGGACCGAACGATCGCGAAGCCCTCATCGTCCGGACGCGCTTTTGAGATCGCGCGCCTTGTGACAGCGAGAGACGGGAGCTCAACGAAGCTGGGCGTAGACTCCGGCGTAGTGGCCACCATCGGATTGGCCGCAGCGTGCTTGTGGAGCCTATCTCGGGCTTTTTCTTTGGCTTCGCGGACGGATGGCGACAGGTGCTGCTCGGAACTTCCTGCGATCCTCACCAACGCCAAGTTTGGTTCGGCCGATGGAGGCAGCGCTTGCTTGTTGACGCGCTTGCCGTATTTCAGTTTTGCCCAGTATCCGCGTTCTGGTGTTGGAATGTGGTGGCGATCGCAGGTCTTCTTCAATGCCGTGCCCGTAACGCCGTAGTCCGCAGCAACCTCGGTCATCGGCTTGGACCAGATCTGCTCGTAAAGCTCGTCGCGAGAAACCGTCCTCACCGTCTCGACCTCTGTCTTCTTCCGCCCACGTGTACACGGCCCCAACTGCAGTGATCAATCGATCCAGAAATAGAGGTGGGCGTATCGATCTTGTCAATTTTGACGGTACTCCATCAAATTCTCGCTGCGTCATCAACGATCGACTGTGGGAAAAGACGTTGGTATGGGCAAAGCTCAACGGCGCCTAAACCGGCTCGACCGAAACAGGCGGCGAAACGCGCGCCTAATCGCTCCGATCAGTGAAGGTCGCTGTTGCGTGCCCGTGATTTGAACCTGCGGTTTTTGCCTGACAGCCGATCCGACTCACAGCTTTCCGAATCGCACGCCTTGCTATCCCTTTCTGCGACCGACTGATTTGACGGCTTCTCTCGTCCTCCGCATGAGAACATCTTGCGAGACATGGACCAAGATCGTGATCTCGGGAGGCCTGAAGAGGCCCAAACGCGCAGCGACATCCGGCACGCCGTAGCCGCGGTCAACGACCTGCTTGACTGCTTCTTCCTTGAATTCCGGGGTAAACCGCTGCGTACTCACAAGCTGCCTCCTATGCTCAAAGGTTAGGCGGGGCCTGTCTATCGCGCCAGGGGCAGTCCAAACACCTTATCTCGGCGTCCACGAACCGGCAGCAGGCCAGAGATCTTGCTACGCATCCTCGCATTCTGTGACGCTTGGCCACTCCGGTCCATGCGGTAGCGCCGGTGCCGTTGAAAAAATCGTCCCTTGAGTACTGCCGACGAAGGGGAGATTTCCTTGGAGCCACCCGCCGGCGTCGCTTGCTGAGTTCGCTTCTGGACAAGATCGCCGAAAGGTGATGATCGGGAACAACCTCATCCGTATACGCTCGAATTCGAGCGCGTCAGGTAAATGGGGGGTCTGCTGATCTCGCCTATTGAAGCGGGATATCAAAAATCGCCATTTCTTGCTCTTCGTCCGCAACCCCACCCACCTTTCCGAGGGGGGGCGCATAGCCACTTGTTCCGCAGTACCAGGAAGGAAGAAACCGGCCGTAGGGACGTGATCCCACCGAATTGGCGCCGACAACGTAGGCCGATCCGAGATGTGCCGCCGCCTGCACTGCGAAGCCCGTCGCATTGAAGCCGGTCTTGCCGCACTCAGCGGCCGATCCCGCCGTAACGCCCCAAGGAATAATGACGAGTTCTGGCCTCAGCGATTTCAGGGCATCTAACGTCGACGTGTCGAAGGTATATGCATCGGCACATACTAGCATGCTTATGCGACCAAACGGGGTCTCGACGACTTCAACATCACTGAGCGGACCCGGCGATAACTGCATCCTTGCGATCCATACTTGACCGGACACTCACTGAACGCATTTTTGATGACGTTGTGCTGGCGGTAATGCAGGACTAACCGGCCCTCCGAATCTATTAGTATGCCGGAATCAAACACCTCGTAGATGGCCGGGTTGGAGGCTATCTGTGGGCCTCTCTCTGCCAGGCCCGTCGCAACCCAAACACCGGCTTGCTTCGCAATGGTCGCGAAGGCGGCCTGCGCCCGACCGGGAATTGGCTGCGCTTCATAGAACACCTTTGGATTGAGCCAGCCAAAAACCGCCTCTTCCGGATAGACTACGATCTCGGCCCCCCGGTCCTTCGCAGCCTTCGCGTAACCTAACATCGCGCCGAAGTCTCCCACCTTGGAAGAGTTTAACTGAACCACGGCCACTCGCACCGGCGGGCGTGGTTCGTCGGCCCGAAGCTGGCTGCCCAAAAGGCAAAGATAGACAAGGAAGAAAAATGCAATTCGTGTCATCAGTTCCCCTCCAAGATAGCGTCCTTTTCTATTTCGTCTCCGAAGGTATCAAGGGAACGACCGCCTATCCAGTAGACTTGGCTGTGGGAGCGCGTAATGTCACAAGTAACAAAACTGTGTCAGTCTTACTCGTTCGATTCAGCTCTTGGGAGTGCCTGCCGCAGTGGCAGCGCCATCTAGAACGTGCCTCTATGTCATAGATGAGGACCGACAATCGGAGCGTACGGCTTGCTTGAGGTAAAAGGTAGGGAGTAGGAATAATGGTATCTGGGGGATAGCAAGGGCGTGGCGACATTTCTAGAAATGTCGAGGTTTGTGACCGGCTACTCCGATATCGGCGGGGAGCTTGAACAGGTCTACGCCACGATCATGTCCTCGAGGCCTGATTGGGCTTCCGAACTCGCCAGCCTCGCGATCGCCGTCGATAAAGCGAAGGCCAATGCCGATCCAGAGGCGGCCTTGATCGCCACGATGGAGCAACAGCCGGAGGTTGGCCATGCGGCACGACGGCTCGCACATCTCTGGTACGCCGGGCGACTTTCAGCCGAGAATGGTGTCGAAGCCGCATTCGTTAGTGAAGAGGCGTATTTCGGGGGACTGATCTGGCGCGCCGCGCGAGCCCATCCGCCGGGCCTTTCCGGCGGCTATTTTGGCCACTGGAGGTACGCTCCAGATGTCTGATGATCTTGACCGCTGCGACGTCGCCATTGTCGGTGCCGGTGTTGCTGGCGCCCTCATTGCCTACCGTTTGGCCGCCGCCAACTACCGCGTCGTGATGCTCGAGGCCGGGCCGACGGGCGGGAACCGGCAGGATCTCGTGGCGGACTATTCGCTTGCGGCAATCAAAACGCCACGTTCCCCATATGCCGACAACCAGCCTCCGTCTCCGGTCTGGAGCCCCGATTCCGAAAAGGACTACATCCAGTTGGGGCCTTCGCCTTTCAAAAGTACGTATCTGCGCCGGGTCGGTGGATCGACGTGGCACATGCTTGGAAACATGCCGCGCCATGTGCCGGCGGATTTCCGATTGGCGACCTCCTATGGGGTGGGCGTGGATTGGCCGATCGACTACGACGACCTGGAGCCGTGGTATTGTGAAGCCGAGACGGAGCTCGGCGTTGCCGGTGATCATGCGGAGCTCAATGGCCTGCACGGAGCACACCGTAGCCGTGCCTTCCCGATGAGCAAGATATGGCCGGCTTACGGCGATATCGTCGTTGCGAAAGCCGTCGAGGGGTTGACCTTCGATGGAGCCGATGTCCGCGTGTTAACCACGCCCCAGGCCCGAAACTCACGACCGTATGACGGCCGGCCGGCCTGCGCGGGAAATTCGTCCTGCGTTCCCATATGTCCAATTGGCGCAAAGTACGATGCCACTGTGCATGTCAGCAAGGCTACGACCGCTGGTGCGGTTCTGCGCACGCAGGCCGTCGTGACGCGGATCGAGCTTGATAGAATGACCAGGCGCGTCAGTGCTTTGCGCTATACCCGGTGGGATGAACAGGGGCGGAGGGGCGAGAGACGTCTCCAGGCCGACATTTACGTCATTGCAGCTCATGCAATCGAAACACCCCGCCTCCTGCTGATCTCTAGCGACGGTGACGCGGCGCCCACCGGCGTGGCAAACAGCAGCGGTCAGGTCGGCCGCAACCTAATGGATCACCTCCAGGGCCAGACCGCTGCTGTCGTTCCGCAACCGCTTTTCCCCTATCGCGGGCCACCCACCACGGTGGGCATCGATACCTTTCGCGACGGTACGTTTCGGGCGTCGCACGCCGCCTTCCGACTCTCGATCGGCAACGACGGCATGGGCCGGGTCGAGACTCCGTTTGCGGCTCTTGAACAAAAGCTTATGGACGGCTTGATCGGAGCTCGATTGAGGGTCGCGTTAGGTGATCGGCTGATCCGGCAGTTCCGAATAAGCTATTCCACCGAGATGCTGCCTTCCGCCGACAATCGCGTCACACTTGCTGACGCAGTACCCGATTCGTTTGGCATGCCACGCGCCCAGCTTTCCATGCACCTAGAGGATTACAACCGCCTGGCTTTCGAAAAGGCCGCGGCATTAATCTCGAGCATTTTCGATCGCCTCGAGATCCCAGATGCTGATCGCAAACCTCAACCAAAAGATACCTATTCAGGCGCAGGTCACATCATCGGCACAACGCGGATGGGAAGTGATGCAGGTAGCTCGGTCGTAAACCAGCACTGCCGCGCCCATGAACACGACAACCTCTTTATCGTTGGCGCTTCTACCTTTCCCACTGGTGGAACAGCCAACCCAACCTTGACCGTCGCAGCCTTGGCGCTGCGGGCAGCATCGAAGATTTCCTCGTTGCTGCAAAGAGGATCGTAGATTCATGCAGGCAAGCCGATCACGCCTCTTAAGCCTGCTCACAGAGGCATGCGAACTCGAACACGGCTTGGCATGCTCCTATCTGTTCGCCGCGTTCTCGATCAAGCAAGACCTCGATGAGGGTGGGTTGAGCTGGAAGCAGCTTCAGGCCGCAAGGCTCTGGGCCTCAGAAATTTACATGGTCGCAGCCGAAGAGATGCTCCATCTTGCTCAGGCTTGGAACATCCTCGCGGCCGTGGGCGGATCGCCGTACTATCTGCGACCGAATTTCCCTCAACGCCGTTCGTACTACGGCTTCGATCTGCCGCTTGCTCTGGAGCGCTTTGGTCCGTCCGCGCTCCGTCGCTTTGTGTCATACGAAACGCCGGCCGACCAACTCATCCTTCCTGTCGATACGCGAACCGACAATGACGCGCCGGCAGCCTATCGATCGGTCGGCCAGCTTTATGCGCTCATCCGCGAGCAGATTCTTAGCCTGCCGGAGGACCAGCTTTTCTTTCAAGGCGCCCAAGGCGAGATGGGGCCTGACATCACCCACTTCCCCAACATCGTTCCGATCAAAGACAGGGCCTCTGCCCTCGCCGCGATCGACATGATCACGGAGCAAGGTGAAGGGACCGACTATGACCGAGGAGACTCCCATTTTGCTGTCTTTCAACGGACATTGGCTTCGCTTGTAAGAGAGAAAGAGCGCGACCCCTCCTTCGAACCAGCGCGACCGGTCCTTGAAAATCCTGTGCCCCGAATCCGAGGCGACTGGAACGCCCATGGAAGGGTCAACCTGATCAGAGACCCGTTCGCGAGCCAACTCGGTGATCTGTTCGACGATGTTTACTCGCTGATGCTGCGATTACTGCAGCATGCCTTTGCGTCTGGCCCGGCGAGCAAGGTCGCGGAATTATTCTGCGATACTGCAATCAACGCGATGACGACGGTCATCAAGCCGCTTGGCGAGGCGCTCGCCAAGCTTCCATCGGGCCGAGGCGACGGCTCGAATGCAGGCGCCGCCTTTGGGCTGACGCGTCACGTCACGCTTCCCGCTCCCGAAAGTATTGCACTTGCCGTTGCGGCCGAGTGCGCTCACGACCTCGCCGAAACTGCGGCAGAGCTAGCCACCTCGGAACATGCGCCTGGCCAACTCGGGGTAGCCGAGGCAAGCCTGAAGCGGATTGCGGATGCCTTGGCATCAGCCAGATGATCACCCACGAACATGACTTAAGGATAAGGCGCCAGGAAGCTGTCAGGCAGAGGCCGCCGCTGATCGTCGACGATAGTGATCGGCCGGGCTTCGAAGACGACCTCGCCCGGCTTGTAGCGAAAGGCGCCGTCGCGGCCGATGAGAGAGCCCATCGAGAACTTTCGAGCTTGGGTCCAGTCGCCATTCGCGGCGGCGAAGTCGCTTAACAGCACCACCTCCTCGTCGTTGGCGCGCATGTAATCGAGCAATGTGCTGGCATCGTTGAGCGCTTCTCGTCGTCCGATCCAATCTACGCAGCGCCGAAAGAGCTTCGGATCAAAGCACTTCGAGCGGAAGGAATCCGTTCCTCGAATTGAGTTGGCACCGTTGTCGTCTAGATCGGTGTCACGCATGGATTTCGTCGTGCACAGCCCTGGCTCGAAGTCACGCAAATGGTTTGAAACATTGCTCCTCAACTGCGATCTTCGTGCACGGTCCGACCCGTGGGCGGCGAAAAGATCGGCGAGACGCTGCATCTCGTGCAATGTCATGCTCCCGTAGAAAGAGCAGAAAGCGAACCCCTCCGACAGGGCAACATCGTTCAAGACGACGTCCTGCCCGTTGTGCGAAATCGCAACATATCCAACAACCCTGCCGAAAACATCTGCAGCACTGTTGATGCTGTCGGCAAGTACCCTGAGCTTTGCGGTGACCTTGACTTCAGGGTTCGCGGGGTCATACGGACCTATGCCGAGCTTCGAGCGCAATCCGTTAGCAAAGAAATCGGTACACAGCTTTCCGTACGGCTGCCGGTACGACATCTGCCGCGACATATGTTTGGCGATCCATTTGGCGTAGTCGCCATCGAACATGCCCTCGCGAAGGTTTGGGGCATAGTGGGTCTCCGGCGCATCGATGCCTTGCAGACGAACTGACAATGAACCTCCGCTGCTGCTGCGAAGAATTGCCTTGAACCGTTCTACGCCCGGCTCGTTGTCGTCCGGCTGGAAGCTGCCGCCGTGTTCGAAGTACGCGCCAACCTTAACGGGCGCGCTATCCGAAAGGTACGTCGCGGTTGTCAAATCCGGAATGAATTTCAAAGTGTCGACATCAGATACTCCATGAGGCCAATATTGAAAAACATCGACCTCACCTAATATCTCAACATAGCCCATTGCCGCCCCCACAAACACGAAAGGAGAGTGAGACCAATATGCTTGATTTTCAAGTCGTTTCTCCCAGAGTGCGAGTCTCAATTTCAAGACCGAGATTTTGGCAAGCGAAGGAAGGTCGCCGGTCTCACGTTGCTCGGCCACCGATCGGAAAAGCCCAACGTCCCACGGCTGAAATTAGCAATTGACGCTCGAGAGGGAATCTGCAGATGGCTGCTGGGCATTCAGAGAGCAGATAGCGGCGCTGGACGGCGTGATTGGCGTAGGTCTCGATGCCAGGATTCTCAAGTCCTCCTGCACGCTTCGATTGCCGCGTGTGTCGGCTGGCTTTCAGCGGCGGAAACGCCTACGCTTCCCGCCGTTGACAACTGGTGCCCAACCAATTGAGTGCAGATGCCGACTCCTAAAGCGGTAGTGGACGTGCATCGCGTGGAGCATCCGCCATCCTGGAGGGCGCAGCCATTCACTGTCGACTTTATTCTCCTCGGCAGTGACTATTGCGAGGCCGACCTGATCGACATCCATCGATGGGCTTGGCAACAGGGTCTGGCAAATTCTCGCTGCATTTCACCTCAGACGCTGTCCTGGTCATCCCTGTTTCAGCCTCGCTTTTTCGAGGCCGTGCATCCGCGCCCAGCCGCCGCCAGCATGAGAATGGCTTATCCCGGTTCAGATGGCCTGATCGCAGACACGGGCGAACAAACACGATTCTGGATTCAGTCAGTCCTGTTCCTGGCGTCCGTCACAATGTCGGCCGCCATTGTGCAAGATAGAGCGTCCGATGGAACGATCGGGAGCAAGTATGACAAGCTTTGGCAAGCTGGCCTGCTGCAGGCTCAGATGCCGCAACTGGCGGAAATTGGCCTTTGCGACGCTGTAGCAGCGTTGGCAGCCCGAACGGATCGTTCGAAGATCCAACGGCTGCTCGACCTGCGGCAATTGTTCGATCACGTGGTCGAGCGGCTTGGCGTTTCTATGACCGCCGAGCGAGCCAGCATCAAACAAATCGATACATCGGATCCGCGCACGAAACGTTTCGGCTTCCTCGATGACCTCCGAGACAGGGTGCAGGGACTGCAGGCGATCATCGTGTATGGCTCCAGCGTCTTGAGTGAGAGGTTTGCCGACTATGACGTGGTGCTGGTGGTTGACGACGAAACGGTGACCCTGCAAAAGATGGCCAACACGTGCCCGACTTGGGGCGGGAAGGAACTGAACGTCGGCGTCTACACCCCTCGGCAGCTGTGGAATATGCAACTTCTATCGGGCGACAATCTCGCCGATTATGGCCTTTGCCTGTTCGGCGAGGTGGAATTGCCGCAAAAGCAGACTCCGATGCTCCTGGCTCGCAATCTCAGCTTCGGCATGGTTCGCTTGCGCCAGCAGCTCGGCATGATCGGATATGCGCTGCAGGCAAATAATTCAGATGCCAACGATCGTCGAAATCTATATAGTTACTTTGTGAAAATTCCTGCCAATATTGCGAAGGGAACCTTTGGTGCAGCCGGGCGGTACTGGCCAAAAGAAAAAGTTCAGCAGTGGTTGGTTGAGCTTTGCGGCTTTGATACTGCTTATCACGAGCAGCGTGTTGTTGCGGAGGGACCGGCAAGCGCGCTGGCCGCCGCCGCAACTGCAACAGAACAGACGCTAAGGCGCCTTGACGAAGATTTTCGAATACTGCGCCCCAAGTGAGTGAGAACCAAACGTGGCAAGAGCCGCAACTTCGTTTCGATACGCGTCTGAGGTGCTCCTCGATCAGTGCGCCGATCTTGAACTCCCCGTCAGGTTTCTAGGCGGCCTGCCGGACGGATTCACCATCGAGGGGCCGTCTGGAGAAGTCATTTCTGTTCACCTCGTCGGCAGTGCCGATTCTATGCTCGAACAGGTCCTGCGCGGTCTTTCCGTGACGTTCGGCGAACTGAAACTTCTGGCGGTTGGAGAAAGCAAGGAGGTACGCCTTCTCACACCCAGAATTGCGCTCGCCAGGTTTTTGCCGTCGGTATATTCTTTCACCAACAACCGGTACGGAATTGTCCCAGGGACCGAACGCGTGCGCACGATGTTCTGTGCCGAAGTTTTCCGTGCAATGACCCGACGACCTGGTCCCCGGCATTTGTCCAATGCGTTCCTTGGCTTGGTCGACAGTGACCAGGGGCTTCTTCTCGCGGAGCATGTCGTGACACCTGGCAATCTCGAGGTTCGCGTTAAGCGCTACCACATTGGATCCCCGGTGCATCGTTATCGCTACACCGAGGCCCATGAGACTGCTTTCGGTGGAACGCCGCTGGCGCGCTGGAGCCGTTTCGAGACGCCGCTCGTATGCTTCGACTGGCGCAATCCTCTTGCAGACGAAAATGGCAAGCGTCTGGCAGACGAGCCGCTGCCCGACGACTACGCCAGCATCTGGATCGACGATTGCGCGCGCGCCAAGCAACTGGCACGCGACACGTTCGGGTGGCTAGAAGAGTTGTTTGCCGAACGGGGGCTTCAGCTCATCGACATATGCTTTTTCGTCGATCGCACGGGCTCCGTCATTTTCGGGGAGATTAGTCCCGATTGCATGCGCGTGCGAAGTCGCGCCGCCGATGACAGTGAGGCGTTGGACAAAGACCAGTGGCGGTCGGGCGGTGAGCCAGCCGCCGTTCTGGATCAGTATGAGAAACTGTATCAGATCATGTTCGCATCATAGGTAGTCGCACAAGAGAGAGGAGGTCCTGATGCCCATAATGACCATTAAGAACCGGAGTTCGAAAATATCGCCCGGCGGAGTACTGACGCTTCCGCTCTCAGCGCGAAAAACTTTGCGGATGGAACCCGGCAAGGGAACGCGCGTGGCTGTGACCATGCAAAAAGATAGTGTTCTGCTCCGACCCGATCCCAGTAATTCGGGATCACGGGTATCACCAAAAGGGCAAATGGAACTTGTTGGCGAACCACGAGCGGTACTTGAGAAGGCCTCGCATCGACATTACTGGTTCGAGCTCGACGACGAGCAGCAGATCGTGCGCCTGTACCCCTATTAGGAGTGTCAGGTTGACGGATCGGATAATGGCGCTGGACGGGCATGATGGAGCCGGCAAAACGACGTTGGCGAAGCTGCTGGCGGACATGGTGGGTGCGCAGTATTTGCGTCCTTTCGGCAATCCTCATGGCGGGGAGTTGATGCGTGCCTACGATAGCGGCGACCGCGAAGGCGTGATTAATGCAGGGTTGCGCGGCATCACCGAAGCACTGGAATGTGCAGCAGGCAGGCCGGCAGTGCTGGACCGAGGGTGGTTGACGATCGCGACGCTGCTACCAGCCGATTTCTTTAGGGCTCGCTGGCGACTCTGGATCCCAACGGCACTGCTCTGGTGCGACCTGCCGGCGACACTTTTACGCCTTGGTGAGCGCAAAGCCGAAAAACCTGAAACAACCGCTTGGCACGAGGATTTCCTGGCGCGTTACAAGGACCGGCGGCTTTTGTGCGAGGGACCGAGCATCCGAACGGATTTGAATGACCGCAATCAGTGCCTTAGCGAACTAGAGGCGTATTTCAACGGGATCGCCCGGAGAACTTAATACCCTTGAAGAGGTAATGACCATGCACACGTGGTGTTTTGTCGAGAGCGTCTATGCGACGCGCTAGTGAATGGGTAGGATTGACCAACCTATCTTCAAATGTGTCGAGATCGGCCTATAGAGAGAGTTCTGCCAAGATTTCTGCCACCGCACCCGCTTGATACGTGCGCGTAGCTCCCACGACATCGGCGCTGGACCCACCGAATGTCCAAATTCCTTCCTTCGGCCGGAATGCAACTCGATGCTCCAGTGCGGCTCTTGCAATTTCCTCAGCAAATGCCGAACTGCGCGGTGCGCTTGTCAAAAGATGAGAATTTTGAACCGGTCTATCCAGCAGGACAGCAAACACAGGATGAGTATGTAGCAACAGACCTGGCTTTTGTACCAGGGAGTGAAACTCCACAGCCATACTCCCGCTAGATGTCGGGGGGGCCAGTTCATCGCCGAACCATTCGATACGGTCTTGATTGGACCTTAGATAGCACAAAGGGGTCGACAAACCAGGGATCTTCTCTCTATCCCTTGCTGTCGCAACAATCCAACCTTTGGCATCCAAGATGTATGCACTGATTACTATTCGCATCATCGAGCAGACGACACCGCCGAAAATAGACGGTATGCACGCCTCAACAGCCAGAACTGCGTCGTGGTAAGAGCGAACAAGTTCATCCGGGGCACTTCCAACGTATTCCAGTCGAAGGTCTACCTCTCTGCGCTGATCCTTGACTTTTGCGCTCTCCTCCGCAGTCTGTTGCTCGTAAGCTACCAGCCTTCGCCTGCGTGTGTCGTCAATTGAGGTGAGAGCACTGCGCTCGATCGCGCTACCAGCAGAACGAAACGGACCACAGACCATATCGTCTGTATTCTGGTCGGCCGGCATGTGCAAATAGAGAGTACTGTCAGCCTCGGGCAAAAGGGTCCATCGCGGATCTTCCGGAGACAACATACTATTGCAACTTAATGTGCCGCGATGTTGAGGCGGCGTGACTTGGCTCTGAGACACGGTTTGCCTTGCAGGCACAGGCAGCATCGTTCCCGCATGAACCCGAAGTGCGGTTACCGACGAAGTGTCGGTAGGTGTCCGAATGCATTATTTCGCCGATGGGTTGACGATTTATGTCGCCGCACCAATACCGACTATCTTCTCGCAGGAACGGGCAAGGTGTCACAACACCCTCTGCCGTAATAAAAACCGCCAATTCGCCACATTTGCATTCGAGACGCTCCACATAGGGATGAGAGCCTAGTTCGAATTCACCCTCGTCTGCGAAGCTTATTGGTACACGACGACTGTCGGCGCTCTTTTTGAGAGCCTCAATCGCAAGAAGCCTTCGCGCCTCATTCACCTCAGGTTCAAGATCAGCAACCCCATTAACTTCCACCAACGCCCTAATCTTGAAGGAAGTGGCGCCTGCTGTAGCGGTCAGTTCGTAGAGAGGCTGTAATTGGTCGACGTTGCTATTCATCAGTGTACATCGCACTGTAACCTGCATCCTGAGGTTAGACGATGTAGTAATAGCCGACAGCGCGTGTTCAAACGCCCCCTTGCGTCGGACAAAACGGTCAAATGCTTCTGGATCCGCGTGGCTCATGCTCACTTGCAATTCAGTCAGGCCACTTTGGTGAAGTCTCTCTTGCATCGGTCGGTCGGCAAACCACCCGTTTGTGTTCAATCGCACTCTCATTCCGTTAGCCTTCCCAGCACGAACAAGCGCCAGCGTTCTTTCTGGATCCAACAATGGTTCTCCGCCGGTCAGTGAGAGATCCGTCGCTCCCATTGATTTAGCTTGAGCAATCGCATCTTCCATAGTTGAAATAGGAGCAAGCGACCCCTTTTTGTCGGTGTAGCAATGAGCGCATGCTAGGTTACAGCGCTTGTTCACCTCGATTCGAACTTCGCGGAGCATCAGACGCCACCAACAACGACGTCAAGACCGACAGCTCTGGCATTCTGTACCAAAACCGGGTGTGACCGAGCCATGACGATCGTCGAGAGACCACGCCCTTGCAAAAATCTAAGCTGTTCAACGCTGGCAAGACCTGCGCAGGCGCCAAGACCGCCCGTAACGTCGGCGGTCTCGAACCCAGAACCCAGTACCATAATGAATGGCCCCTTATTCTCCGTGGCGGTAAGAAAGTCGTCGTCGAATAGTTCGGGATTCGCTGGCTCTGTGAGCGCGCGAAAATCGTCAGGCGTGACTACGCCATTGAAACCCGGTTCAACAACAAAGACGTTGCCGCCTGGCAGTGATTTCACCATATTTGTCATTTTTTGCTCCTATACATTTAATGACCGATGTAACCAGCAATCGCGGCTAGCCCAGCTGTTCGAGGGCTGACCAAATATATTTCCGCTTTGTTCGATCCCATCCGCCCAGCCGTATTGCGGCTGCCGGTTGCGACACAAATTTCTCCATCTGAAAGTATTCCTTGGTGTAGTCCCATGCAAGGGCCGCACCCTGGCGGATTTATTGTAGCTCCAAGCTCAATAAGCTTTGAAAGAAGACCACTTGAGCTGAGCCGTTTCAGCACCGTGCCGGATGTGGGAGTTACGATTACACGCACATGTGGAGCGATTCTATCGTTACCTAGAGCGTTACAGAAAGCCACAAAATCCTCAAACTGGCCGTTTGTGCAACTTCCTACGGCCACTACGTCAACTCTTGATCTTGTTCTCAGCTCACTGAGTGGAACGACATTGTGAATGCCGCCTGGACGAGCAACGAACGGAGGAATTTGTGCCAAATCGACCACAACCCGATCCGTATACTCGTCGAGTGAGCACTCCGTCTTATGTTCGTCCGAAATATTGTGAGAATCTACTATTACATTGTCGACCTCAAACAAGACGCTTCGAGCGTGGAGATCTGTGGAGAGGTTCGCCAGCGTTATTCGATCGGGCAGTTCAAGCGAGTTCAGACCGGGGCCACCCACTTCCAATAGAGCATCGGCAAAACGCCTAGGGCCGAGGCCCGCAAGGAACAATGCCACATCTTTACCTGTTGACGGGCGTTCGAGACTATTTAGGAGCTGTATCCGGATGATCTTTGGTCGGTAAAACTCTACAGTGCCCGACACCATGGCAGCGGCAACGCTCACGGGCGGCATCCGCAAACCAAGCGCACCGACTGCTCCCACGGTGCAAGTATGGCTGTCGACACCAACCGCAATGTCATTTGGGCGCACTGACGTCTCGAGCGCGAGTTGGTGCCCCACGCCGCTACCCTCGTCAAAGATGGGTGCCCCAAGTGCTTTGGCGACCGCTCTCTGTTGCGCATGCAGTGCTGCTGTCTCGGGCGTCGGTGCTGGACTATAGTGGTCCAAAAAGAACAGGACCTTTCTGCCTAGTTTCAGCTTTGAATACGCCTCAAGGCCCACACCAAGCAGATCGAGCTCATTAATAATCTTGAAAGCATTGCGATCGTGCGCGTAGAGGTAGCTCACCGGCAAAATTGCTGGCTCGTTGAACCTTGATGGCTCTACTCCATGCTTGAGAAGTAGTTGATCCAGCAAGTACATTTCAGTGTACCGCCCCTCTTGTGTAGACGTTACCAGTGAGTTTGGCAAAAGTAAATATGGGATCGTTCTCGTGGCACAGATTTCTTGTAGTGACGACGCGCCCGTCGATGACGTAGCCGCCGTCTTCAATGAGAAGCGAGGCTAGACTGGCCGTGCTTTCGTAGATGGGCTGCGAGCTTGAGGCGCTGTTCGCGGGATGATTGCGCGAGGTGAATGGTGAGACCGCGCCGGTAGTAACGGCCACCTTTCCGCGGAGTTTGCCCATGGCAATCCTCCCTTTGCACGGCTTCTGTCAGACACCCTCGTAGACCAGGGGGTGAAAAAGGCCGGGTCGATGACGAAGTTTCCGAACACGGCGTCGAAAGCGGCCGTGGGTTTGGCTGCGACAGTCTCGTCGCGCGTGCGGCCCTCGCGCTTAAGCTTGGCGACGTTGTCCCGGATGCCAACAAGCATATCGCGAGAAGCCTGCAACTCGGTGCTGTTGCTGACCGGCTGTCCGCGGCCGGGAATAATGATCGTCTAGTCGGTCGTCGCCGCGAGATTGGCATCCGAGGCCGCGATCATCCTTTCGATGCTCACCGGTCGAGTAGTCGATGAAGGAGTAGACGCCGTTCCAAAACGTGTCGGCGACATGCACGATGTCGGCTTCCCCAAAGGTGACGGAAATATCGCTGTCGGTGTCGGCCGGACCGTAGTGCTTGAGCGCGATGGACTGGCCGTTGAGCTCGAGATCGTGGCTCTCGTCGCAAACGTCCGTCGGTAGGCCGTCGGCGGCCAGCGGCAGGAAATTGTAATCCCACTCCTCGACGCGCTGCACCTGCGACAGATATTTGCGGGTGTTGTCCTGCGCGATGATCCTTGCGCCCGCCGGCGCCAGCCAAGGCATTGCCGTCGGCATTGTCGAAATGCCAGTGGGTGTTGATCAGGTGGGGCACGGGGTCGGCGGAAATGGCCTGCAGCGACTTGGTCATCTGCTGTTTCGAAACGCCAAATCCCCGCATCCACGAGCATCTTGCCATCCGGCCCGGTCAGCACGGCGACGTTGCCGCCCGACCCCTCCAGCACGCCGACATTGTTGCGCAGCCTGTGGACCGTGATGGGCGACGTGGTGGCGCTGTCCTTGATCAAGCTGACAATGCCCCTGGCCTCCGCATAGGCAGCGCGGGGGCTGAGCCGTCCGCCACCTGCCGCGATGGCCGAGGCGCCGATGCAGCAGAGGCAGAAACCACGGCGGGTAAGGTGATGCTGGCGGGAAACGCGCCGTGGCGGCTGCGGCTTGTATGTGGCTGTTGGCGGACGGAACCTTTAGCCTGCTCCATGCAAAAAGCCGACAGTCCAAAATCGGCCCTATTCGAGTCGTCCGCAGTTATTTCTCCTACTGCCGCTTCTGGCGTTACCGCGACGCTCTCATATGATACAGCAAGGGGTTCTTCTTCGCCGTGCACGAACGTCAGTAGTCGAGCTGGCTGAAACAAACCCGTTGTGAGCGGGACAAAAACATCGAAAAACATTGGAAGAGATTTGAATACTTCGCGATCCCACTGATCCCTAACCGCTTGGCTTCCTTTCCAAGCATCCTCCGGGGCCCACCATTGGCTTTTGTGGCCGTTGATTTAATTGGATTTTTTGGCCATTTTTGTCCCACCTCTTTCAACCCCCTCAGAAACTGGGACAATTTTGTTCTCTTTTCGATCGATAACCAGCAGGTATTTCGCCGCTCTCGCTACCTTCCGGCGACGCGCTTTCTTGATGTAGTGGTCGGGCTGCTGGTACGTAGTCCACCCATATATCGCCTTCAGCTGCTCGTGCGTCGCGCCGTTCTCAGCGGCGATCGTCGCGCCGGCCTTGCGAATTCCATGAGCACTGCAGTGCGGCAGCTCAGCTTGATCACACCACTGGCGCATCTTGTTGCCCAGACCGTTCTCCGAGAACGGGCGACCATACTCATTGACCAGGAAGGTCATCTGGTCGGAGGGCGTGTGCTCAAGTTCCGCCTCTAGTTCGGGCAGAAGCGGGAGCTCCACCAACACCGCATCCTTGTTACGACTGGTCTTCCCAGGCTTAATTCTGATCCACTTCTCCCACTGCTCGGTCTCCTCGTTGTAGACGAGCGTGATGTGCTGTCGACCGAAGATCGCGACGTCGGACAACCGCAGGCCAGTAAACATGAAGATCGAGAGCGCACGTCTGGCTGCGGTACCCAGCGGATGCCGCTTCTCATATTGAACGATCTCCGACACGTCCCATGGGTGCCAGCCGTCGCCGCTCTTTAGCCGTCTGATGCCGCGGGCGGGATTGGAGTCGACGCCCGGAATCTCTGTGTCCTTTGCCCACTCAAACATCGCGCTGATGGCTTTTACGATATTGTTTGCCGCGCCAAGGGCGTCGAGCCTGGTGTCCCTGATCTCCTTAACATGAGACCGTTTCATACCGGCGAATGGCAGAGATCCCTTGGTGGGATACTGAGGATCCGGGTCACCTTCGAGGGGATGAGGTAATTCGCATACGCGCTCCAGAATTGCTCGTCGGCGCGCCATAGTGTCTTGGGTGATTTCCGTGCCGCCCCGACGGTAATACTCCTGGCAAAGCCACAGCAACGTGCCTTTCTTCGCTGGCTCAGAAGGCTTGGGGAGGCGCCGGCAAATCTCGGGAAGAGTGCCGGGCCGAACATAAGTGACCTCGGCGCGCGCGCACCGCAGTTCCTCGAGGAACTCGTCGCTGCCGGTCGGTTCACGGAGCCGGACCTTCTTCCGACCCGGTGCGCGAAAATAGTACCGATCATTGCCGTGGCGATCAGTGTCCTTCACTACGCCCTTAAGATCGACCTTCACGGGCTCATCCGTCATGTTCGTGGTTTTCGATCCCAAGGATTGTCTAGTGGCGGCGAATCTTCGTCAAGCTTTGGTGCTCCTCCGATTTGGCGGTGAGGGAGCTTTCGAAACGCCAATACAAGTTCCTCGACGTCCCAAACAATGCGCCCCTTGCTCGGCATTCGTGGCTGCGGCATCCGGCCGTCCTGGACCATTTCATCAAAGGTCGTTGAGCTTACGCCGATGAACGTCGCAGCCTGCTCGCGATTGATTCCTACCGGCGGGAGCGAGGGCGGCAAGACGCTCGGGGTGCGTAGCATCGGTTTAGCGCGTTGAAAGCGCGTTTTTGACGCCTGCCTGTCTTCCTATGTACCTGTCCGAATATTGCAGACGCTCAATCATGTCCTGGCCCTGTGCTTGCAGGCTCACCCTAGGTCTCCAGACCTCAGGATCGCTCAAGACACCGGACTCTTTTCCAGCCTTTGTGTACGATGATGGGTATCTTAATGCGCTCGAGGCCAAGAACTGAATGGTCGGCGACTTGGAAGGGCAAAATGACCGTGGAACCACGAATCTGAGTCAGAGGCGCAATCCAACTGAGGAAAGTATGGCTGTGTTTTCAGACGGTTATGACTCTCATGCATGCGTAACAACCAACAAGAATACAAACAAAATATTTCTGTGGATTACTTTCATTCCTCATGGAATGCGCGACTGATTTGGTCCGACAGCGGCTTCACAAAATAAGAAAGCGCCGTACGCTCGCCCGTCTGGATCATCGCTTCGGCCGGCATGCCGGGCACGAGCGTCAGGTCCTTGAGCTTCGTCAGTTCCGCATGCGGAACCGACAGACGCACCAGGTAATACGAAACGCCGTTTTTTTCGTCCGTCGCCAGATCGGCTGCGATCCGGCTGACATATCCGTTCAATACCGGCGTGGTCCTCAGATTGAAGGCTGACATCCGCAGCACGGCCTTGTGACCAAGCTGGATTTGGTCGATGTCCTTCGGGGTGATTCGTGCTTCAAGCACAAGATCGTCGCCTTCCGGCACGATTAGCATAATCGGATCGGCGGGCGTGATCACTCCTCCGACCGTATGAACTGCGAGTTGTTGAATGGCGCCTGACTGCGGCGCGACAATATCGATCCGTCGCAGCTCCTGTTCAGCCGCCACCTTGCGCTCAACATACTCCCCAACCTGCGCCTGAACCTCTCTGAGCTCCTGGCCGACTTCCGTCTTGAAATCCGGATCGATCTGCAGGATCTGCAGGCGCGTTTCGGCTATGCGGGCTGCCGTCTGTGCCTGATGTGCAATCTTCTCACCGCGTTCGCCGCCGAAAGTGGCAACCTGCGTCTTCAGGCTGTTCAAGCGTTGGTCCGAGACAATGCCTTGGTCGCGCAGCCCACTCAGGGCAGCAATTTCCTTTTGGAGGATCTCGGTGCTTTTCTCACAAGCGATTGCCTGCGCCTTGAGCCCCTCGATCTCGTGCTCATATTGAGTGATGCGTTCCGCTAGCTGCGCCTGCCTTCCGTCGCGGGATTGTCTGCGGAATTCGAACAGCCGCGTCTCGCCATGTACTGCCGAAGCTACGTCCGGAACATCTCTGCGGGCGAGCAGCCAGTCCGGGAAGGCGATCTCCGCCAGATCGTCACGCTCAGCTTCGAGTCGTGCCAGGTTGGCGGCCAGCTCATCGAGCCGCTTGGTGACTACAGCGAGAGTGGCGCGCGTCTGGGTGGCGTCGAGCCGCATGAGGATGTCGCCGGCTTTTACTTTATCACCTTCGCTCACCAGGATTTCTCCCACCACCCCGCCGGTCGGGTGCTGCACCTTCTTCACATAGGAATCGACGACAAAGTGTCCGGACGCGACAACCGCGCCGGAGAGATTCGTGAAGGCCGCCCAGGCTCCGGCTCCTCCCACAAAGATCACGCTCGCCAGCAGGCCCGCCACCAGGTGCCGGCGAATGGACCTGGAAACGTCATTGTTCTGATGAATGCCGGACACCGGGATCCTCCATGTCAGCGCGCTCGTTATCCTGTGTAGACTCGATGGCCTTGACCCCAGCGCCTGATGCCATCGCTGCCCCCTTAAGGACTTTGGAAAGCGCCTCATCACGCGCACCGAATGCTCGCTGCCGTCCACCTTCCATCACCAACACCAAATCCACGGCGCGGATGGCGCTCGGCCGATGGGCAACGACAACCGCAATGCCCTTGCGCTCGCGCACGGAGGCGATCGCCTTGACAACCGCAGCCTCGCCTTCCGCATCGAGATTGGCATTGGGTTCATCCAGCACAACAAGGAAAGGGTCTCGATAAAGAGCACGGGCAAGACCGATACGCTGGCGCTGCCCGGCGGAAAGTGCCGATCCGGCCTCACCAATCGGAGTTTCGTAGCCGTGCTCAAATCGGAGGATCAGTTCGTGCGTGCCCGCTGCTTTCGCCGCGGTGACAATAGCCTCAGGGTCAGGATTATCTTCAAAACGAGCGATGTTTTCGGCAATGGTGCCGTCGAATAGTTCAACACCTTGCGGCAAATAGCCGATATGACGGCCTAGCGCTTCCCGGTCCCATTGATCGAGGCTTGCGCTGTCGATGCGAACCTTTCCGGCGACCGGCGCCCATGCGCCGACGATGGCGCGCGAGAGTGTCGACTTGCCCGAACCCGATGCACCGATGATCCCGAGTGCGCTTCCCGCCTGAACGGCAAACGCAAGGCCGGTCACGGTCGGCTTCCTTTCGCCGGGCGGAACGATTGTCACGCCTTCGAGGCGGAGTTCGCGTTCAGGTGCAGGCATTGGCATAACAGGAGCGGTTTCAGGAACCTTTCCCAAGAGGTCCTCCAGCCGCGCCCAACCCTGGCGCGCCATGAGGAAGGGTTTCCAGCTTGAAATGGCCAGATCGACCGGAGCCAGCGCACGCCCCATCGTGATCGAACTGGCAATCATGACCCCGGCCGTAGTCTCCTGCCTGATGACAAGGTACGCGCCGACGGCAAGAATGGCCGATTGCAGCAGCACGCGCAGCGACTTTGAAATGCCACCCAGCCCACCTGCCACGTCCCCGACTTTCCGGTTGGCGGCCAGATACTTGGCATTGGCCTTGTGCCATCGGGCAGCGATCCGCTTTGCGAGACCGAGAGCTTGCACGACCTCGGCATTGCGGCGCGCTGCTTCCAGTAGACCATTGCGTACCATGTTGTGGTCAATGGTATCGCGTATCGGCCCTTGCGAGAGAGTGTTGGTAAGGAGTGTCAGAGATGTGAGACCGATCGCCCCGACAAGTGCCGTCATGCCGATCCAGAAATGAAAGAGGAAGCAAATGCCAAGATAAAGCAGCATCCATGGCAGATCGAAGAACGCTGTCGGGCCGTTTCCACCTAAGAATCCGCGAACATTGTCGAGATCGCGTAGCGGCTGCAAGCCGTCGCCCGGCATGCGCGTTAAAAGCGGAAGGCGAACGATCGCATCGTGAACGCGTCCGGAAAACTGTTCATCGAAACGCTCGCCAATCCGCAGCAGCACGCGGGCGCGCAAAACGTCGAGCAGGCATTGGAACGCATAAAGCCCTGCAGCAAGCACGACGAGCCCCACTAGCGTCGATACGCTGCCACTTGCCAGAACGCGGTCGTAGACCTGAAGCATGAACAGCGGCGAGATCAGCGCAAGCACGTTGACCACGCCGCTGATCAACAGAATTCCCCAAATAGCGGAAGTCAGAGGGAAAGGTCTCAAAGCTGAATCCTTCAAGGAATGGTTACTCACGTAGGTCTCCGTGAGGATCTGGCGACCCAGCTCCCTATATTGCTCCCCGAGCGGCAACCGACTGCATCCGCTCGCTGATTCAGGATCAGTGCTCCCGCCGAATGTGTTTGGTTTGGCATCTAATGGAGCGGGTCAACAACAACACCGTCCGGCTGAAGGTTTGGAAGGGCAACGTCATCGTGGCCGGCCGCAAGGGCCCGAACAGGCTTCCGCCTCCACGCCTTCAGGGAGATTTCGGTGTACGACCAGCGCGACGTGCAGGGCTTCGTCAAGCTGTACACGCTGCGACTGCTCCCGGGCGCCCCGGCCCATCGCAAGTAGCGGAAACGGAAAGCGCCCGCCCAGGGGGGCGGGGCGCTGTTCCGTATGGGTTTTCTGGATCAAACGAAGGTGAAGTCCGACGCGGTCAGGCCTAGGTCGGCCACGGTGACCACACCGCCCAGGTGGACGAATTCATGCGCGCTGTTGTCGGCGGTGACATAGGCCAGAGTTGCGACTCTGTCGGTGTAGCTGCTTTGGTAGACAATGATGTCGCCGGCGTGCTCGCCGGAGATCGCACTCGCGGCTTCAGAAGCAGAGTTGAAAGATTCGCCAGTGATCACCACGACGTGTTCGCCGTTCGCACCCGAGGCCGCACCACTGTAGAAGCTGCTCACCGGGTAGCCGGACTGTATGCTGGCGTTGTTGACGAAGTTCGCGCCAAAACCGTCGTTGTAGAGGCCCACCGCATCGAAGGCGAACTTGTCCTCCGCCGGGTTGAAATCGGTGATAGTGGAAATGTCCGGCTTCGACCCGACACTCGGGACGACCCCAGGCACCGGATTGTGGAACTGGAACACGAACGTGTCACTGTCGGTGCCCCCGGTCAACGTGTCCTGGCCGTCACCCACGTAGACGACATCCTGGCCGGGACCGCCGCTGAGCCTGTCATTGTCCTCACCGGAGATGCGCGCGTTGAAGCGGCCGTTGTCGCCGGAGAGATCGTCCCAGCCATCTCCGCCGAAGATGCGGTCGTTACCCTCGCCGCCGAGGGCTCGGTCACTGCCCGCGCCAGCCGAGATCTCGTCGTTGCCGCCACGACCGTCAATCCAGTCATTGCCCCCGAAACCCTCCATCCAATCTTCAAGCTTGGTGCCGAGGAGTGTTTCGGAACCCGGGCCACCCTCGATAATGTTTGCCATCGAAAATACTCCTAATGATGCACCCTGCCTGACGCGTTTCATATTCCTCATCGGATAATTAGAGAAATCGATTGCTTGGATAGACACGCATTTACGAAATGGATGCACTCACGTTCACTTCCTTCTGCTGAGCAGTTGCGGGCTCGCAGGCGGCGGGGACGCTGGTCGCCGATGCAATCGATGAAGATTCGACACTCAAACCGGGACTAGACTAGGACGAACTTCGTAACGGGGCCGTCCTGGTTGGGCCCCAAACTTCTCTCTGTTTGCTCGACGCCGGCATACCCGCACCGTGAGCGCTGGACGAGGACAAGTTCCGCTGGCGGAGAACGGCGTGATCGGCTTGCCGCGCCGAAACTGATGGCGCTCGTCGAAGGCATGGACTGGACGCGCGTTCGAGCCGAACGGCGACGGCGTCCGGCCGGAAGGCGGTGGCGAAGTGACTCAGGCGCAAAAGGCGGGCTTCAGGCCGTGTAAAACAAGCTCCTGTCGGCGTCATGACGAGAAGCGCTTCGGCCCGTCCCCACGAAATCGATCCGCTCAAGGCGATGTTCGTCGCCATGGCGGCGGAGAAGGCCGAACTGCAACAACTCCGGAGCGAAACACTCAAGGCCGAGATCGTCCGGATGGCGACACTCAACGAGCGTGCCCAGGAGAGGATCGCCGACCTTCATGGGATCGTCAAGCAGCTGGAGCGCGCCGCTTCGGTCGCAGCTCCGAGAAGCTCGAACGTGCCCAGCAGGCCTTCGCCTTCGAAATCCAGACCGGGCTCGGCGCGATTGAGTCCGAGCTCGAGGCCGCAAGACCGACAGGCGAGCCGCGACGTGCTGCGCGACCGCGCAAGGCGTTCCCGGCGCATCTGGAGCGGGTCGAGATCGTCATCCAGCCCGAGCCATGGGGGAAGAAGCGCTCCCGCAGCCAATCGTCCAGTCCGTCAAACGCGGTCGGCCGCACAGGCTTGCGAAACGGAACAGTCCCGCCCTCGCTTAGATACCGAGGCACCGTGTTGCGAGCGCACCCGAATTCGTTCGCCCGTCGGTTCCCCAGCCAAGCTCATGCAGCGGCAGCATCGCTGCCACCTCTTCAGGCTGAAGGATCTGCTCTCCCTGCATCGTTCTCGACAATGCAGGAATCGCCCAATCCCAATCGCCATCCATGCCTCCTCTCATAACCGAGGGGTCGTCGGCCGACAACTGAGACGTCCGGTGCTCTTAGGCGGGGTAATCATACGAGATGCCTCCTGCAACATCATTTCCCGCATCCATAGGCTTGCCGGATCATTATTGTGAAGCGCAGGCCATTGGACGGCCTCCGTGAATGCGGCAGGAAGTGGCGGCGGAAGTTCGACAATCCGCAGGGGTGTTAATTTTGCGAAATGCTGCGCCAGCCGTAAGGGCATTGTCCCGATGCGGTTGGTGCCTGATAGAAGGGGCGGGATCATGCTAAAGCCCTGTACGACGACCTCGATACGTCTCTCGAAACCGTTCTCGAGCAAATACCATTCCTCGATGGAGGGCTGCCGGGTGTCCCCGAATTTAAGCACAACCTGCCCCATCGACAAGTATCGGTCGAATGTAAGTGGCTCTGACAGCTGCTTGTTCGTGCCGCAGCCTACGCATACGAGTATATCTTCGAACAGGGCTGCGCGAGGATGTTTCGACATGAACACTTCCGGCATAATCAGAAAATCAACGTCGCCGCGCCGGAGAAGCTCCTCGGGGTCGTCGGAAATAAGCAGACATTCGAAGCGGACGGCGGGAGCTTCCCGCGCAGCACGCTTTACGATCTTCTTAAAAAATACGAGCGTGAGGTAATCGGAAAGGATGATGCGGAAGCGACGATCCGATCGGGCCGGGTTAAAGGCGTCCCAGGAAATAATCGACAGCTGGATGTGCAGCAATGCCTCCCGGACTGCTGTGGCGAGCCCCTCCGCGCGCGGTGTCAAAATGAGTTCGCGGCCGTTCATCGTAAATAGCTCATCGCTGAAATAGGCGCGTAACCGACCGACGGCGGCGCTCATGGCCGGCTGACTCAGGTTAATACTGCGGGCCGCGGCGGTGACTTTACGCTCCCTGATCAAAGCGTCCAGCACAACCAGGAGATTTAGATCGAGTCCCTTAAAACGCATGTATTGACCTATCCGACGCGTGGATGGGTATCGCCCAAAGAATCAATTTTACGAATGGTGAGTAGCGTCAACGCATCAGCCGACGACGAAATAGAGCAACCGATAGGAAGAACGGCAAAACCGTGTATATGCAAAGCGCGCCGATATGCAGGCCCATGCTGCCGGCCGGACGGCCAAGCATCGCCGGACGAATGAGGTCAATTGCATGTGCGAGCGGCAACAAGGAGGCGACGTCCTGAAAAGCGCCGGGCAATTGGTTGACCGGAAACATCGCGCCGCAAAGGAACAGCATGGGTGTTATAACAAGCGTATTATAGAATATGAAATATTCATAACTGGGCGCAAGCGCCGTGACGACCATCGCTAGACTCGCGAAGGCGAGGCCACTGAGAGCGATGACTGGCAGCAAGCAGAGGATGGATGGCCACGATGTGTAGCCGAGCGTGGTGGCAACAATAGTGATTGCTGTGCCCGCCATCAGGGCCTTGGTGGCTGCCCACGCCAATTCGCCGAGTAAGATATCGCCGAGCGTCAGCTGAGTGCATAGCATTCCTTCCCAGGTGCGCTGGTTGTCCATGCGGCCGAAACTCCCGTAAACCGTTTCAGCAGTCGCCGATGCCATCGCGCTTGTGGCAACCATGCCAGCCGCGAGAAACGCAATGTACGAAGTGCCCTCAACAGGACCTATCATTGTTCCGATGCCAAAGCCGAGACCGAACAGATAGATCATCGGATCGGCGAGGTTGCCGAGAACCGATGCAAGCCCGATTTTCTTCCATCCAAGATAGTTGCGGCGCCAAACCGCGACCCAATTCCACGCATTGGCGGGCATGCCCGCCGCATAACGTTCGCCCATTGTTCAGTCCTCCATCTCGCGCCCGGTTAGCCGCAAGAACACATCCTCGAGATTGGGGGGACGCTGCAGAAGGCGCAGACCCGCGCGCCCGCGTAGCTGCCCCAGCACCTGCTCCGGATCGGGTGCATAGCAAAAAAGCGTCTCACCGCTCACCTCGATGCGCTGTGCGTACGGCCGGATCAGCGCACCCAGTTCATGCGGATTGCCGCCGTAGACCTCGACCACGTCACAGCCGATCTGCTCGTCAATGAGTGCGGACGGGCGGCCTTCGGCGATCTTGCGCCCCTCCTCCATAACGCACAGCCGATCGCACAGCCGCTCGGCCTCTTCCATGAAATGGGTAGTCAAAAGAATAGTCTTGCCCCGCGCCAGCAGCGATCGCAGCCGTTCCCAGATCAGGTGGCGGGCCTGCGGATCGAGGCCGGTGGTCGGCTCGTCCATCACCAGCAAGTGCGGGTCATTGATCAGCGCACGCGCGAGCGTCAGGCGCCGCTTCATGCCGCCGGACAGTTCGGCGACGCGCGCATCCGCTTTGTTCTCGAGGCGGGCGAACTCAAGCAGCGACGGTATGACCGCTTCGATCTGGCGTCTGCTCATCCGGAAGTAGCGCCCGAACACCAACAGGTTCTCGCGTACAGTGAACGCGGTATCAAGATTGTCGAACTGCGGGACCACGCCGATGCGCATACGTGCCAAACGCGCGCGCGCCGGCACTGGAGCGCCGAGCACAGTAATCTTCCCCGCATCAGGCGATGTCATGCCGAGGACCATACGCGCAATCGTGCTTTTGCCCGCACCGTTCGGTCCCAAGAGCCCGAAGCATTCCCCCGCCGCAACGCGGAACGACAGTCTGTCGACAACGAGCTTGTCATAAGTTTTGCTTACCTCAGTAAGATCGATCGCTACCGTGGACATGGGTTCATTTTACCTAGAGGGTCGCCTCGACCGGCGGTTGCTCGGTTGCCTGCCGGACCTGAAACTGTGACTCGTCTTCGCCATCCCAGCCGTCGATAACGAACTGATCGACATCACAAGGATTTAGCCCCTGTTCCGCCAAAGCGGCGACAATTGCGTCGAGATTATCGATGGTTTGGTAACGCGGATTGTTGTGCCGCTTTTCCTGCTCAACGCAGTCCATCCTCGACAAGGGCGATCGCCCCATCATGGGTCAGCTTGGTACCACAGATGCGCATAGTGTCTCCACGTTAACGGCGATAGATTCGATTCATCAGGAAGCGGAAAGCGGGTTCCGGAAACGGACGAGCAAGCAGTCTTCGTTGACCGACTCGCCCCGACACTCAAGACGCTCTACCTCGAACAACGTTTCGTTCAGCATGGCGATGACCGGCTCAGCACCAGCGGCGTGACCCCAGCGACGGCAATTAGCATCCCTTGCCGATCCGAAGATCAGATGCCCGCCTGGCGCAAGCACCCGCACCAGGTTTTTGACGGCCGCGCGCATCTCGGCTATGTCTTCGAGGTAGTATAGGACCTCCGCCACAACGATCAGGTCAAACAACTCGTCGGTCGAAAACTGTTGAACATCGGAGACTATCCAGTTGATGCGCGGCGGCTCCTTTATCCGTTGACGTGCTCGAGCAATCGCTTGCGCCACGACATCGATGACGGTGAGCCCTTGGCAGTAGGGGGCTAGTTTTTCCGTGAATGCGCCGGCAGCGCACCCGACTTCGAGGGCATTTGTAATGGAGCCTTGGGCAAGCGCCAGCTGGAGCATTTGCGTGTGGCGCTCCCGCTCGAACGGATTGCCGTCGAGGCGCCACGGATCGTCTGCGGCCAATTCCCGATCGAGCAACTGATGATTCATGTTCTGGGTCAAACTCGTCCACCTCTCGTCCACCTAGGTAATCAGCGATCACTCGTCGCCGCAAATGTTGCCCGAAAGCGCTAATCCCGAAGAATCCCGCCCAAGATTGAGCCTGCGAAGCGGAGCCGCATGCGGTGAGAATTCTGCCCTGCTTGATCCAGTGATCGGAGTTTGGGTGGGGGCCTGTTTTCCCCCAGTGTTCGATGTAGCGACAGCAGAGCTTCGCGACAGCCAATCGCTATTGCTCAATGTACACAGCGCGTAGGCCTTTAAGGGAAGTAAGAGAAAGATGTTGATGAACGTGTGCAGGGAAAAGCCCAGAAATCGAAACTGTCGAGCACGAAACGCTACCACGCTGCATCGGACTATGGTCATGGACACAATCATCAGGCCCGTCCACCAAGGCACAGTGCCTGTCAGTGCGAAATGTGCGAGGCCCGTTAGTACCGATAGGGCGAGGAGTAGCGCCCCGAGATTCTGTCCGACCACGTCCAACGTGAGATAGCTATTGAGGCCGGGCAGCAAGCGCAGCCCAAGCAGCGTGTCCCGGAATGTGCTTCGTGCCCAACGGAGTTGTTGGCGCAGATACGGTCCGAGTCTGTTCGGAACGACTGTGGCCGCGATGGCGCTCGGAACGTACTCGGTTCGAAAGCCTGCTTTCAGCATGAGGATAGTGAGGTGGCGATCCTCACCGAAGTCGCTTGGCTTGCCCCGAAAAAATTGCGACTCGTACTGGTCCAGTAACAAAAGGAGCGCAGACCGGCGGTACATGGCACATGGGCCGCAACAGCACATAACGGCACCGAAGCGAGCCTGTGCCGCGCGCTCCTCGTTGCAAGCCAGCCAGTACTCCATGTCTATCAGCCTGGTCAGCCAGCTCTCGCTCCGGTTACTGGCCGTCAACTGACCCATGACTGCGCCGACCGCTGGATCTCGCATCTTCGGTACAAGCTTGGTAATGACGTCGGACGCGAGTATCGTGTCTGAATCAACGTTAAGCACCAAATCCCCGGATGAGCGGCGTATCGCGGCGATCTGTGCCTTGCGCTTTCCAACATTCTCGGGAAGCAAAATGATGTCGAACCTAGGGTCGCGCGCGTAGGTTTCGTGGACAGTTCCTACGGCTTCGCGATTTCCAGAACCGTCATCAACCACATAGACCCGAAGTCTTCCGGCGTATTCTTGGTCTGCAATGGAAGCCAGGCACTCTGAAAGCGTGCGCGGATCCTCGTTGAAGCAGGGGACGATGACATCCACGCTGGGCAGTTGATCGGAGCCGACGAGATCCTCCAACGCCGATGAGTCGTTTGTCGGCAGAGCATAAATCCCCTGCATGCTCTTATAAGTAGTCGAGAGCAGTGCATAAAGCGAAATGGCCACAGTGCTGGTTGTACCAAGAAGAGTCATGGGATCTCGTTTGTTCAGTGATGTTGAGGAAGTGAGCGGATTACAAATCCGCGCTCATGAAGTGCTGGAATCAGACGGGACAGCGCCGTGACCGTCTGGTCGCGCAGACCGGCGTGAGCGCCCTGGCTCAACTCGCCGGGAGGGCATCCGTCGTGCAAGAGTACGATTGCGCCCGGCCGGACAGAGGCGAGCACGGTATCGATAATCGCGTCGACCCCAGGGCGAGACCAATCTCGAGGGTCGACGGACCAATGGAGGGCCGTCAGCCCGGCGATCTGTGACGCTGTGAAGACTTCTTCGCTCCAGGCGCCGTAGGGCGCGCGAATATAGCGCACCGAGGCCTGAGGGCACGCCCTCATGATGGCGCCGTTCGCTTCAAAGATCTCACGTTGCACTTCGCCGAAGCCGCATTTGTACGGATCCGGATGAGTCATCGTGTGGTTGCCTAGCTCGTGCCCTTCTGCAAACATTCGTTGGATTAGATCCGGGTGCTCTAAGGCGTAGGCGCCGATGACGAAGAAAGTCGCCGGCACCCGCTGCTCTGCCAACACATCCAGAATCTCCGGTGTGAAAAGTGGATTGGGACCGTCGTCGAACGTCAGATAAACGCTGCGACGGCCGGTGCCGTCAGAGCACTCACGGCGCACTTCGTATAAGCAATCGGGACGGCTCATAGCTCTGGTCCGTTCCGATCGATCATCGCGCCGGTGGGCCATTCGCTGATCGGTCGTCCAACTGGCAGAACAATGACGAGTGCGTCATCGATGCGTGTGGGCGGCAGGTCGAGGCGCGCCTCTGGTCGGGTGGAGCGCACGCGAATTCCCGACAAAACAGCCAAAGGGCTGTATCGCCGCCCGAACCTCTCAACATGATTCCGCAGCGCGTCCCGGACGGTTCCGAAAGCGAATGGAACGCCAAGCTCCTGCAGTGTTGGAAGCATGACATGGATTGAATGGGCGATTCCGAGGCCCTCAAGATCCGGACGTACCCCGTACAGGCCCAGCTCAGCCACCAATAGATCGACCGCGTCAACCTTGACGAAACGGCGCAGTATGCCCATGTGGGCCGCTACACCGCTCGAATCATAGGCGATTACGCGGAGTTCAGGCCTGGCTCCGGCCCAGCTTCGACTACCTTCGAACGGTTCTGCGTTGCACGCCCCAGTCGGCCCATAGGTATTTCGAAAGAACTTGGCGAGCTCGACATGGTCGGAGAGCTGCAACTCATTTTCCCAGCACAACTTCCACTGCACCTGCGAGCGCATTCAGGATCTCTCTTTCTTATTGGTTTCTTGCGGGCCGCATTACCCGGCCAAAGCGGCGGCGTTGTTTGACTGCACTCAACCGTTGTCGTTAGCGAAGGTGAGCCAGCCGGTCGGGCTCGCAAATGAGCTCTTTCGATGTTCCCGCCCGTGTTGCGGCGCCGTCGATTTGAGCTTGACGTCGGTCATTTACGTTCCTCTAATGCATGGTTCGTAAATTCGTAAAATTGATTGTTTAGATGATACCCATCCACACGCTGGATAGATCAGGACATGCGTTTTAAGGGGCTGGATCTAAATCTCCTCGTTGTGCTGGACGCTCTGATCAGGGAACGTAAAGTCACCGCGGCGGCCCGGAGTATTAACCTGAGCCAGCCGGCCATGAGCGCCGCCGTCGCTCGGTTACGCGCCTATTTCAGCGATGAGCTATTTGCGATGAACGGCCGCGAGCTCATTTTGACACCGCGCGCGGAGGGGCTCGCCCCAGCAGTCCGGGACGCATTGCTGCACATCCAGCTATCGATTATTTCCTGGGACGCCTTTAACCCAGCCCAATCGGATCGTCTCTTCCGAATCATGCTTTCCGATTACCTCACGCTCGTATTTTTTAAGAAGATCGTAGAGCGTACTGCGCGGGAAGCTCCCGCCGTCCGCTTCGAATGTCTGCCTATTTCCGACGACCCCGAGGAGCTTCTCCGGCGCGGCGACGTTCATTTTCTGATTATGCCGGAAGTGTTCATGTCGAAACATCCTCGCGCAGCCCTGTTCGAAGATATGCTCGTATGCGTAGGCTGCGGCACGAACAAGCAGCTGTCAGAGCCACTTACATTCGAGCGATACTTGTCCATGGGGCATGTTGTGCTCAGATTCAGGCACACCCGGCAGCCCACCATGGAGGAATGGTATTTGCTCGAGCACGGTTTCGAGAGACGTATCGAGGTCGTCGTACAGGGCTTTAGCATGATCCCGCCCGTTGTATCAGGCACCAACCGCATCGGGACCATGCCCTTACGGCTGGCGCAGCATTTCGCAAAAACAACACCCCTGCGGATTGTCGGACTTCCGCCGCCACTTCCTCATCCCGCATTCACGGAGGCCGTCCAATGGCCTGCGCTTCACAATACTGATCCGGCAAGCCTGTGGATGCGGGAAATGATGTTGCAGGAGGCATCTCGCCTGGCGCCTTTGCTTGAAACTATTGAGCGTCTCGGGCACGCCGGATCCGACCTTGCCGTTGTTGGTACCGAATTGAATGCCGCCTCCGATTTCGCGTGCGAAGTCCCAGAAGAGATTTAGCCCCACTTAAACACCGGCTGTAAGAATAATGTCATTAATCAGCATGTTAGGCGCGCGCCGGCGCGTGTTACCACTACCTTTTTGGGGGTGATCTCAGGCGAGTTGTTTGTCGAGCTGTGTCGCAGAGCGATGCCAGCTGCCTTCAAGACGTTGCCCACTTTTGCCGTGACGTGGTGGTGACGACGCGACCATCCTTTTCGATGGTGGCTCCTGGAGGCGGTCGCGGAGGAGCGGTTGCCATTCGGGGCAGAGCGGCGCAGTTCCTTGCTGAGTACGAGGGCCAGGAACGAGCAGAACACATGCCCGGTTGGTGCTGAGTTGACTGCCGCCTCCGATTTCGCGTGCGAAGTCCCAGAAGATGTCTAGCCCCACTCAAATGCCAACTTTGCCGGCCTTGCCGCGGCTTTTCACGCGCGGCCAGGCGAGGAGATGCCGGTCGACGAGGTCAATCCCAATGGACTGTGCCGGCCTCGCTCGGCTACTGGCGTGAGGCATCCTTGACGACACCGCCCTGCACCGACAACGTCGAGATGTTGGCAATGAAGCCGGTCGCGATTGACGCTGCGGATGTAGGCAATTTACCTCGCGCTTCCGCCTGAACGCGTGGCCGATCCGTTCACCCAATTGGCGCTTCATCCTGGGCCGCGGCTGAGTCCTTTGGGGTGCGGCTACCCCGCGTGGATGGGATCATCAATCAACTTTCTCTCATTTATGAAAGGAAACTTCCCCGCTTACGATAGAAGCCATCAGTTTCATATATTTTCCGGCAGATGAATGTCGAACGGCAGAAATGTCTGTCCTGGTGTTTCAGCAGTGCCGGTCTCGATAGCCCGCGTCATCAGCGTTATCAGCTCCTGGGAAAGCCGGCGCATTGGCGTGGCGACCGCCATCGTGATGATGTTATCAGCGAGTGCCGCCCGAGATTCCGGCGTGATTTCATTCACGATCGCGACGAGATCGCGACTTTTACCCTCTTCCCGGACCGCGGAGATGGCGCCCTCCATGCCGCCCCCGGCGACATAGAAGCCGACGAGCTCGGGTTCCCGCTGCATGAGATCAAGCGTTGCCTCGTAGGTGACCTGCCGTTTCTCCAGGTTCACAAGCGGATCGAGCACCTCGAACGTCGGCGCGTTCTCACGGCAATAGGAGCGAAAGCCGACGTCACGGAGCTCGTGCCCCTGGAAACGATGGCTACCGACAAACACCGCCACCTTGCCGGGCCGTTTTGCGACCTTGGACACCATCCAAGCGGCCGTGCGCCCCACCTTGCGGTTGTTGAGGCCGATATAGCCCTGTCGCACGCCGGCGGCGAAGTCGGAAAGCAGCGAGAAAACGGGAATGCCTTTGGCCTTGAGGTCCTCAACCGCTGCTGTAATTTTTGGGTGGTCCGGTGCCACCATCGCGATCGCATGGCAGCGTGCGCCCAAATCCTTGAGCGGTGCGATTAGGTCGCTCGGCATATGTGACGGGGCGAATTGGATGAGCGGAATGCCGTGGAAGGACTGGGCCAAATTGACCGACGCTTCGACCTCGCGCGCAAAGTCTTGGTAGAAATGCTGGGCCGGTTTTCTCAAGATGAAGCCCAGACGGTAGCACGGTAGGTCTCGCCGCAAGCGCTGCTTGATGAGCCCGGCAGCGTGATAGCCGATCGCGTGGGCGGCGTCGTGGACCCGCCGCGCGGTCTCCTCGCGCACCGGATGGCGGGCGTTCAGAACCCGATCGACCGTTGCTACGCTGACTCGGGCTTCGCGGGCGAGATCGGCAATTGTGGGGCGCTTGGTCATGGGTCCTATTCTGATTGGTTTTTGACGCAGGCTGGCTCTCTGTCACCTAGCGCGATTCGACAATGGTTTCGGGTGGGCAAAGTGAAGACGCCCGCATACTGAATGATCGACAGCGTATCGGACTACTCCAGACGTAGACCGGCCGGGTATAACGGAAGGTTCATTCGCTTAGGGCGGCGACGATTTGCACTCACACATTTAGCGCTTCTGATACATGGTCCGTGAGGCGCCGTTTAGAGGCTGCGAGTCGATCGTTCAGGTCATGTGACCAGCTTGGCGAAACCGGTCGCGGTGCGTCGCCCTTACTCGGCGGAGGATAGCCGGTTTGATGCCTCGGCAAGCTGATGACCGCAGAAGGCGGCTTTCATCTGCGCTCGGTCCAATTCTCCTTCCCAGCGGGCAACGACGAGGGATGCCACTGCGTTGCCGACGCAATTCGTCAGCGCCCGGCATTCGGACATGAAGCGGTCGATGCCGAGTATCAGTGCCATCCCAGCAACGGGAACACTCGGAACTACGGCGAGCGTAGCAGCCAGGGTGATGAAGCCCGCACCTGTTACACCTGCAGCGCCCTTGGAGGAAAGCATCGCAACGAGCAGCAGCAGCACCTGATCGCCGATTGACAGATCCGTGTTCGTCGCCTGCGCGATGAAGAGGGCCGCCAGGGTCATGTAGATATTCGTGCCGTCCAGATTGAACGAATATCCGGCCGGGATGACGAGACCCACAACCGAACGCCTGGCGCCCGCCTTCTCCATCTTCTGCATGAGCGAGGGGAGCGCGGCCTCCGAGGAGGACGTTGCGAGGACAAGCAGCAGCTCTTCCTTGATGTAGCGAATAAGAGAACAGATCGAAAAGCCGTTGTAGCGGCAGACCGCGCCGAGAACCCCGAACACGAAGAGGAAGGCGGTTAAATAAAACGTCGCGACCAGCATCGCGAGGTTGACGACCGAACCGATGCCATATCTACCGATGGTGAAGGCCATTGCGCCGAAAGCGCCGATCGGCGCGGCTTTCATCAGAATGCCGACGAGCTTGAAGACAGGCGCGATGAGCGCCTGAAGGAAGGAAACGACAGGCTTGCCCGTCTCTCCGGCCATCGCGAGCGCCATGCCGAACAGAACCGAGAAGAACAGCACCTGCAGGATGTCGCCTTCCGCGAAGGCACCGACAATCGTTGGCGGGATGATGTTCATCAGGAAGCCGGTGACCGACTGCTCGTGGGCCTTTGCGGCATAGGTATTCACGGCCTGGACATCGAGCGAGGCCGGATCGATGTTGAGGCCGGCGCCAGGCTGGACGACATTGGCGACGATGAGGCCGACGATCAGCGCCAGCGTCGAGAAGGTGAGGAAATAGACCATTGCCTTGCCGGCGACCCGGCCGACCTTGTGAAGATCGTTCATGCCGGCAATGCCGGTCGCAATTGTCAGGAAGATGACAGGCGCGATGATCATCTTGACCAGCTTGATGAAGGCATCACCCAGCGGCTTCAGGCTCTCGCCGGTTCCCGGATAGAAATAGCCAATTGCGACGCCGAGGGCGATGGCGGCAAGCACCTGCGCGTAAAGCTTGGCATAGAAGGGTTTGCGGGGCGCGGGACTCGCGCCGCGGACTTGTGCAGCTGACACTGTTTCTCTCTCCCTGACCGGATCAAGGTGGCGTGACTTCTCCCGGGCTTCTCCCTATCGCGGCGCTCCGGTCGAACGCTGCACCAACGCCGCCGCAATACCCATGCCAAATGGATCCGCATGACCTGTGACGTTGGGCTCGCCAATGATGGGATGAATGCGGTGGCACAAGACGGGAATGACAAGGCCGCCGTCCAGCACGCGCTTGATGTTCTCCGGCAGATTGCCGGTCGATCTCTCTGGCTTGCGGTTTTGCTGCACATCGTGGTGGGCTCCTCGGTTTGCCGACTTTGGGAAGGGCCGCATCGCTGGCACCAGAGCGGAGAATTGCCGTGTTCTTTGCCGCGCTGCCGCTGCAGCGACAGCTTGAAAGCGACGTCGAGACGTAGGGATTGACGCCGCTGGTGCTGACCGCGACGATGCGGTTCAGAAGTTCCGAGCACCGCCGAGAAAGCCGCGCTCGACCGCCAGCTTCGCGCCTTCACACGCGACGCCGCCGCCTTATCTGCGTCATCAATATCGAGGAAATGGCGGTTGCCGCGACCGACCAGTGTCGTCGGCATTGATTATCGCTCCCGCCCCTGGTTTGCAGGCGCTGGTCAATGGCACGGCCCGGCATTTTATACTCGGCGCGGTCAGCCGCTCGGGCACCGCATCGCCGGCGCCGTATTTCTGTCGTTCAACATCGCCGACAAAAATTAGAACTGATGAATTCTATCATAGGCCGCGAGGTTTCCTTTCACGAATGAAAGAAAGCTCGATTGACTATCCCGCCTCGCTCCAGTCTTTTGAAAATCAACGTGTGGTTGCCCCCGTGCAAGCCGAGAACGTGGCCAAGCTTCGTGGAGGGAGAGCCAAGCGATGCGTCAGGGGTCGACCCGCTTTGCACTCGACCACACGGCGGTGGCACGAGTTCACGTCAGAGCATTTTCGCGCTTGCCCGCGACGTCGCGGGCGCACATGCCGCCGGCATGCATTTCACGGCGCGAGATCGAGGATCACATGCACCACAACATTCCCAAATCAGAACAAAATGCCAGCGAGTGCCGCATTTCGCTTCCGGATGCGAAAAGGGGCTACCCAAAGTCCGAGACGAACACCGCGGTCCCTTTTGTGCCATCGCACGAGCACGCGCTTATCGGCATCTTCGAAATATCGAAAGTACTCACCGACCCGGCCCGGCTCGAAGTCACGTTGGCCAAGGTCGTCGATCTCCTGCCCTCGTTTGTGCAGATGCGGCACGGCATCATCGCTCTCTTCGACGCTGAGGGCGTACTGGACATCACCGTAGTCACCGGCTGCGACGAGAACAGCGATGAGCGCTCCCGGATGCGCCTGCCGCGCAAGGCAATCGATCTGATTGTGACGACGGACACGCCGCTCGTCGCCGAGAACATAGCGGTGCATTCGGCCTTCACTGCCGCTGACATAGAGGTGCTTGGGGCCTCCGACACCGTGTCCTTCATCGGCGTTCCCATTCGTGTTGATGGGAACGCCGTAGGCACGCTGACTATCGACCGCGCCTTGGACAGCAGGTCAACGTATCGGCTCGATTATGATGTCCGGCTGCTCACCATGATAGCCAACATGGTGGGACAGACAGTCAAGTTGCACCGCTTCTCCGCGGGCGACCGCGAACGACCGACGGAGGTGGAAGATCGGCTGCAAACGCAATTCTCTGATGTCAAGCACCCTGCACCGCAGCGCAAGAAGGTTCACGTCAAGGGAATGATTGGCGATAGTCCGGCGCTAAGCGCGCTGCTCGAGAAGATCGCAGTGGTAGCTAAGGCAAAGACCACGGTTCTGTTGCGAGGCGAATCCGGTACCGGGAAGGAGCTGGTTGCCAAGGCAATTCACGAGTTGTCGCCGCGCGCCAAGCGGCCCTTCATCAAACTCAATTGTGCAGCGCTGCCAGAGACAGTCCTGGAATCCGAATTGTTCGGTCATGAGAAGGGTGCCTTCACAAGCGCGTTCAATTCCCGCAAGGGTCGCTTTGAGCTCGCCGACAAGGGGACGTTGTTTCTGGATGAGATCGGCGAGATCTCGGCCTCCTTCCAGGCAAAGCTACTGCGCGTGCTGCAGGAGCAGGAGTTTGAGCGCGTCGGCAGCAACCAGACCATCAAGGTCGACGTTCGCGTGATTGCCGCCACGAACAGGAACCTTGAAGAGGCGGTTGCAAGGAATGAGTTCCGCGCCGACCTATATTATCGCATCAACGTGGTTCCCTTGCTGGTGCCGGCGTTACGCCAAAGGCGCAGCGATATTCCGCTCCTCGCAGCTGAGTTTCTCAAGAATTTCAACGATGAGAACGGCCGTACGCTGACCTTCGATCCGCGTGCGATTGAAGTACTGATGAAATGTGAATTTCCCGGCAACATTCGCGAGCTTGAAAATTGCGTGCACCGGACAGCGATCCTGGCGGAGGGACTATCAATCGGGAGAAACGACTTTGCGTGCTCCCACGACCAATGCTTTGCTGAGGCGCTGCGGAAGAGCAGATCGGGCAAGGCCGCGCTGCAACCAGCGCCAATCCTGCCAGAGGCAGTGAATCCGGCCACGCCGCCGGATGCGGCCGCTCGTTCGGCCGCCACCACAGTCCCGCCTGCCGGAGCAACCCACTCATTGGGCGCGAGGACCACCGACGCCGAGCGCGTCATTGCTGCCATGGAAAGATGTGGCTGGGTGCAGGCAAAGGCGGCGCGCCTGCTTGGACTGACCCCGCGCCAGATTGGCTACGTGCTGAGGAAATACGGCATCGAGGTCAAGCGTCTGTGAAAGCATGACTCAGGCGGATTAGCTGAGACCGCTTAGCGGCTTGGCCCGCGCAGGGATGCAGATCCGCGTCCGCGTCAAGTCGATCCGACCGAGGACAGCCTGGCCGAATTCCCGTGGCAGCCGGCGTTGCGACCATCTTGTGAAAGGCGACGCTGCCATCGTCAATCCGTCCGCCATGTTGCTCTCGTTGCGAGCTCATACGGATGCCCCTGTGCGACTGAAACGGAGATAAAATATGTCCGATGCAAAACTGCAAGCTGTGCTTTCGTCTCTTCCGCAAGGGACGCGACAGTTAGATGCTCTGCCGTCCAACGGACCAGCGCCGGACAAAAGTTTTGTCAAGCTGAATACGAATGAGAACCCGTTTCCGTTGCCGCCAATCATAATGCAAAGTGCAGTGGCGGCCCTCAATCGCCAGTATCTGTATCCGGACGACGATAACATCAGCTTGAGGGAAGCAGCGTCCAGTACCTATGGCGTATCCACGGATCAGGTCATCGCAGGCAACGGGTCGTCTGAACTGCTCGGACTCATCTACAGAGCTTTCCTCGCCCCTGGCGACAAGGTGGCGATGATATCGCCAGGGTTTTCGTTCAACCGCAAACTTGCCATGTTGCATGGTGCTGAGTTTCTCGAGATCGGATGTCAAACTCATTCGCTGCCAATGGAGCAATTGCTTTCCGGTCCGGCAAAAGACGCCAAGTTCATTCTGGTGGCCAATCCAAACAATCCGACCGGAACATTCCTCTCGATAAGCAATATCGAACGCCTCGTGGCACAATCGGATCGCCTGGTCGTCCTTGATGAGGCCTACGTCGACTTTGCACCCGATCACGGGCTGCGCCTCATCAACCGTTATTCGAACCTTCTGATCTTGAGAACATTTTCGAAGAGCTATGCCGCCGCCGGCATTCGCGTCGGTTTCGGTTTCGGTCACCCTGAGATTATTGGCAGGCTGCGCAACATCCAGAACGTCTTCAACATGAACGTGATCGGGCATGCGGTTGGTATCAGCGTGCTTGCGCATCGCGGCGCCTACGCAGAGAACCACAAGCACATCAGACATGAACGACAGCGAGTGACAGCCGCACTGTCGCAACTTGGATTTTCCGTAACGCCCTCCCACGCAAATTTCTTGCTAGCCCGTGTGCCAGCGGGACAGGACGGCTCATGGTGGCAAGCAGCCTTGGAAAGGCAAAAGATACTCGTTGCCTACTTTCCGGACAATGGTTTGGAACATTGCATCCGCGTCAGCATCGGCACAAAAGAGCAATTGGATGCATTTCTTGCTGCCGCTCGCGATATAGTTGGAAGCTTAAACATACCAGGCACCACGGGCAGGGGAGCGTCAGGCTCTGCTCGTTCGGTACGCTGACGCTAATCCGATATCACACATTGCTATCTTTAGACTTGCTTGGTCACCCAAGCACGACAACATTTTTCTTTAAAATCGGGGACAATCGAGTGACAAACGTCTTTCCTTCAAACCTAGCCTTCGGCATCTTCGATCATCTGGACGAGGACGGCCTCGATATCGCCCGGCAGTACGAAGATCGCCTGATATTAGCAGAGGCGTGCGATCAGCTAGGGTTCTATGCCTATCATCTCGCCGAGCACCACTGTACCCCCCATGGGAGAGGTCCATCGCCGAATCTGTTCTTATCGAGCGTCGCCCAGCGCACCCGGCGCCTGCGTCTCGGACCCTTGGTGATGCTGCTTGCGCTTTATCATCCGCTGCGTGCGTTCGAAGAGATCTGTATGCTGGACCAGTTGAGCGGTGGCAGGCTCGAACTGGGCATAGGGCGCGGTGCTCTCCCGATCGAATTGGGTTACTTCGGGATTGGTGCGGACGCGGTGCCGGGCCGCTATGCGGAAGCCAGCGAAATTCTTGTTGAAATACTTGTTAATGCCATGAAGGTTGGCACGCTGTGCTATCAAGGCCGCCATTTTGAGCTCAATGACGTTCCTTTGACGCTAAGACCTCATCAGCGTCCACATCCGCCGACATGGGTCGCCGCCAATCGACCCGAGTCCGCAGCCTGGGCCGCTGCGAATGGAGCAAATATCGCGTGTGTAGGACCTTCCTCTTCTGTCCGCAAAACTACTGATGCGTTCCGCGCCTATCAAGAGGACAACGCTGGCGCGGGCGATCGAGCGCCATTTATTGGATTGCTCCGCATGGTCGTGGTTGGGCGTTGTGACACACATGCCTATTCGCTCGCGGCACCTGCTTACGAACGATGGCTCAAGAGCTTCCAATTCCTTTACGAGCTTAACACTATCCCCACTCCACCCAACCTGCCGCTGACCTTCGATGCGGCAGTCGAGAGTGAATTGTGCGTGGTAGGATCAGCAGCGTCTGTGCGAGAAGCTCTGCTCAGTCAGTTGGAAGAGGCAGGTGCTAACTACCTTCTTTGTCAACTGGCATTTGGGAATCTGCCGCTAGATGCTTCCCTATACACCGCGACGACCATTCAATCCGAAATCATGGCTCGACTTGGCTGACCATGAAATTCGCGGTCTGATCCGAAGGTAAATCGTTGTAACAGCGCTCCCTCACATTGCTCGAGCGTGCACGTGGTGGGGATTGGGAAATCGTGAGGGAGGCCAAACTGACGACGAGCCGGCGGCACAGATTACCAGGTTTGTGCGTTGGCCGGCATCTGGGCACGGTGTGAGACTGCACGATCCTAAGGAGATGATGGCCGAGCGCGTCACGATGCCGGCACGCATCTGCTCGTCGCGCTCGCGCTAGTCGTTGCCCATAGCCCGCCGCAAGAGGTTCTTCTCGACCGTGGCGGCGCCGGTGGCGGCTCCCGCATCCAGCTTCATCAGCGGCTCGGCGGTAGCAAAGCCGTCACTCGCTACGGCGCTGTTGAGGGCGCGCTCGCGAGCGGCTTTGCTACGCCGAGCGACACCACCTGGAGCGAGTTCGCCCGATGTCGCGGCGTGCACCGCGGTCGGATAACGACGCTGGAGGAAATCGTTCGCAGCCGGTCTTCACGATCCGCGCGAGTGCTTTGCATGAATGCTGCCTGCTTCCTCGTCTGCGGCGGCCTGAGTGTCCGCCGGCACGCCCGAGGTCAATGTCAGTACCACAAGGCCGCCAAGACGTCAGGTCTGGGAGCCGGCTTGTACGGTCGTATCGTGTTCTGGAATATCGTCAAAGGAGGCGTAGTTGAGATTGTAGAGTTTGGAATACAGGCCCCCCATGGCTAATAGCTGATCGTGGTTGCCAGTCGCAATAACTTGGCCATTCTGAAGCACGATGATGCGGTCGGCACCCCGGATCGTGGCAAGACGGTGGGCGATGACGAGGCCAGTGCGCCCTTCAAGCAGCTTTATCAGAGCCTTCTGAATCTGCATTTCCGTGTAGCTGTCGATGTTGGCGGTAGCTTCGTCGAGCACGAGGATCTTGGCGTCGGCGACGAGGGCGCGGGCGAAACTGATAAGCTGGCGCTGGCCGAGAGATAAGTTGTCGCCGCGTTCGCCAAGTTGGGTCTCATACCCGTCGGCGAGGCTCATTATGAAGTCGTGGGCGCCGACCGCCTTGGCGGCCTCGATCACCTTGTCCCGCGTGGCTTCCGTCTTGTGGTATCGAATGTTCTCGAAGACCGTCCCGGTGAACAGGAACGGCTCCTGCAGCACCATGGCGACCTGGCGGCCGAGCGATTCCTGGGTGAGATCGCGCACATCATGTCCGCCGACCAGCACTTGGCCCTGCTGAACATCATAGAAGCGGTGGACCAGGGCCATCGCGCTCGATTTGCCAGAACCGCTCGGCCCGACCAGTGCGACCGTCTCGCCGGGATTGACCCGGAAGGATACATTTTTCAGCACCGAACGGTTCGGATTGTAGCCGAAGGTGACGTCCCTGAACTCGACCGAGCCGTCCATTTCGGGCGAAAGCACCTCGGCATTGGGTTTGTCCTGAATATCGATCTTGACGTCGAGCACATCGGTCAGGCGCTTGCCTGAGGCCATGGCGCGCTGCATGACCGAATATTGCAGGGTGAGTGAGCGGATCGGGTCAAAGAAGCGCTGGATGTAAAATAGGTAGGCAACCAATACGCCCACATCTATGCGGCCATTCATGACCATCGAGCCGCCGACCACAATAACGGCGGCCATGGCGAGGCCGGTGAGGCCATCGACGATAGGCACCATGACCAGTGCATATTTGGCAGCGATCAGGTGGGTCCTGAGGTTGGCATGGGCCTTGTCGTCAAAAAGAATGGAATTCACCTGCTGGCGGTCCATGGACTGGACGGTGCGCACGCCGTGAATGGCTTCGGCCAGCGCGCCGTTGACGACGGAATTAGTCTCGTGTGCAGCCATGAAGGCGGCGCGGGCACGCGGCAGCCAGACAATGCGGACGATCACCAGGACCGGCAGAACCGAGAGCGTCAGGAGGCCGAGGCGGAAGTCGAGCCACAGCATTACGAAAACGATGCCGAAGAGAAGCGCAACATCGCCTACGGAATATACCGAGGTTTCGAGGAATTCCTGTATGGAGTTGACGTCGCCTTGCAGGCGCGACATGAGGCGTCCGACCTCGGTCTTGTCCATGAAGGAGAGCGAAACCTTCTGCAGATGGCCAAACATGGCGCGGCGGATGTCGAACAGGACAGTTTCGGCCACTTTCCCAACCACGGTTTCCTGCATGTAGCCGGCAGCGAAATTGACCAAAATCGCCAAAACGAACGCGCCGACGGCCGCAAGCTGGGCTGAGCGATCGGTCCTTGCCGGGTTCATGCCCTGGTCGATCGCGTAGCGGATGATCAACGGGATGAGAAGCTGCGTCCCGGTGAAGATCAGCATTGCTGCAATGGTGATGACTACCCTGGCCCGATAGGGACGGACGAAGGTCCAGATGCGCCGGAGGATGCTCTTGTCGAAAGCCCGGCCGAACATCTCCTCCTCGATGCGGTGCGAGCCGACAACGGCGCGCGGAGGGCGTCTGCCGTCGTCACGTTCGGCTTCGAGTTCGCCGGCGCGGCCCTGCGCCATCAGCGGGCGCCCCCATACTGGGTCATAATGTCATCACCCGGGCGCGTCTGGAGATCGTAAAGGGCCCTGTAGCGTCCCCGCTTCGCCAAAAGCTCTTGATGCGTGCCGCGTTCTACGATTTCGCCGTTATCGACAAAAAGGATCTGATCGGCGTGCATAAGCGCACTCAGCCGGTGCGCGATGATGATCGTCACCCGACCCTTGGCGAAGCGCCGCATCGCCGCGCGGATGCGCTGCTCGGTGCCGGCATCGATCGCCGCCGTTGAGTCGTCGAAAACGACGACGGAGGGGCGCAGCATCATGGTGCGAGCAATCGTGAGACGCTGGCGCTGGCCGCCAGAGAGAGAGACGCCGCGTTCGCCCACGACCGTCTCGTAGCCTGCTGGGAGCCCGAGGATGTAGTTGTGGAGCTGGGCGAATTCGCCAGCGCGTTCTATTCGCTGTCTCTTCGCCCAGGGATCGCCATAAGCGATGTTGTTCTCGATCGTGGTGGTGAATAGGAATGCATCCTGCTGTACGACGGCGACCGCCTTGCGAAGCGTCGCGAGGGTGACATTACGTATGTCCTGGCCGTCCAGCGTGATGGCGCCACCAGTCACGTCGTAAAAGCGGGGGACCAGATGAGCCATCGTCGATTTGCCCGAACCCGGCGGACCGACGATCGCGATCGTCTCGCCTCTACGGGCCTCAAAGCTGAGGTTCTTCAAAATGGCGCAGTTTTCGGCGCTGGGGTACGCAAACGAGACATTGTGGAAGCGCAGAGTGCCGTCGCTTATCTCGAGCGGTCTGGCCTCGAGAGCATCCCTGATTGTGATCGCCTGGTCGAGGAGACCGAAAAGCCGCGAACCGCAGCTAGAAGCGCGGGCAAAGGCATTGACCATGAGGCCGACCTGGCGGACTGGCATTTGCAGGATTGTCATGAAGGTCAGGAAGGTCGCCACTGTTCCGACGCTGATCTCGCCAGCGACGAGCCTGCTGCCACCGATCCAGAGCACCAATCCCATTGCGAAAAAGAAGGACAAGGTCATCGCCGACGTGCTGGGCACGTAGATGTCAACTCGGTCGTGGGCGAGGTCGAGCGCGTTCTTGGAAGCGCCGTCGAACTTCAGCATCTCATAGGCTTGAGCCGCAAAAGCGCGGACCACGCGGATGCCTGCGAGATTTTCCTCCATCACGCGGCTTAGTACCGAAAGCCGCTCATGCAGGTCGAGCCAGGTGGCGCGCAGCCTAAGCTGTGTGGCCGATGAGCGCCAGGCGACAAAAGGCACGAAGCTCAGCGCGACCAGGCCGAGCATGGGATCGGTCGAGATCATCATGTAGGCGCCGATCCCGATCAGCATGGTGAGCAGGAGCACGCGAACGAGCGCGGTGGAAAAATACATCCGCACGCCTTGGAGATCGAGCATTCCGATGGTGATCAGATCGCCTGAATGGACCCGGTCGTGAAAGGAAAAGCTGAGACGCTGGATCTTGTCGTAGTAGGCGAGCCGCAGTTCGTACGCGAGATGATGCCCGACGGCTTCGGCAAAATAGTTCTGCGCCATCGTGAAAAGGCCGCGTAGCGCGCTGACGGCGAGCAGCAGGAGAGCCGGGGTCCAGAGCGCTTGTCCTGCCGCGGTCCCCGCGACACCGCCCCCAATGGCTGTCTGGGTCTGGTCGACAGCCCGGCCGAGAAGCTGGGGAATGAGCAACTGGAGGATTGCCGCCATAATCGTCGAGCCCATAGCGAAGGCGACCTGCCAGGGATGCCGCAAATTCATACGCGTGATGCGCAACAGCGTACTCAAATCCCGGCCCCAGCGCGCCGCTTCCACATCGGTCAACGAATTCAGAGCGTTCGTTGCGCTGTCGATAGCATCACTGCTCACGGGTGTATTCCCGACTGCATTTTTCGCCTTCGAGGCAAGCCGAAGGAAATCATCAAAGGGGCCGGCCATTGTTAATCCTGTCCACCACCTGCAGCAGTGCCCGTTCCTATAAGCCGAGCCGCGGCTTCACTTACTGGCATGTCGATCACCGTGATTCCGCTTGCCGCAAGGAAACGCGCTTCGTTTCTGGACAGCGTTTCCGCGTCCATTACCGCGCAATGTGGACCTCGGGAGCGCTTCATGATCTGCCTGGCGTAGGTGCGCAGCATCTGATCGTTGAAGCGGCAGCCAACGAAGAAAAATCCACGGGTGATGCGCCCTTCCTTCACCACGTCTGGGATCGGTGTCTGGATATCGATTTCGGTCAGGACTTCGACATAGTCGGAATCTGCGACGAGAAAGTTTTGCGCCGGCCTAATACTCCCGTGAGGTGTATAGAGAACCGTCTTTGCCCCCGATCGGGGGTCGAGTTCCCTCCCGGACAGATCGTAGGTTTTCGTCCAAATGTCCCGGATTTCGTTCGCCCGCGTGACGCCTTGTATCTCAACGACGTCCGTTCGGCCGGTCTCTACGAGAGCCGTGCGCATCGCGCCGTCGTACCAGCTGTCGACGATGAGGGAGAGCGGCAGCCTTGCGAGCCAGGCGTGGAGGAGGGTCGGCGCCACCGGCGCTGCGAATATGTCGGTCATCCAAGCTTGAAGCGTCCGGCGATGCCGGCGCTGTTCGATGAACTGCGCAACCGACCACATATTGGTGCGGATCCTGGAAGGGGCTGGCGCCCGCGCATTGAGTGCCGCGGCAACGAGCTCCGGCGTATGCGGCACAGGCGGTTCCGCACAGTTGAATTCAAGAAGACCCGGACCGAGATAGGGGATCACCTCATCGGCGGCGAGCGCTTCCTCCGCCAGGTCAAGCAGCTTTTCGGCAAAACTGTCCCGCACGATGACGAGGTGGCCCGATGTCAGGATGGTGTTCATGCTCGTTTCCTCGCGACGCACCTATCAAGGGGCAGCATCAGTCCTCTTCGGAAACCTTCCTTGCCTCGACGGTGATCGGCAGACGCGTATCCCGTGGAAGATCGGGTAGGAGGAGCCGCCACCCGTTCCTGAGCGTCACAGTTCCGCCCCACAACTCTTCCTTCTCAAGCTTGATGATCGGCTCTTCGAGGTCCTTTTTGGGGACATACGCCGACAAGCCAGCATCGGTCCTGCGGATCATGACTTTCATCTGGCCGTCCCTTCATTGGTATTGTTTTCAGCACTGCAGGGCGCCTCGGCTTTGTCGAGGCTCATCAGTTCACGCGCTCGCATGCCGACGACGGTGCCACGGTCGATCCATTCGACCGCATAGATGAAGAACTGCTGGAGAAAGGTGCCAATGTCGCGCACATATCCCTCGTCGCCCTTCCGCACGAGATTTTCGCCGATCTCCCTGCCAGGATAGGTGCCGTCATTCTTTATGTGGCGAGTGGCACGTACCCGCTCTCCCGGCATGAATCGTGGAGGCCTGCGGATTTCGACCTCCTCTTCGCGTCCGAGCGACATGTCCGTTCCCTGATTTCTCTTGAGGCTGCAGATTGTGAACAAAGGCGTTCCAGGCGTCCTGCGAAGGCATCCCCGACCATGTCGGCAGCCCAATGTCCGTCACGCAGGAACGCAGGTCTTCGGCACCGGGCATACCGAGGCACATTGCTGCGCATCGAAGACCCCCTCGCACTCGGTGCACTTTTGCGGCTCGATCACATAGCTCTCGCCTTTGAACTTGATCGCGCCGGAGGGACACTCGAATTCGCAGGCGCCGCATTGGGTGCATTGGGATGCGATGATCTTGAAAGCCATTTTAACTCCTGGTCCGAATGGATGAGACGCGCTCAGGCCGTCGCCGCGAGTGCGGGGGTCCCAGACGCGGCCGCGTAAATCGCGCTGATTGCGGTCTCGATATAGTCGTGGGCATATGCGTCGGTGGCTTGGATTCCAGCGTCGGCGAGCTGATCCTGCGGGCAGTTTCCGATCTTGGCGCACAGCACGACATCTATGCCCTCAAGCGCTGCGATGACGCCATCGAGGGCGGCTTCTCCGCCCCAGCCGCCGAGACAATACTGCTCGACCTTGCGATGCCCGACAAAACTGATCCCTCTCGGCGAGGCTTGATAAACCTGGAATTCCTTCGCATGGCCGAAATGTTCATTGACGCGGCCGCCGCCCTTGGTCGCCACCGCGAAGAGAAGGGACTTGCCGGGGCTCGCTGCCTTGACCAATCCGATCGCTTCTCCCCTAGCCGCCACGTGATCACGGCGCTCCTCCGCGACCAGCTCCCGATAGGCCTTGCGATTGCGGGCATCGTAGGTGACCTCGCCGGGAATCCGGTCGAGTGTGAATTCCTGGCCACGATCCTCACCGAGCAGGCCGACGGCATCTGCCCGGCACTGCCGGCAGTGGCGCATCAACTGGGCGCCGCCTTCGACACGATCCTGAAGAGCCTTCATCTCCATTGCGTTTGGGCCGCGTTGCCCGCTCAGTCCGTAGTGCGTGCCGTGCGCCGGGTCCGAAATCAGCGGCATGAGGTTGTGCAGGAACGCGCCTCGCTCCTTGACCCATCTATTCACCTCGATCAGATGCTCATCGTTCAAGCCGGGGATCATCACCGAATTGATTTTGGTGAGGATGCCGCGCGCGGTCAGCATCTCCAGACCCAACATCTGCCGCTCGTGCAGGATCCGGGCGGCTTCGATGCCGAAGTAGCGGCGATGGTCGTAAAAGATCCAAGGATAGATCTTTGCACCGACCTCAGGGTCGACCATGTTGATGGTGATCGTCACGTGATCGACATTCATGTCGGCAAGCTCATCGACATGGTCCGGCAGCGCGAGCCCATTCGTGGAGATGCAAAACTTGATGTCTGGGATTTCCCTGGCAACTCGTTCGAACGTTGCCTTCGTCTTCTTCCAGTCGTAACAGGCATCGCCCGGTCCGGCGATGCCGAGCACGGAGAGCTGCGGCACCTCGTTGGCGACCGCGACCACCTTGCGTAGCGCTTGGTCGGGCGTCAGCTTTTCGGAGACCACCCCAGGCCGGCTTTCGTTGGCGCAGTCATATTTGCGATTGCAGTAGTTGCACTGGATATTGCAGCCGGGCGCGACCGCGACGTGCATGCGCGCGAAATAGTGATGCGCCTCTTCTGAAAAGCAGGGGTGATCCTTGATCTTCTCCCAGATAGCCGGATCCGTGTCGTCCGGCTTTATCGACGAGCCGCAGGACGAAGACGCGCAGCCCCCGGCTTTCACGGTGGCAAGCAACTGGTCATCGAATGTCGTGCTGAGGCTCTCAAGCGAAATTGCCGGTGCGGACATCGAACGGCTCCGTTGCTGGGTGAATGTCGCAGTTCAAACCGCAAGAGCTATGCCAGCTCAAAGAGCGGTTTTGGTTCACGAATTGGCTTTCGTGTCGGATTCCGTCGGATTGCTCCGACACACCTTTGTCGGGCTTCCGACAGTGGACAAGCAAATCGGGTCGCGAAGGCTACCAGCCTTGGGCGCGCAGAGTGTGAGGGAGACTACTCCGGGCTTACGTTTGACGTCATCACAACGTCTAGAATTTCTTCACCTCGATACCATGCCGGCGCAGGGCGTAGCCGATTTGCCGCGGCGTGAGGCCGAGGATACGAGCCGCCCTGGCCTGAACCCAACCGGCCTTGTCCATCGCGTCGATCAGCCGGTCGCGTTCCGTCAGACGCGGGGGACAAGCGGGATCGTTCGGATCGCCGGCCGTAAGCGGAGATACCTTGCCTGCGGAGGCACCGATGCGACTGGCCGGCAGCCGCAATCCGACCGGCACTGCGTTGACCCGTGCGAGATCGTCGATGGCATTGCCGCCATTCGAGCGGTCGGCTCGCTTCCAGAGGAGCCAGGAAAGGCACTGGCTCTTCTTACAGGCGAAATCGGATGGAGTGATCGTCCTTGAACGCGCAAGTGTCGCCGTCCTTTGGACGCAGTTCTCCAGCTCGCGGACGTTACCAGGGAAGTAGCATTGCGAGATCAGGTCAAGCGCCGACGGAGCGAAGGCGAGTGCGCGATCGTTCTCCTTGTTGAATCGGTCGAGGAAGGCGTTCGCAAGGCGTGGAATATCGCCGGGTCGCTCTCTGAGCGGAGGCAGGATGATTGGCACCACATTGATGCGGTAATAAAGGTCGGCCCTGAACTCCCCTTTTATGACGGCCGTCTCGAGGTCCTTGTTGGTGGCGCATATGAGGCGCACGTCGACCTGTAGCGTTTTGGTGCCGCCGACTCGCTCCAACTCGCCTTCCTGCAAGACACGCAACAGCTTGGCTTGAAAGGCCGGCGAAATCTCGCCGATTTCATCAAGTAGCAGCGTTCCCTCATTTGCCAATTCAAAACGACCGGCGCGCTGGGAGATAGCACCCGTGAAAGCGCCCTTTTCATGCCCAAACAGTTCTGACTCCAGAACGCTTTCAGACAGTGCGGCGCAGTTCAATTTGACGAAAGACTTCTTCCTCCGACGTGAGAGCTTATGGATGGCTTGCGCAAAGAATTCCTTGCCGGTGCCGCTTTCACCCCGCAGTAGCACGGTGGAATTGGTCCCTGCTACGACCGAGACGGTTTCGAGCACCTGCTTGAGTGCGGGGCTTTCCCCGATGATCCCGTCGATTTTGACATCCGCATGCCGGGCAGGGTCGTAGGTCCTCCCCTCGTTGGGCGATTTCTCCGGTCTCCATTGCTCATGGACAGACCGCTGACGATCTGTACTCAGGATGCGATGGAGACGGATCGTCCGGCCGACAAGGTTGGCGACCATCGTCAGGAAGTATGTGTCCTCGTCGTCGCGAAAGTCGGTGGCGCCGTCTCCGGCGCGGTCGATCGACAATGTCCCAAGGATTTTATGATCAGCCTTTAGCGGGATACCGATAAAGGCAATTGGGATGGTGCCGCTGCTCGAAGATGTTTGAAGGTCAGCCTGAAATAGTTGGGACTTGCGGACGTCCGGTATGAAGAGCGGCGTCCCCGTAGCGACGATTTGATCTGTTATGGCCTGTGGTATGACGCGGCGAGTGCCTGATTGAGGTGCGTGGGTATTGCCGGCAGTTGCGGCAATCTCCGGCTCTCCTTCAGCGTCCAGGACGACGATTGCTCCGTGACGCATCTGCAGAAACGAAGGCAGGATGTTCACGACATTGGCGAGCGTAATCTCCAGCTCGCTGGGGGCGGTCAGCACCTTCGATATCTCGTAGAGTCCCCTGAGCGCGATATCTGCTTGGGGCATGCTTTTGATGGGCGGTTCAGGGCGGGTATCCCGAGGTGCTACCTCGTCGACCCGATCTTGCGGTACGTGAGCCATGGAAACACCTCAGCGGTTGTCGTCCAGAGTGCTCCTCCTTTCGTGTCTGAGTCTGAATTGTGAAAGCACAGTATTCACGAGCGCCTCTTCGTGGCGCGGCAATTCAAGCAAAGATAGACTTGGCGTTGGTCGCGACCTCAGGTGTACCAAGATTGACCCTCTTGATACGGTGCGTGCGTCCTCATCCGAATTTGAAGAGGACTCCGAAGCCGCCGCGTGGATAGTTCCACTCGATCTCGCCACTGGTCTCGCACAAAATCCGGCAGGTGCCGCACTCCATGCAGCCGTCGGCAGTGATCTCCACTTGACCTTTGTCGTTCAACTCATAACATTTCGCGGGGCAGACGTGGGTCAGCGCGAGCAAGTTCGCGCTTGGCCTCTCGTGCGGTCGCACTTTGATATGCGGACGGCCAGAATCCACCAAGTAGCGGTTCTGGTAAAGCTTGTCCTCGACACGTGACTTCGTCACTGCGATCGTCATTTCGTCTCCCCTCAGCGCCACGCCAATGCAAGGCGGACCGCGTCGCTGACCAGCCCCCAGCGCGAGCGCGCCTTGATGAAGGCCGCCGTGGTCGCCTTTTCCTTCTCGATCTTCGGCGTGCCGTCGACACGCATGAAGTTCTGCGCGGCTTGCGACATCAACCGCGGATAAGCCGTGAAGTAATTGCAGGAATTGGTGTGGAGCAAGGCCGGCATGTCTTTGTATTTCCTTAGGTCCTTGACCACGAAGGACTTGTCCAGCATGGCTTTGTAAAGGGCGAGATTCCGTTTGGTCATAGGACCGTTGCGGCTCTTGACCTCGATGATTGCCTCAGCCGCGATGCGGCCGGAGGTCATGGCGAGGTTCGAACCCTCGCGGTGAATGGCGTTGTTCAGTTGCGCGGCATCGCCGACCACGACCCAACCGTCGCCAAAGAGCTGCGGAATAGCCTTGTAGCCGCCTTCGGGAATGAGATGCGCGGAATATTCTTTCACTTCCGAGCCGGCGATCAGCGGCCGGATCGAAGGATGGGTTTTTAAGGCGTCGAGGAGGACGTAAGGGCTCTCGACCATCGCGGCGAAATCGGAGACGAGGCAGCCAATGCCCAGTGAGATCGACTCCTTGTTGGTATAGAGGAAGCCGAGCCCGGCCATGCTGCGGGAGGTCGTGCCCACCGCCTCGATCACGCAGCCTTCATCGCCTTTGAGGCCGAACCGCTGCTCAATGACCTCTTCGGGCAGGAAATGCATTTCCTTGACGGCGAGCGCCACGGTTTGCGGCTTCGGCATCTCGCGCAGGCCGGCCCGCGTGCCAAGCAGTCCGCATACGCCTTCTGCGAGGACGACCACGTCCGCGTAGATGGCTCCGCCGGCCCGGTCTGTGCGGACGCCGATCACCCTGTCCTTGGCGTCACGGATGAGTTCCGTCACGGTCGTCTCGCACAGAACCGTCGCGCCGGCCTCGCGCACCTTACGCGAAAACCATTTATCGAACTGGGCACGGATGATCGTGTAGCGGTTGGGCTTCGCCTCATTGAAGTCGTCCGACCGATAGTGAATCCCGGTATGGGATGTGTCGTCCATCACCCAAAGCCGCTGTTCAACCAAATGCCGCTCGAGAGGCGCATCGTCCCGGAAATCCGGGATGATCTTCTCCAGCATGTTCGCGTACATGATGGCACCCTGGACATTCTTGGAGCCCGGATATTCACCCCGCTCCAACTGCAGCACCTTCAGGCCGTGGCTGGCCATGGTGTAAGCAGCTGCGTTTCCGGACATGCCGGCCCCAATAACAATGGCGTCGAATTGTTCCTCAATCATGTCCATCCCTTAGCTCGCAAGCTTGTCGCGACTGTGGGGCGACAGCCGCCGGGTGAAGGCTTCCGTCAGTGCGGGCAGGAAGCGGATCGCGTCGGTGACGATCCCGAGGTGAGCGAAATCGAAAATCGGCGCGTTCGGGTCGGTGTTGATGGCCACGATGAGATCCGCCCCCTCGACGCCAACCCGATGCTGGACGGCGCCGGAAATCCCGGCCGCTATGTAAAGCTTCGGCCGGATGGTCTTGCCAGTTTGGCCGATCTGCCGATCAGCTGGCATCCAGCCCTTCTGGACCAACGGGCGCGAACAGCCGTGCTCGGCGCCGATTGCTCGCGCGAGATTCTTCACAAGCTGCAGGTTCTCCGCCGCGCCTAGACCGAGGCCTCCCGCAACCACGACGTCGGCATAGGCAAGATTTGCCTTTGCCGACTGACTATCCGGCAGGAAGCCGAGGATTTTGGTAACGATCTCGTCCTCGGCTACCGAGAGCTTGTGCCGGATGACACGCCCGACCGGTTTATCCGCCCGCTGCGGCATGGGCATGACCCTCGGCCGCACTGTCGCCATCTGGGGGCGGAAATTGAGCGTATAGATCGTGCACAGCAAGGAACCGCCGAAAGTCGGACGGGTGGCGGCGAGCGAACCGTCGGTATCCACATCAAGTTCGGTGCAGTCGGCCGTGAGCCCTGTCTGCAAGGTCGTCGCCACGGAGCCGGCAAGATCCCTGCCGAGTGTGGTGGCACCGAGAAGAAGGATCTCGGGTTTGTGGGTATCGACCAGATCCGTCATCGCCTTGGTGAAAGGCTCGTTCCTGTAGTCGGCGAGCAGCGGCTCCTCGACGATGTAGACAAGGTCGGCACCATAAGCGAAGGCTTCGGCAACGGCGTTCCCGATGGCCTCTCCCGGCGGTCCAAGCACGACGCCCGCAAGCTGGACCTGAAGCTTGTCTGCTAACTTGCGGCCTTCGCCGAGCAGTTCGAATGATACGGGATGGACCTGACCGCGTTCGAGCTCGATGAAAACCCAAACGTGCCGGTAGTCCTTGAAATGCGCGGGCAGCTCCTTCTTTATTCCGGCACGGCCGGCGGCAGGGCGAGGGGTTTCTCGGTTCGCGTTCGACATCGTCTGATCCTTGCCCTCTCACGCGCCGCCGTTGAAGGCGAGCTCATGTTCCAATGCCGGCTGGCGGGTGAAGATTGCCGTGATGAGTTCGTCAGCGACATCGCGCAAAGCCATCTCGGCGGTGTCGATTTTTGCCGCCTTTTCCGCCCGCGCAGGAGGGGCGAAAACGCGCTTGACGACCGTCGGTGAACCGCGCAGGCCGCATTTGGTGAGATCCTCAATGCCGGCGTCGGCCGCACTCCATTTCAAGACCTGGCTGCGCGCGGCGCACAGGGCGTCCTGGATCGAGCCCCGGCGGATCTCGTTTGTGCCTTCCAGCATGGTGATCAGGCAAGGGAGCCTGCTCTTCAGCATCTGTGTGCCGCCTTCGGAGCGGCGCTCAACCTTGATCTCGCGCGCAGCAAGGTCAATAGAGGCGATCTTCGCGACATAGGTCAACTGCACGAGTCCGAGGCGCTTGGCGATGCCGGGCCCGACCTGGGCGGTGTCGCCATCGATCGTCTGCTTGCCGGTGAAGACGAGGTCTGGCGTGCCGAACGTCTCGCCAACCTTCGCGATTGCCTGGGAAAGGGCGAACGAGGTCGCGAGCGTGTCGGAGCCGGCAAAATAGCGGTCGGTCAAGAGCACCGCTCGGTCGGCGCCGTAACCGAGCGCCTTGCGCAGCGCGTCCTCTGCCATGGGCGGACCCATAGTGAGCACGGTGACTTCGCCACCATAGGAGTCGCGCAGTCTGAGGGCTTCTTCGAGGGCGAACAGGTCGTAAGGGTTGATGATGGTCGGAACACCCTGGCGCATGATCGTGTTCGTCACCGGATGGACCCTTATCTGTGCCGAGTCCGGCACCTGCTTGATGCAGATTACGATGTGCATTGGGGGCTCCTGTCCGGATGCGGGCTTGGCGGTTATCTCTTTGGTGCGCATCATTCGTGCCAACTGTTTTGCGCTGCCCCCTATTCCTAGAACTTCGCTTGGTTGCTTCTGAGGGCGCCTGGTGATGACTGGATTTGTCGGCTTCTCGACATTGTCGCGTCGCAACCCGTGTCGCGGTCATTCCTGTCCGAACCGCTTCAGTACGGAGTCGAACGGGACAAAGGTGCGGCCCGGCGTGGCAGGTTTGTTCGGATCGTGGTCTTTGAGCACCTTGAAGACCCGATGGGTGAGCGGCGAGGAAACCGCGAAGTCCTCGTAAGCGCGTTCGAGCGTCGCGCGCACCCGCGCGGCAATCACCTGGTCGGGCAGACCGGAGAAATCTTCTTCGGCAAGGTATTGGCCCACGCGCTTCATGATATGGAGCCGCGAGACATTCAGCACCTTCGGATCATAGGAGACGCCAAGGACTGCGAAGAACTCCTCCGCAGCCGACAGGCGCTTCAGTCGTGCGAGGATGTCGGTGACATCGATGGGGCGGCTGTCAGCGGAACAATTCATTGCATTCTCCCTGGTCGGAAAACTGTGGTGTCGGTGCGCTCGCGCACGGCTGACCTCGACCCGCACAGCTCCGCGAGGGATGCCTCGCTGCACATTCCATCGTAGAGCTCGACCAGTTGAGTTGCAGTGACGGTCGATTTGGTCTCGGCCGCCTCGCGCCGGACGCGGGCCACCATCGCGGCTGCCAGATCCGGGTCGAGATCGCGACCGCTTTCGCTCAGCACATGGGCAATCGCAGTGGCGCCGGAATGCTTGCCGATGACGATACGCCGGCAGCGGCCCACGAGAGCCGGATCGAGCCCTTGATAAGTACGCGAGTCCTTCAGCAGCCCTGCGACGTGAATGCCGGATTCGTGGGTGAAAACATCGGCGCCGACGACCGGCTTAATGGCCGCGGTCTGCCGGCGGGCGGCCCAAGCCACCTGGGCGGCGAGGTCGGGCAATGCGGTCAGCTCGATGCCGGTATCCGCGCCGTCGAAGACCGCCATCGCGGCGGCCACCTCTTCCAGCGCGGCATTGCCCGCACGCTCGCCGAGCCCCAGGACGGTGACGGACGCATGGCGCGCGCCTGCGCGGATCGCGGCCAGCGTGTTGGCGGCAGCAAGTCCGAGATCGTTGTGCGCATGAAATTCAAGGTCGATTGGAGACTGCGCCACGAGCTGGGCGACAAGTTCCAAGGTCGAAAACGGGTCGAGAACGCCGACTGTGTCGGCTAGCCTGACGCGGCTTGCGCCGGCGCGTGCAGCCGTCTCGATGACGCGGGCGAGATGATCCCGATTGGCCCGCGAGGCATCCTCGCAGCCCACCGCGACGAAGAAGCCGGCGGCGGCTGCGCGCCTGACCATATGCTCGATGACCTGGAGCGCTCCCGCCTTATCGAGGCCGAGCTTGGCGGCAAGTTGGATGTCCGACGCAGGCATCGATAGATTGACGGCGTGGACGCCGCTCTCGATCGCTGCATCGAAATCCAGCGACGTCATCCGGCACCAGGCCATGAGCCGAACCGGGAGACGCCGCGCGACCACGGCGCGAATTGTTTCGATCTCGTCGGCGCCCATGACCGGCGTGCCGATCTCGATGTCTGTGACGCCGGCCGCCGCAAGAGACTCGGCGATCTCCAGCTTTTCCGTCATGGTAAAGGCGACGCCGGGCGCCTGCTCGCCATCGCGCAAGGTCGTATCGTTGAGAAAGACATGGCGGGTCATGGACGGTAGCCTGTTCTGCTGCCGCTCAGGCATAGACCGGATTGAACGTCTTCGGAGCTTCGCTTACCCGGCCCAGAACTGGGAAAGCCACGCAGCTTCTCCACGATTGCCGGCATGACCTCGAGCACCTGGTCGACGTCCGCTTCGCCGTTGTCCCGCGCCAAGGAGAAGCGGACTGCCGCGTGTGGCGTTTTCATCGCGCTCAGGACATGGCTCGGTTCCAGAGAGCCGGAGGTGCAGGCGGAGCCGGAGGAACACGCGATGCCCACGCGGCTGAGGAGGAGTGGAATTCCATCACTTTCGACATGTTCGAAGGAGATGTTTGCGGTGTTGGGCAACCGTTCCAGGGGATCACCAGTGACACAGGTGCTTGGGATGCTCTGGAGAATCCCGTCCTCTAAACGGTCGCGGAGCGACTTTACCCGTGTGGTCTCGTCGTCCATGAATTTCAAGGCGAGTTCGGCCGCCATGCCGAGCCCGACTATGCCGGGCGTATTCTCGGTGCCAGCACGCCGGTTGTGTTCTTGGTGGCCCCCCTTGATCAGCGAGTGGAAATTGACGCCACGTTTTACGAAAAGCGCGCCGATCCCTTTCGGCCCGTGCAGCTTGTGGCCGGAGAGCGACAGCATGTCGATTGCGGTCGACTTCAGGTCCATCGGAAGCTTGCCGACCGCCTGCACAGCATCGGTATGGAAAAGGGCGCCCGCTTCCTTGGCCAACTCGGCAAGCCTGGCCACGGGGAAGATCACACCAGTCTCATTGTTCGCCCACATTATCGAGACGATTGCCACCTGTGGGGTGAGGGCGGCCACATAGGCGTCGAGGTCGAGCCGGCCACGGCAATCCACCGGGATCCTGTGCACCTTGACGCGGCGGGTCTTCTCAAGATGCGCGCAGAGCGTCAGCACGGCGGGATGCTCGACCGCGGACGTCACGATCTCGGTTCGGTTGGGCGCCGCCTCGAGCGCCGAAAGAAGCGCTGCATTGTCGCTTTCTGTCCCACCCGAGGTGAAGGTGATCTCATCGTCGAACTCCGCGCCGATCAGAGCTTGCAACTGCCTCCGCGCCTTTCTCACCGCCGCACTGACTGAGGCGCCAAGAGCGTGCGCCGACGAAGGGTTGCCGAATTGTTCCCTAAAGAACGGCAACATCGCTTGCACGACCTCAGGATCGACCCGTGTGGTTGCGTTGTTGTCGAGGTAGACAGGTTTCATGTGCGATCCTCAGTTGACCGGAATGACGCGAGCGCGCGACCGCCTCATTGAGCCTCTGGCGTATGCCGTTGATGATGATGGGCCCGAACTGGCAGCCGGCGCAGACGCCCGAGAGTTTGACGTAGACCGGATCGGCGTCCACATGGACAAGTCCGCAGTCGCCGCCGTCAGCCCGCAGGTAAGGACGCCCGAACACGACAACGTTATCGATAAGCCGAATTTGGCGCAGCGGCGCGATTTGGCCGCCAGCAGCTTGGGTGCCACCAGGAACCGAACTGTTTCGGCAGGCGACGTTCTTTGCATCCTACCTGAAGCGATTGCCGGTCCCAAGATCGGCTTCGACCTTGCCTTGTTCTTGAGGACAGGGACATCTGTTGTGCCGGCCATATAAGCCTCCTCTGCCGCAAATGAGTCCGTCGGCGGCAATCGCTTCATGGACCCGCACAGGCGCTTCGGGCGATCAACTGAAGGACTTGCCGCAGCCGCACTTCTCGCGCGCGTTGGGGTTATCGAAGACAAAGCCGGAAGATTCGAGCCCGGTGAGGAAGTCGACGGTCATGCCGGCGACATGCGGTTGGGAGCCCGCGTCCACGAACAGCTTGATCCCATCTGTCTCGGTGATCGCGTCGCCCTCGCGCGACACGCTCTCCAGGCCCATTAAGTATTTGAAGCCGGCGCAGCCGCCGGCCTGGACCATGATGCGAAAGCCTTCCGCCGGCTCGCTGGCGCGGGAAAGAGCAGTCTTGATGGCGGCAACAGCGTTGTCGGTGAGCGTAATCATGGCTCCATTCTCCTCAGTCCGGGACCTGCTTGCGCATCACGTTGCATGCACCGTGCCAAAGCGAAAAAATGTTTCAACACAGCGCGGCATCTCTGACCCTGCGGTGGTTCTTGTGAGTCCATTGCTGCGAAGGTGTCGGCCAACCGACACGTACTGTCGGGTTTGTCGGGTCCGCCACGCGGGATGTTGGGCCTGAGTTGTTGGCTGAACTCACATTAAACCAATGACCATTGCAGAAGACTCCTTCTGAGCTTGCTTCGGCGCAATTGGCACGGTTTTTGAAGCTCCACTGGCGAGGCGGCAAGAGACTGCCGATCCACAATCGTGTCGTGGGTGCCCTCGCGATCGATGCGGCGAAGCAAGGGAGCAACATGTCAGGACTGGGTCAGACACGCTTTGTTTGGCGAAGCAGCGCCGCCCGTGGCATCCGAATGACCGATTGGCCGATTGCGACAACACCCACAATCGCTCACCACCGCCCGGTGGCCACCGACCGGCTCGATGAGATTCCATCGGCATGTGCCTGCACGTGTCACTCGGGTCTCGCCGCTCCGATAGCACCCCCGGTTTTCGCGCGGGTGCGACGACGTGCGCACGCTGTCCAGCGACACTTTGTTCACGGGCCAGCAGCAGATCAGGGTCGAGCGTTTCGGCGCGCCTTATCGGCTGAAGATTCCCGGGCAGTGCAGCTGATCCTCACACGTAGGTGGAAGCAGGGGTAAGACATGGACCAGCGCGAGAAACCATCGCCGGACGAAATCCGGCGGGCGTGCGAAGACAATCCGAAAATCCGGGAGCATGATCTCGCCGCTCGATTGGCCATTTCGGAAGCCGAATTGGTCGCGGCGCATTGTGGTCACGGCGCGGTGCGCATCGAGCCGCGCGTCGATGATCTGCTGACCGGCCTCGAAGCGGTCGGCGAGGTGATGGCGGTCACCCGCAACCAAAGTGCCGTGCACCAAAAGATCGGCGTCTACGACAAAGTGGTCACCGGCAACCCGCATGCCATGGTGCTCGGCGACGAGATCGACCTGCGCATCTTCCCGAAAGCGTGGGCGTATGGCTTCGCCGTCGAGAAGCGCGAGGGAGCCGAGATCCGCCGCAGCCTGCAATTCTTTGATGCCACCGGCGAGGCGATGCACAAAGTACATCTCAGGCCCGCCTCGAACCTGCAGGCCTATCAGAATCTGGCGGCAGAGCTCGCATCCTCCGACCAGGAGCCGATCATATCGGTCGAGGCGAGCGGGGTGCGCGATAACGCAGTGAGTCCAGACCAAGCCGCCACGGTCGACGACCTACGCGAGCACTGGAGCGGGCTGAGCGACGTGCATCAGTTCTACCATATGTTGAAGGCACTGAAGCTCAGCCGCTGCCAGGCGATGCGTATGGCCGACGAGGATTACGCCTGGCTGCTCGACAATGATGCCGTTGGCGCCCTCTTCCAACAGGCGGCCGAAGACGAGATGCCGATCATGTGCTTTGTCGGCAATCATGGTTGCATCCAGATCCATTCCGGCCCGATCAAGTCGGTCAAGCAGATCGGGCCGCGGATCAATGTGCTCGACGAGACCTTCCATCTGCATCTTAGGACCCATCACATCCGCGAGGTCTGGGCCGTGCGCAAGCCGACGAGGGACGGTCACGTCACGTCCATTGAAGCCTATGGCGCCGACGGCAAGATGATCATCCAGTTCTTCGGCACGCGCAAGGAAGGCGAACGCGAGCGCAGCGACTGGCGGTTTCTGGCCGAGAGTCTGCCACGTGTTCATGGTCCGACCCACGGTGACGTGTAGAGTGCCGACAGGCCCTCGGATTGAACCGGCCGCCATAGGACTCGGCACCACGTTGCGACAGCGGCTGCGAGGTAGTAGCGCATACGGACGGTTAGGTGTGCACGCCGGAATTGACCGCATCGATACAGTCCAGTTCGTCGCCGGCCGGACTGCTGCGCACAAGTGCATCGCCGTCTAACCGGAAATCCTTGCAGCGCCTGCGAGCGATAAAACGCATACGCCATCAGCGCCGAACCGAAGCGCGGCTCGACCTTGTTGATATTTCCGATCATCGCGCGCAAGCGCCGTCGGTTCTTGTCGGACCGCACCCGATCCTTGCGCTGGATCGCGTCGTTGCTCAATCCGGGCCGTGCGAGCGATCTCCTCGCTCGTCGACCGGAAGGCTGTGCAGCAGCAGCCAAGCCGAACAGCCCGATGTCCCGGACTCGACAAAACCGACCACGGATGTCGGTTGTCGGACGTTGTCCTAAGAATGATGGACAGGTGATCATCAGCGGCGGGCCCAGTGCAGGCTGGCATCGATTGGTGCAGCGCCATGGGTACGCCTATCCGGCACGCGACTTGCTTCGACAATTTGATCAGCAGGGCATCAGCAGTGCGTCACGGGCTCAGAGGTGATTGACCAGCCTCTCAACCCTAACGGGGATAAGCGGCGGCTTTGCTTCATGACCGCAGCGCGGCGGAGATGCCCCTTCTGATCGACTTCGCAACCGATCTCATCCGCGCTGGTGCAGGTGGGCTGTATCAGGCGACAGAATCTAGAAGGCGCCCGACAAGAGACGTGCCATGCTGGAAATTGACTTTATGAACAGCCGTGCAATCTCAATCGAGCCATGAACGCCAATGTAGAGAACACAAAATGGCGACCAACCCCGTTCCAGATCATGTCCCGCCCGAAATGGTGAGGGACTTCAGTCTGTTTACATCGCCAGGCATGCCACCAACACCCAACGGGGATCCACACGCAGCTGTCGCTTGCGTACATGACGGGCCTCCGATCTTTTACTCCCGCTACAACACGCAAGATGGCCGGGGTACCTGGGTCATCACCCGTGCCGCGGACCAGCGGAAGGTGCTGCAGGACGCAGAGACTTTTTCCAGCCATCGCAGCATCTTCTCCTCCATACTGGGTGAAAACTGGCCGACGATCCCGCTTGAGCTCGATCCACCGGCCCACGGCGTCTTTCGCTCACTGCTCAATCCGCTGCTTTCGCCAAAGCGGGTGAGGGTGTTGGAGCCGGCTGTCCGCGAGCAAGCGATCATGCTGATCGATAGGATTGTCGCATCGGGCACAAGCTGCGACGCGATGAAGGATTTTGCCTTTCCTTTCGCGGTGAGCACCTTTCTTCGCTTTCTGGGGTTGCCCGATGACCGACTCGATACATTCGTCGGCTGGGGGAAAGATCTGCTCCACGGCGACGATAAGGAACGACCTGTGGCTGCCCGGACGATCGTGGCATTCATCGACGAACTTGCGGCCATGCGCCGCCAGGAGGCGGTTGACGATTTCATGACCTTTATCGTGCAGGCACAGGTCGAGGGCCGCCCGCTGACGGACACCCAAGTCCGCGGCATCGGCGTGCTTGTCTTCGTCGCTGGGCTCGACACGGTCGCAGCAGCTATAGGCTTTGACTTGGCGTACCTCGCGCGCAACCTCAAAGATCAGCAATTGCTGCGGAGCGAACCGGACCGCATCCCGCTCGCAACCGAAGAATTGCTGCGGGCCTATCCGCCCATTCAGTTGATCCGCGTGGCTACGAAAGATATCGACTTCGAAGGCGCGCCGATCCGGAAGGGGGACTATGTTTCCTGCGCCACGATGATTGCCAATCGTGACCCGGCGGAATTCGAATGCCCCAACACGATCGATTTGGAGCGGGAGGACAATCGCCACGCAGCGTTTGGCTATGGTCCCCACCGTTGCCTTGGCTCACACCTTGCCCGGCGGGAGATTGTCATTGGCCTGGAGGAGTGGCTGGCGCGCATCCCGGCTTTCAGGATCAAGCAGGGTACGGCACCCGTAACCTCTGGCGGCCATGTGTTCGGGATCGAAAATTTGATCCTGGACTGGTCTTAGGCCCGCCCCGAGCCGGGGCACAGACAATGGAGGCAGCGCCATGCGCATCATCGTCCAAAAGGCCAAATGCCAGGGTCACGCGCGATGTGCGGCGCAAGCGCCGGACATCTTCAAGCTTGATGACGAGGGCTACATCCTGCCTGGTGACATTGAAGTTGCGGTAGGGGAGGAGCTGCCTGCATCGCGAGGCGCGCGATGCTGTCCTGAACGTGCGCTGGAACTCACCCGCTGACGCTTTGAATCAGACGTCATTCAACCGAGAGTCTGGCGGGCTTGAATGGGGTCGACCATGTGGCCGCACTGGAAAGGACGGCACGCGAGCTCTGTCCCAGCACGGTCCACGTCCAACTCCGCGGGGCACTTCCGGCGCCGAGGTGTTCCCCATGAGGCGCAAACGGCAGGGCGGGGGTTCGCGAAACACCTCTTCCAATCACAGAATTTGCGACAGAGCCGATGGACCAGACGAAAATTACCGAACCACTCGACCGCGAGGCGATCCGCGACTGCCTCTATCGGTACTGCCGCGGAATAGACCGCGTGGATGAAGCGGCGCTCCGCAGCGCGTACTGGCCCGATGCGTATGGCAATCACCGGGCCAATTGCGGCTCGGCAGAGGGCTTTATCCGGTTTGCGCTCAGCGTCTTCAAGAGCGGACCCCGCAACATCCATCAGATCACGAACGTCCTGATCGAATTCATCAGCTCGGCAGAGGCTGCGGTCGAGAGCTATTTCACCGCGCTGCAACGCGGACCGGACAACGACGGAGAAGTACGCCAGGCGCTCCTCTGCGGCCGATACTGCGATCTGTTTCACAAGAGGGAGGGGGAGTGGCGGATTGCCGAACGGACAGTGGTCTACGATTGGCTCGAGGAGCAGATCCCACCAGCGGTCGTTGAAACAGAACGGTTCGGCCCGCGACAGCCTATTGGAGCACCGCATCCGCACGATCCGGTTTACACGCTTAAGAAGCGTCGCATTCCTTCTCGCCCTGATGCCGTCAGAGGTTTCGAGTGGGAGGCCGCATCGGCAGTGGGGATAAAAGAGTATAACAATTTTGCAATGCCACAGCGATCCCGGCGAAAGCCTGCCGGGTGAGGATGCGGCCGATAGGAGTGCCCTTTTCTCCCCGCGACGGCGTGACGGTGACAGCGTTCTTCTCTGTCGCCACGAGCCCGCCGACGACGCTGGTGTGCATCGATTTGCGGGACCTCCGCAGAGCCGCTCATCGGGGCAAGCGCCTGTCCTCGGCGGATCCCTCACCAGCTTCGGCTGTCAAATCGAGAGTTGGACCGCTGCCGGAACCCACGAACAGCCCATATGGGCCTGCAACTGGCCGTTACCCTAGAACAACGCACCGGGTCGGCTCGGGGCATCAGGTGCTCGTCTTTGCTGATACGTCTACACAGACGTCACCGGCGTGCAAGCGTCGCGCAGTGCCGCCAGGGTAGCAATTGCGTAAAGGCGCCGATGCGGTTTGCCTTCCAAGAAGATCAGTCTCCGGGTCTGTTCCAGCAGTCAACTGGATGCTCGGGTACCCTGCAGCTAGACTATTCTGCGACTTCAGCGAAGGGGTACGCGCTTATCCAGAAGCGGGGCGCATATGTCGTCGGGGACCGAGGACGATATCCTGGCCGCGGCCGTTCCAGAAGAGGCGCACCAGATCTGATCAAGCAGATCAAGTCGCACCACTTTAAACGCAAGACGATCGGGTCCGTCGTACTCGCTACGCGGCGGAGTGCTTCATTCCGGACGTCCTTGCGAGCGTCGAAGCAGCCGCAGTTCCCCATGGGACGCGGCCATCTGCAAACGCGATGGTATCGTCCGGAATATTATATTGGCGAACTGAACACCACGTCGCGCATACTAGCAGCTAGCAGGACAAACGCCCATGCGGCCTGTAGAGATATCCTCGGGTGCCTACAATGAGCGAAATACCACACCTTCCTTCGATCTCGATACCACTCGTGATCAGCGGGCCTGCTGGTCGGTGGTGACGAGGACGCGGCGCCTGGTCCTTCGGCTGAGATAGTCCGCTGAGGCACCGGATAAAACCTGCTCTCCCTGCCGGGAAGCCCGTATGAGTGGTTCGAGTGATCTTGCAAATGAAACCTCCCGAGGACGGGCTTTCAAGCTTTGTCATGAAGGAGGTGCCCTGCACCTGGCCAATGCGATGCGGCAACGGGGAAGCATGTATGTCGCCAGTAAATGCGAGCGTCGAAGTCGTGGGCGAGTATACAGCTTGTCTAAATGTGCAATACGTTCGATTTGTGCAAGTAACACTTGGAAAATAGTTGCATAAAAGCAACGTCCAAACTATATAACGATACAAAGATAAACTTTTAACTTGCCAAAACGAGCGTTGCGGATAGCGTCACGTTGCTAAGGATGCACTGAAATGTGCATCTGTTTCGATCGTGTGGACAAAGACGGATCGTCCATCGACGTTCTTCCCGTTTTTTATTGAGAGGCACAAGTTGAAACCGCAAGACGGTTGCTAGGTCGCGGGCAAACGAAGACGCAACACATCGCCGTCCTCCAAACTTCATGTCTTCAACGCTCTTTCGGCGGCTTGCTGAGGGAATGCTATTGGGAAAGCCACATATGTCCGCGTCGAGTGATCTTGGGGATGAAAAGCGCCAGACCGAGCTTTCAAGCTTTGTCATGAGGGAGGTGCAGCGCATTCTTGCCCAATGCGATGAGGCGAAGCAGGGTGACAAGGCTGCTGTTGCGCCTTCGGGTTCTCCTTCCAACGAATTGACCGCCGTGGCCGCCGAATTTCTTGGTAGGCTCGAGGCCGAAGCAGCGCGACGGCTAAACGCCCAGGCGGGTGAGATCGCTTCGCGACCCCGGCCAGCCGATCATCCGCTCGGGCATCCGGTTCTGAAAGATTGCCCGAGAGAAGGCGCGCGCATTGCAGAATGGGCCGGTCCAGTTGCCGGGTCGACGCATCTCGAGAGACGTTTTGGAATACCGCGATCCACGTTGTATTGGTGGCAGCAACACAATGATGTGGTTGCCTTTCGGAGAGGCTCCCGTAAGCATGTATTTCCCCTGGCTCAGTTCATCGACGGCAGGCCTATGCCCGGAATCAGGCAGGTTCTTTCCTCGATCTCCGATCCCAGATTGGCTTGGCTGTGGCTGATCAGCCCCTCGCCGCTTCTCAAGGGTCGCGTCCCTATCGAATTGCTCAGAGAAGGTATGAACACAGAAGTTGTTTCATCGGCCGCCCAGGCTATTTCTCTGATTGAACCTATCTGACGATTGGCCGGACGCCGGTGGCTGCTCGCGCACATTCTATACGTGCGTAAACACCAATTGTACCAATTGCGCGATTTGTGCAAATGTATAGTTGTCCAATTTGTGCAAGTAATATTGAAGATTCAGTGATAAAAATACAACTGTACTTCGTTATGTGGCTGACAAACGGGATTTGAACTTGCACTAATTCCCCCGGTGAATAGCGTTCGAGCCGGGAAGGATGCATCGCGATGCGCATCTTTTTCGATCGTGGGGACCGGGAGCGGTTCGTCCATCGACGTCCTCGCCCTTTTCAAATCATTGAATGGAGATAAAGTATGAACATCAAGAGCCTTCTTCTCGGCTCAGCTGCGGCTCTGATCGCAGCTTCCGGTGCTCGCGCCGCCGACGCGGTGACGGTCGCCGAGCCGGAACCGGCTGAATACGTCAAGATCTGCGACGTATATGGCTCGGGCTACTTCTACATCCCCGGCACCGAAACCTGCCTGCGCATCGGCGGCTATGTCCGTTACGACATCAGCGCTGGCGACGTTGGCTCCTACGACGGGGCGCGGACCCACGACGTCCAAGACGGCAGCGACCAGGGCACCTGGCGCAAGAACGCCCGCTTTGACCTAAGGACTTGGACCGGCCAGGAAACCGAACTCGGTACTTTGAAGACATACACCGAGACCAAATTCAATTTCGGTAACCGCAACGCCTATTCGGGTCCCGACAGTCCCCAGAACTATGCCTTCAACAGGGGCATCACACTAAACTTCGCCTGGATCCAGCTCGGTGGCCTTCGCGTCGGCAAGGACGAATCGGCGTTCGATACGTTTATCGGCTATGCCGGCAACGTCCTCAACGATACGCTCGTTCCCTACGGCGATTTCGACACCAACGTCGTGCAGTACTACTTCGACGCCGGCAATGGCTTCTCCGCCGTGGTATCGCTCGAAGAGGGTTCTGGCGTCGTCGGCACGATCGACAGCTACGTTCCGCATCTTGTCGGCGGCGTGAAGTACACGCAGGGCTGGGGCGCCATCAGCGGCGTCGTGGCTTACGACAGCAACTACGAAGAGGTAGCCGGCAAGGTCCGCTTGGATGTGAACGCCACCAACGAACTGTCCCTTTTCATTATGGCTGGCTATGGGACCGACGACAACCTAACCGATGGGACCTACGCCATTCCTGCCGGCGGCCGCGGCTTCTACAAGCAGTGGGGTGGCAACTGGGCCGTCTGGGGCGGCGGCACCTACAAGTTCAACGAGAAGACCTCTTTCAACCTTCAGGCGGCGTATGACGAGTGGAAGAACCTCGGCATTGCCGCCAATGTCGCCTACGATATCGTTCCTGGTCTGACGATCACGGCCGAAGTCGACTATCTCCACGCTGGCAAGTTCGGGGATGTGGACTTCTCTAACTGGACCAATGCCGACAAGAAGAACAGCGTCGGCGGTCTCCTCCGCTTCCAGCGCTCGTTCTGAGGATTGAAGAGCCCGTTGCCGCGTTCGAAGCGGTAACTGCGAGCCTTCAATTCGCGGCTGAACCATTGTGGTGAGGCTTGTAGAGGTTTCGGCGAATTGCTTGATCACGGACCTCCAATCCGAGCATTTCGTCGATGAGAAGGGCGCCCTGTTCCCGGGCGCCCTTTTTTTAACGGTTATCATCAGACTCTCTCCCGGGGGAACTGTGGGTAAGAAACAACGCATCGTCCTGCTGGCAGCTGTTTTGGCGTCTGCCTTTGGCTTTTTTTTGCTGATCCTGATCCTGCAGATGGTCAGTTTTTTGGTTGACTAGGCACGCGCAAGCGGGATGGATCGCGCAGAGACACGCGGAAGTTTTTTTCGCCAGCGAAACCCAGACGACCTGATGGGGAATCGCGCCAGCAGGTGGGCGCCACGTCCAGTGCCACCGACAAGGCCTACGATGCGCAGGACTTCACGAGTTACGCTTGATGAAGGTGACGCCGCACGTGGCGCAGAACACCAACGGGCGCCGTTCGGCGATCGACGGTCGCACGACGCGGCACAGCGACTATGCGGTCAGCCAGCGCATCCGCAAGCGCATTGAGGAGGCGGTTCGGATGGATCAAGACGGTCGCCGGACAGGCGAAGACGAACATTCGATCAGACATGCCTTCCCCCGGCTTCAATCGCTGTTCCTATGGCCTCCGGCCGGAGCGCAGCGTTCACCTTGCTGTCGCACACCTTGTGAGGGCTTCAGACGGATGCGCAATATCTGACCGCTATCGATGGCAGGACCTGGATCGGCTGCGCCCGCTCGGTGAAATCCTCAGCGTCTGCGGCGGCGAGGATACGATTTCGACGGCGAGCTCGATCGCATGATCATGGTTCTCGACCATTGCCGACCTTTGCATTGGCTGCGGAGCCTGGCGCCCGCTTCTGCCCGAAGAACTGCCCGACCCATGTTGCGGCCGCCCGGTCGCTGCATGACTTGATAGGACAAACCAGGAGAACGGCACCATGTTTGCCCAACACTATGCCCGGCTCAGCACTGGCCAATGGCCGCAGATCGAGCTGGAGAGGAGGTTCGACCAGCATGTGCTTGCCTGTGTGCTTTCAAGTGCGCTCGAGGAGATCGAGGCCGGCGAGGCGACGGCGACGGAGGCAACCGGCCTTTCGCGCGCCGAGCTGCGCGATGTCCTGGCCCGCAGTTTCCCTGCTATTCCAATCAACGCGTTTGCCTTGGAAGAGGTGAGCGAGCCCGAGCCGGATCTGGAGGAAGAACTTCTGCGTGGACTGCTGCTGGAGCATGCCCGGCCGGGCGACAAGGCGAGCGCCCGCTTCGCCAAGATCATCGCCCGGCGTGCCATGCGCAATGACCATCTCTGGCAGGACCTCGGCCTTTTTAATCGGACCGAGCTCGGCCGCCTGCTCGCCTCGCATTTTCCGACGCTGGCGGCCGGCAACACCCAAAATATGAAATGGAAGAAGTACTTTTACCGCAAGCTCTGCGAGGCCGAAGGTTTTTCGCTGTGCAGCGCGCCCAGTTGCCGGGAATGCAATGATTTCGAAAGCTGCTTCGGCCCGGAGGAAGGCGAAAGCCGCCTCACACGGATCAAGAACCGCATGGCCTTGGATTAAGAGCCGCTTTCGTCAGTCGTACAAGCGCCTGGGCTCGCGCCGCGCCATATGTCTCTTGTCGAATGTCGACCGACGCCTTCGAGGATTTGAATCTGCTGTCCGGTTGCTTGGATGCTCCCTTCGGCGGTGCCGTCATCATGGCGGAGCAGGACCCGACCCGCACCATCGCCGCCGAGCAACTGGTGTTCTCCGTGCCGTTGCTGCTCGCCTGCCTGGCCGGGCTCTATTCGGAGCGGGCCGGCGTCTTCGACACCGGGCTCGAGGGCAAGATGCTGGCCGGCACCTTTGCCGGCGCCTCGGCGGCCGCGGTTACAGGCTCGGCTCGGCCTGGGCGCCGCCGTGGCCACCGCCGTGTTTTTCGCGCTGGTGCACGGTTTCGCCTCGATCACCCATCGCGGCGACCAGATCGTCTTCGGCGTCGCCATCAGTTTCATCGCTGCCGCGCTCCACCATCATTCTCGTCCAGGCCTGGTTCCGGCAGGGCGCGCGCCGGCGCTCTCTGAAGACTCGCGATTCGATCGTTGTGCCCAGCGCCGAAGCGGTGCGCAGCGTGCCGGTGCTCGGGCCGGTCTATCCGACCATTCGCTGCTGGTCTATGTCGCGTCCCTGATGGTGCCATCTACCTGGTTGGTGCTGTTAGCACCCGCTTCGGCCTAGGGCTTCGCGCGGTCGGCGAAAATCCGGGCGCCGTTGATACCACTGGCATTTCGGTGACCTGGCTGCGCTATCGTGCGGCATCTTCATCGGCGTTCTGACGGGCATGGCCGGCGCGTAGCTGTCGCTCCCCCAGAATGCCGGCTTCGTGAAGGATATGACCGCCAGCAAGGGTTCCATCGTACTGGCAGCGCTCATCGTCGCCAAATGGAAACCGGTGCCGGCGAGGTTCGCCTGTCTGGCGGCGAAGGTCGCCATGGCCCGGAGGTGAAGCCAGTGGGGCGCTGGCGCTGGTCCATGCGAGATCGGAGGCCGACCTCGGAACAGGCTGCCGCGGCGGCGATCCAGTCGGCCTATACGCTCGGCGAAACGAAGCCTGCAACCGCCAAAGTAATCATGCGGAGGATCGCGCCGCGCCGTGCATGCGATTGCATCTCTCGTCCCGCTGCGCTGCTGAGATCTCTCCTGTCAGGCGGTCTAGGTTTCGCGCTTCGGGCCGAGCAGGAACACTATGAGGGCAGCGACGAAGGTGGCAACAGCACTGTAGGCAATGGCGCTGGTAATCCCCGCATTCTCCACCAATAGTCCGCCGAAAATCGCGCCGGCTGCGATTGCCACTTGGAATACTGTGACCAGCAGCACACCGGCGCTTTGGGCCTGCTCGGGAACGGCCCTCCGTACCATCCACGTCTGCAATCCCACTGGCACCGCGCCGAAGGCAAATCCCCACGCGGCAACAGCAATCGCCGAGGCCAAGGCCGATGCTCCCGCCGTCAGCAGCGAAACAGCGGCTATCGCTATGAGCAGCGGTGCAAGGGCCGCGACTGCCTTGAGACTGTACTCGGCCAGAAGCCCGCCGGCCAAATTGCCGAAGAATCCGCCGATGCCAAAAGCCAGCAACACGAGGGAGATCGTCTCGACATCCAGCGCGGGAATCTTCTCGAGGAAGGCGCGGATATAGGTGATTCCGGCGAAGTGGCCGGAAGCGACCAGCAGGACGACCAAAAGCGCAATTTTGACCATCGGAATCTTGGCCACATCCAGCAGGCTGCGGAAGCTAGCCACTCCAATCGGAGGCAGTCTCGGAATGGTTATGAGTTGCACGAGCAGTGTAGCGCCGCCGCCGGCTGCGGCGAGCATGAAGGCGCTTCGCCATCCCCAGATATCGCCGACATAAGCGCCGATTGGAGCTGCGCAGACGGTAGCTACGGAAACGCCGGTGAGGATGATCGACATAGCGCGCGGCAGGAGGTGGCTTGGAACGAGCCGCATCGCCAGTGCTGCCGACATCGACCAGAAGCCTCCGAGCGCAATGCCGAGCACGACGCGTGCAGTCAGGAGAACCGCCAGCGACCACGCGCCGGCCGCCAGAACGTCCGACAGGATCAGCAGCAGCGTCATGGTCCACATGACGGTCCTGCGGTCCAGGCGCTTTGTGATGATGGCCACCGTCGGCGCCGAGATCGCCCCGACGATAGCTGTCGCCGTCATCGCCTGTCCAGCCGCTCCCTCGCTGATACCGAGATCATGCGCGAGGGGCGTGAGCAGGCTGACAGGCAGAAACTCTGCCGTTACCAGCCCGAAGGTGCCCAAGGAAAGCGAAATGACCGCACCCCATGCGGGACCAGACGGTGGGACGGGCTTTTCTGGGTCGTGCAGAACAGCGTCCATGACGCCTGCTGCGGATTGGGTCATGAACGAAGTCTCCACTTTGATGCAATGCAACGTGATGTTGGCTGCCTTGACCCAAAATCTAAAAACACAAGCGCATTTCCCGGCGGCGTTGCACGGAGGAGGGGATGTTCATTGCTTCGCGATATTTTGTGACGGTGCGGCGCGCAACATCGATGCCGGTTTCCTTCAGCCGGACAGCGATGTCATCGTCGGAAAGCACGGCACCGGGAGATTCTGCGGCAATTATCGCTTTGATCCGATAGCGGACAGCTTCGGCGGAGTGCGCATCGCCGCCTTGGCAGGACGCGATCGCGACGGTGAAAAAATACTTCAGTTCAAAGACTCCGCGCGGGGTAAGCATGTACTTGTTGGAGGTCACCCGGCTTACCGTCGACTCGTGCACGCCGATCGCGTCAGCGACGGTCCTGAGATTGAGAGGCCGCAGGTGGGCGACGCCATGTTCCAAAAAGGCATCCTGCTGGCGCACGATTTCAGCCGCAACCTTAAGAATCGTCTTGGCGCGCTGATCGAGGCTGCGGATCAGCCAGTTCGCGTTTTGCAAGCATTCGTTGAGAAATGCTTGATCTTTCGAATTTTGGGCGGTGTGACGCGAGACTTCGGCATAGTAGGCTTGGTTGATCAGCAGCTTGGGCAGTGTGGCCGGATCAAGTTCAATCTGCCATCCGCCTCCCGGCGAGGGCGTGACCCACACGTCGGGTATGATGGATTCCGACGCACCAGACTGGAACCGGTTTCCAGGCTTGGGATCGAGCGCACGAATCTCATGCAACATGTCGAGAAGGTCGTCTTCATCGACGCCGCAATGCTGCTTCAGTGCCTGAAAATCGCGTCGCGCAAGCATTTCAAGATTGGCAACCAAAGCTGCCATTGCCGGGTCGAACCGGTCTCGCTGGCGCAACTGGATCTCGAGGCATTCTCTGAGAGTTCGCGCAAAAATTCCCGGTGGATCAAAGTGCTGCAAGGTTCCGAGAACCCGTTCCACATCAGCCTCCCGGACGTTCAGGCTCTCGGCCAGCTCCAAAAGGTTTGCCCGAAGATAGCCAGTGTCTTCCAGATCGGCGGCAAGCTGGCCAGCGATCAGCCGCTCCTGTGGTGTGAACGCAGTGAGGGCGATCTGACGCGCGACATGGTCGTGCAATGTTTCGGCGAGGGTGGCAAACTCGTCGAGGGAAGGGCCATTACCCGGCGGGTTGTTGGTCGTGTTGCGAAGTGATTTCCATTGCCCGAGCCGTTCAGGCGACCCGCCCCCGGTCGGTCCGTCAACGGCGTTTGCGCGTGGGCCGATAGGCTGATCCGCTCCCGAACTCGAAACATCGCCAAAAGGCCCGCCATCGTTTGACGCAGATTCCAAGAGCGGGTTCTTCTCGATTTCCCGCTCCACGAACTGATGCAGTTCAGTATGCGCCAGTTGCAGCAAGCGAATCGACTCAATGAGTTGAGGCGATGCGACCATGGATTGCTTCTGGCGCTGAAGCAGGCTTGCTGAGGATTGCATGGTGAGCGCGATATCCTATCGATGAGCCTCTTGGGGTGGGTAATGGCACGAGTGAGACGTTTTCTAGGTCATGCGGCGGCCTTCAGCGTTTCGAGAACGTTTTGCGGGGATGAGACGCCATAGGGGTCGGCCTCGCAGTTGTCGGAGAAACCTTCCTCCTCGAACCACTGCTCCACCACGCCATTGTTGATCAGGGCGGCATAGCGCCAGGAGCGCATCCCGAAGCCGAGATTGTCCTTGGCGACCAGCATGCCCATCTTGCGTGTGAACTCGCCTGAGCCATCGGGGATGAGCTCGACCTTCTGCAGGCCCAAGGACTTCCCCCACGCATTCATGACGAAGGCATCGTTGACGGAGACGCAGTAAATCGCGTCAATTCCCTCCTTCTCAAACTCATCATAGAGCTTTTCGAAATTGGGGAGTTGGTAGGTCGAGCAGGTCGGAGTGAATGCGCCAGGCAGCGAGAACAGGATGACGCGCTTGCCGGCAAAGTAGTCGTCAGATGTCTTTTCTTCCCAGCGATATGGATTTGGGCCCTGGACTGACTTATCGCGAACACGCGTGAGAAATGTGACGAAGGGAACCTTCTTTTGAACGGTCATCAACTTGCTCCTGAGGAAAAAACTGGCGCGCCGGACTCTGGCAGAGGCTGGCGCAATACCGAGCAAAGGCTCGTATGCCGGGCATGAAATGAGGCCCTCGCGGCTCGCCCCCTCCTTTTTCCATCCCGATGCAGGGGAACGTCTTGGCTGCTGGTCTTCGTCACCCGAACGCCATCGATCTGAGCAAGTGGAGGCTGTCGAGCCGCTGGGGCAATCTTTCCACGGCTATGGCGCCGGAAGCGGCATCCATCGCTCGCGCTCGTGCCCGGGAAAAAGTGATAGCGGGCCCGAAGTAGCCAATATCGGAAGCATGTGGAGGCCTCAAATGTGACTTTCCGCAAGAGACCCGCGTTACTGAGCTGGTTCGGCGTATTGTCGATATTTGCCAGTGACCTGCCGACCTTGGCTTCGGTGGCTCTTTGATGGGGCTCTTGGGCACTCAGATGCTGATCAGAACCGGTAAACGGCAATTGCGCGAGCGCCATGTGTTGGCGTGCCGGCATCGGACCAGCCGTGCGCAAAGCGGCTACCGAGCACGGACCACCGGAGGAGACGATGTCCCGATGTTCAGCGGGAACGGGCACCGTCTCCTCAGGCCACGGTCTAGAGCTTCGTGTGTCAGGCATGGCGCAAGTCGCTTTCATCGTGGTTTGATGGGCTCTAACCAGGAGCAGCAAGCGGCGTGCCATTTCGAATAGAGATGCTTTTGGACCGCCCCCTTTCTCTCGGAGGCCGTGTCTTCGCCGAGATCGGGCGCGCGCTATAACTGCCCCGTCACCACACTTGACGACGGTGCTGTATGGTGCGGAGATTCGGCGCTTCCGCACCGGCTGGGCAAAGACGAACCGGAAGCCGAGCCGATGCACTACTCACACTGGCGGGGACTGCAGCGATTGCGTAGCGTCTGCCCGCTAGCGCGTTCTTGCGTGCGCAGGCACGGTCTATCGCGAACACGCGCTGTTGCAGCAACCATGAGCGTGCGGTCTTGGGCAAGCGCTCTGTTCTGAGAGGATCGAATTCCCCAATCGTGTCTATTTGCCACCCTCTTATGTTCGAAACTGGACCAGAATGTCGCAAGCCCGACCGAAAGGTCGCCGAGGCGTACTATCCGACACTGTTCTGTCGCCTTTGTTGGCCCGCGACACCGGCCTATTTCGCCGAGCTCTTGTCTGGCCTCAGGCTAACCCGATGAAAAGCAATCACAATTTTTTTCTTCTGCTGGGTCGGCCAAATTGGCACGAGTTTTGAAGCTCCTTCGTTGCGGGCCGGGAGCTGCCGACCGACCTTCATTTCGTGGATGGCACCGCGATCGATGGAACGAAGAAAGAAAAGCAAAATGTCAAATCCGCATCAGATAGCATTCTATGGGAAGGGGGGCCTTGGCGAGACCGCCCCCTACCAAACAGGCTCGCCGCCCTTGTCGACCCTTGCGCAGGAAATTTTGATGGCCGGCTGCGACTCAAAGGCCCGCCACACTCGCCTTTATCCTGAACTCGAAGGCGCAGGATAACGTTCTGCATCTCGCCCCGCGGTATGCCTAGGCAGTTACACGTTGGCCGATCTTGATAATCGAATCGGGCTACGCTGCGGAGGACGTCGTCTACATGCCTTCCTAAGCCATTCGCTGCCCGCAGCGCCTGCCGGTCACCTTCCGCCCTTCCATCGCTTAGAGATCAAGTGCCACCATGTCCGAACAACCCCTGCCGACGCTGCCGATGTGGCGCGTCGATCACATCGAGCCCTCGCCCGAGATGTTGGCGCAACGCGCCAACGGTCCGATCCACCGCGTGCGCTTCCCGTCCGGGCACGAAGGCTGGTGGGTGACAGGCTACGATGAAGCCAAGGCGGTGCTGTCCGACGCGGCGTTCCGGCCCTCGGGAATGCCGCCCGCGACATTCACCCCGGATTCGGTGATTCTCGGATCGCCGGGGTGGTTGGTCTCGCACGAGGGGGGCGAGCATGCCCGGTTACGCACGATCGTGGCGCCGGCCTTCAGCAACCGCAGGGTGAAGCTGCTCGCGCAGCAGGTCGAGGTGATCGCCGCGCAGTTGTTCGAGACACTGGCGGCCCAGCCCCAGCCCGCCGACCTGCGGCGCCACCTCTCCTTTCCACTTCCGGCCATGGTCATCAGCGCGCTGATGGGCGTGCTCTACGAGGATCACGCCTTTTTCGCCGGACTGTCCGACGAGGTGATGACGCACCAGCATGAAAGCGGCCCGCGCAGCGCGTCGCGCTTGGCCTGGGAAGAACTGCGCGCCTACATTCGCGGCAAGATGCGGGACAAGCGCCAGGATCCTGGCGACAACCTGCTGACGGATCTGCTCGCGGCGGTCGACCAGGGCAAGGCGACCGAGGAAGAGGCGATCGGCCTGGCGACGGGCATGCTGGTGGCGGGGCACGAGAGCACCGTCGCGCAGATCGAATTCGGCCTGCTGGCCATGTTCCGCCATCCGCAACAGCGCGAACGCCTGGTCGGCGATCCATCCCTGGTGGACAAGGCGGTGGAGGAAATCCTGCGCATGTACCCGCCGGGCGCGGGCTGGGACGGCATCATGCGCTATCCGAGGACCGACGTGACCATCGCGGGCGTGGATATTCCTGCGGAGAGCAAGGTGCTTGTCGGCCTGCCGGCGACGTCGTTCGATGCGCGCCATTTCGACGACCCGGAAATCTTCGACATCGGACGCGACGAAAACCCGCACCTGGCGTTCTCCTACGGGCCGCACTACTGCATCGGCGCGGCGCTGGCCAGGATGGAACTCAAGGTGGTGTTCGGTTCCATCTTCCAGCGCTTTCCCGCGCTGCGCCTGGCCGTGGCGCCCGAAGAACTGAAGTTGCGCAAGGAGATCATCACTGGCGGGTTCGAGGAGTTCCCAGTGCTCTGGTGATGCGCGGACGCCGCCGGGAATCGCGATCTTCTCCGCAATTTGCCGGCGCGCCTGGCGCGCGCCGGTCAGATCAGCCAGCCAACAGGTAACCAAGATGGACGTGCAAGAAACCACGGCAGCATGCCGGGACGCCTTCGCCGAACTGGCGTCGCCAGCGTGCATCCACGACCCGTATCCGTTCATGCGGTGGTTGCGCGAGCACGATCCGGTGCATCGCGCGGCGTCGGGCCTCTTTCTGTTGAGCCGCCACGCCGACATCTACTGGGCGCTCAAGGCCACGGGCGATGCTTTTCGGGGACCGGCGCCGGGCGAACTGGCGCGCTATTTCCCGCGTGCGGCGACCAGCCTGTCACTCAATCTGCTGGCGTCCACGCTAGCGATGAAGGAACCACCGACGCATACGCGTCTGCGCCGGCTGATCTCGCGCGATTTCACCATGGGCCAGATCGACAACCTGAGGCCGACCATCGCTCGCATCGTCGCAGCGCGCCTGGACGGCATGGCGCCCGCGCTGGAGCGCGGGGAGGCGGTGGACCTGCATCGGGAATTCGCGCTGGCCTTGCCCATGCTGGTTTTCGGCGAACTGTTCGGCATGCCCCCGGACGACATTCTCGGGCTCGTCACCGGCATCAGCGCCATTCTGGAAGGCCTGAGCCCGCACGCCAGCGATCCCCAACTCGCTGCGGGGGACGCGGCCAGCGCCAGAGTGCAGGCCTACTTCGGCGACCTCATACAGCGCAAGCGCACCGATTCCCGCCACGACATCGTGTCAATGCTGGTCGGCGCACACGACGACGATGCCGAGATGCTGTCGGATGCGGAATTGATCAGCATGCTGTGGGGCATGCTGCTGGGCGGCTTCGCCACCACTGCCGCGGCCATCGGCCATGCGGTCCTGGCGATGCTGGCGTATCCCGAACAGCGGCACTGGCTGAAGGGAGATGCCGTGGGGGTGAAGGCATTCGTCGAAGAAGCCCTGCGCTACGACGCGCCCGCCATGTTCAGCTCCATTCCGCGTATCGCCCAGCGCGACATCGAACTGGGCGGCGTGGTGATCCCGAAGAACGCGGACGTGCGCGTGCTGATCGCGGCCGGCAATCGCGACCCGGACGCCTTCGCCGATCCCGACCGCTTCGATCCCGTGCGGTTCTACGGCACCAGTCCTGGCATGTCGATCGACGGGAAGATCATGCTGACCTTCGGCCACGGCATCCACTTCTGCCTGGGTGCGCAACTGGCCCGAGTGCAGTTGGCCGAGAGCCTGCCGCGGATCCAGGCGCGCTTCCCCACGCTGGCATTGGCCGAGCAGCCGACCCGGGAGCCCTCCGCGTTCCTTAGGACGTTCCGCGCGCTGCCGGTGCGGCTGCATGGGCAGGAGGGCTGAGATGCGCGTCCTGGTCGATCAGGATCTGTGCGGAACTACCGGGCAGTGCGTGCTGACGCTGCCGGGCACCTTTCGCCAGCGCGAACCGGACGGCGTGGCCGAAGTGTGCGTGGCGACGGTCCCGCAGGCGCTGCACGCCGCCGTGCGGCTTGCGGCCAACCAGTGCCCGGTCGCCGCCATTCGGGTCATCGAAAGTGACGCTGGCCATGACGAGCGCGCCAGCGCCGACCCTGCGCCTTCTCCGGCGGAGGCCGAGCGGCATGCTGCGAAAGACCAATGCAATTCAGGAGTAGACACGATGGGACGGTTTGAAGGCAAGGTGGCCGTGGTGACCGGCGCCGGCGCCGGCATCGGCCAGGCATGCGCTCTCGCCATCGCGCGCGAGGGCGGCAGAGTGGTGGTGGCCGACATTGATGGCTCGGCGGCCATCGCCTGCACCGCGCAGATCGCGGCCGAAGCAGGCCACGCGCTGCCCATAGCCATGGATATCGCCGATGAGCAGGCGGTGGCAGCGCTGTTCGAGACGGCGGAGCGGCACTTCGGGGGGGTCGACCTGCTGGTGAACAATGCGAGCGCCATGCATCTGACCCCGCGCGACCGCGCGATCCTCGACCTGGACCTGGCAGTCTGGGACCAGACCATGGCGACCAATCTGCGCGGCACGCTGCTCTGCTGCCGGCAGGCCATCCCACGGATGATCCCCCGCGGCGGTGGCGCGATCGTCAACATGTCGTCGTGCCAGGGGCTCAGCGGCGACACGGCGCAGACGTCCTACGCCGCGTCGAAGGCGGCGATGAACATGCTCTCGGCTTCGCTCGCCACCCAATACGGTCATGCGCAGATCCGCTGCAACGCCGTTGCGCCGGGTCTCGTCATGACCGAGCGTCTCCTCGCCAAGCTGGACGAGTGCATGCAACGGCATCTGCGCCGGCACCAGCTCCTGCAGCGCGTCGGCCGCCCCGAGGACGTGGCCGCGCTCGTGGCGTTCCTGCTCTCCGACGATGCTGCGTTTATCACAGGCCAGGTCGTGTGCATCGATGGCGGCATGCTGGCGCATGTGCCGACATACGCCGACGGTGGCAACAGCTGCGCCGCGCGCCCTGCCGGCGACACCGAATCGGCGGCGGCGGCGCGCTGCTGATGGACATGCTGCTCAACCCACTCAACCGTCGGCACCGGCTGCGATGCGACATCCCGGTCATGCCTGGCGCTTTCCCCCTGGTCGGGCATCTTCCCGCCATTGTCTGCGACCTGCCGCGCCTGCTGCAGCGCGCAGAACGGACGCTGGGCAGCCACTTCTGGCTGGATTTCGGCCCTGCCGGACACCTGATGACCTGCGTGCATCCGGATGCGTTCGCACTGCTCCGGCACAAGGACGTGTCCTCGGCGCTGATCGAAGAGATCGCGCCCGAATTGCTTGGCGGAACGTTGGTTGCCCAGGACGGCGGCGCGCACCGGCAAGCGCGCGACGCGATCAAGGCGGCGTTCCTGCCCAAGGGGCTGACCCAGGCCGGCATCGGCGACCTGTTCGCGCCCGTCATCCGGGCGCGGGTGCAGGCGTGGCGCGAGCGCGGCGACGTAACCATCCTGCGCGAAACCGGCGACCTGATGCTCAAGCTCATCTTCAGCCTCATGGGAATCCCCGCGCAGGACCTGCCGGGATGGCATCGCAAATACCGGCAACTGCTGCAGTTGATCGTCGCGCCCCCGGTCGACCTGCCCGGACTGCCCTTGCGGCGAGGCCGCGCCGCCCGCGACTGGATCGACGCGCAGTTGCGCCAGTTCGTCCGCGACGCGCGCGCGCATGCCGCGCGCACCGGGTTGATCAACGACATGGTGAGCGCCTTCGACCGCAGCGACGATGCGCTTTCCGATGACGTCCTGGTCGCCAATATCCGCTTGCTGCTGCTTGCCGGTCACGACACCACTGCCTCGACGATGGCCTGGATAGTGATCGAGCTGGCGCGGCAGCCTGTGCTGTGGGACGCCCTGGTCGAGGAGGCGCAACGCGTGGGCGCGGTGCCGACCCGGCACGCGGACCTGGCGCAGTGTCCGGTCGCCGAGGCGCTGTTCCGCGAGACGCTGCGCCTGCATCCGGCGACCACGCTCCTGCCTCGTCGCGCGCTGCAGGAATTGCAACTCGGCCAACGGCGCATTCCCGCGGGCACCCATCTGTGCATCCCGCTGCTGCATTTCTCGACCTCGGCGCTGCTGCACGAGGCGCCTGATCAGTTCCGCCTGGCGCGGTGGCTGCATCGCACGGAGCCGATCCGGCCGGTGGACATGCTGCAGTTCGGTACCGGCCCACACGTCTGCATCGGCTACCACCTGGTATGGCTGGAAATGGTGCAGTTCTGCATCGCCTTGGCGCTGACCATGCACCAGGCCGGGGTGCGGCCGCGGTTGCTGAGCGGCGTCGAAAAAGGCCGGCGCTATTACCCGACCGCACATCCGTCCATGACAATCCGCATCGGATTCTCATGAGCTGGCATCGCATGCCCCGTGTGGCGGGCAGCGGCGCCGGCGACGCGCGACATTGCTGCACTCGGCGCGCGCGCTCGGTGCGACGCCGGCAACACCGCGGCGGCTCGGCGCTCGCCGTGGCCGTGTCAGGTACAAGGACATGAACAACATGCAGACCGGTTCCACGCTACACGACGACCGAACTGGCGTTTCTGCGCCCGGCGGATTGGGCGCGCAGGCGCGCGGCGCATCCGCCAGGCTGCTGCCGGAGATCTGGATGCAGGACGGCGCAAAGCGGCTCGAACAGGCGCTGGCGCGTCTTCTCTGCGCCCAAGACGACGGTGAGACCGAGCTGATGGCGGCGATGCGCTACGCCACCTTGCATGGCGGGAAGCGCACCCGCGCCTTGCTCTGTCTGGCTGCCGGCGCACTGGCCGACACGCCGGCGCACATGCTCGACGACGTCGGCGCCGCCATCGAGATGATGCACGCCTGTACCCTGGTCCACGACGACCTGCCCGCGATGGACGACGACGTGCTTCGCCGCGGCCGTCCGACCGTGCACGTCAAGTTCGGCGAAGCCACTGCGATCCTGGTCGGCGATGCGCTGCAGGCGCACGCGTTCCTGACCCTGGCGAGCCTGGATGCGCCGGGCGACAACCGTATCGCGCTCGTGCGCGAACTGGCGCAGGCCGTGTCCGCCGAGGGTGCCGCAGGCGGGCAGGCCATGGATCTGTCGCTGGTCGGAAAGCACGCCGAGCTGGACAGGATCGTGGCGATGCACCGGATGAAGAGCGGAGCGCTAGTGCGCGCGTCCGTTCGCATGGGCGCGCTATGCGCCATCGCGGAGGATGCCGCGCACGCTGCGCTGTACTGTGCGCTCGATCGCTACACCGCCTGTTTCGGCCTGGCGTTGCAGGTGGTCGACGACATTCTCGACGCGACAGCGGATACTGCGACGCTGGGCAAGACCCCCGGCAAGGACGCGGCGGCGCAGAAGCCGACCTGCGCGTCGATCATGGGGCTGCAGGCAGCGCGCCAGTTCGCGCTGGATTTGTTGCGCGACGCCGAGGAGGCCATCGCCCCGCTGGGGCCGCGTGCGGAACGGTTGGCGCAGATGCTGCAGCGGGTCAACGCGTATCTGTTCAAGCACGCGCCATGCGCATGAGCGCGCCCCTCCGCATGGAGTCGCCCCTGTGCCGCTGCGATCGGCCGGCGGCAGCGGTGCATGCTGCACTGTGTCCGAGTCCGCGGCGTCTGCCGACCCTGGTTCTCGTCAACCGTCTGCAGAAGGAACATCCCGCGTGAACGCGCTGTCCGAACAGATCCTTTCCGACTTGCGCCACCTGCTGAGCGAGATGAGCGACGGCGGCAGCGTCGGTCCGTCCGTCTACGACACGGCGCGAGCTCTGCAGTTCCACGGCAACGTCACCGGTCGGCAGGACGCATACGCGTGGCTCATCGCGCAGCAACAGGCCGATGGCGGATGGGGAAGCGCGGACTTCCCGCTGTTCCGCCATGCGCCCACGTGGGCGGCGTTGCTGACATTGCAGCGTGCCGATCCTCTTCCCGGCGCTGCCGACGCAGTCCAGGCTGCAACCCGGTTCCTCGAGCGCCAGCCCGATCCCTACGCGCATGCGGTGCCGGAAGACGCGCCGATCGGCGCGGAGCTGATCCTGCCGCAGTTGTGCGGCGAGGCCGCATCCTTGCTGGGCGGCGTGGCGTTTCCGCGCCACCCGGCGCTGTTGCCGTTGCGGCAAGCGTGCCTGGTCAAGCTGGGGGCGGTGGCGACGTTGCCGAGCGGCCATCCGTTGCTGCACTCCTGGGAAGCCTGGGGGACGTCGCCGACCACCGCGTGCCCGGATGACGACGGCAGCATCGGCATCAGTCCGGCGGCCACCGCCGCGTGGCGTGCGCACGCCGTGACACAGGGGAGCACGCCGCAGGTCGAGCGCGCCGACGCGTATCTGCAGGCGGCATCGCGGGCGACGCGCAGCGGCATCGAAGGTGTCGTTCCCAACGTCTGGCCGATCAATGTGTTCGAGCCATGCTGGTCGCTGTACACCCTGCATCTGGCCGGGCTGTTCGCGCATCCCGCGCTCGCCGAGGCGGTGCAAGTGATCGTCGCGCAGCTCGACGCCCGCCTGGGCGTGCGCGGTCTGGGTCCGGCCTTGCACTTCGCGGCCGATGCGGACGACACCGCCGTTGCGTTGTGCGTCCTGCGCCTTGCAGGCCGCGACCCGGCGGTCGATGCGTTGCGCCATTTTGAAATCGGCGAGCTGTTCGTCACCTTCCCCGGCGAGCGCAATGCCTCGGTGTCGACCAACATCCATGCCCTGCATGCGTTGCGAATGTTGGGAAAGCCCGCCGCCGGCACCAGCGCCTACGTCGAGGCCAATCGCAACCCGCACGGTCTATGGAACAACGAAAAATGGCACGTTTCGTGGCTGTATCCCACCGCGCATGCGGTCGCTGCGCTGGCGCAAGGCAAGCCCCAGTGGCGCGACGAGCGCGCGCTGGCGGCCCTGCTGCAGGCGCAGCGCGACGACGGCGGCTGGGGCGCCGGTCGCGCGTCCACATTCGAGGAAACCGCCTATGCGCTGTTCGCGTTGCACGTGATGGACGGGAGCGAAGAGCCGACAGGGCGCCGGCGCATCGCGCAGGCGGTGGCGCGTGCGCTGGAGTGGATGCTCGCCCGCCACGCGGCGCATGGATTGCCGCAGACGCCGCTGTGGATCGGCAAGGAACTGTATTGCCCCACCCGGGTGGTGCGCGTGGCCGAACTCGCCGGGTTGTGGCTGGCGCTTCGTTGGGGGCGGCGCGTCTCGGCCGAGGGAGCAGGAGCGGCGCCATGATCCAGACCGAACGCGCGCTGCGGCAGGTGCTGGAGTGGGGGCGTTCCCTGACCGGGTTCGCCGACGAGCATGCCGTGGAAGCGGTCAGGGGCGGCCAGTACATCCTGCAGCGCATCCACCCGAGCCTGCGCGACACCCACGCCCGCACCGGCCGCGATCCGCAGGACGAAACGCTGATCGTGGCGTTCTATCGCGAACTGGCGCTGCTGTTCTGGCTCGATGATTGCAACGACCTTGGCCTGATCGCGCCGGAGCAGCTTGCCGCGGTGGAGCAGGCGCTGGGGCAGGGCGTGCCGTGCGCGCTCCCCGGATTCGAGGGCTGCACTGTGCTGCGCGCTTCGCTGGCCGCGCTCGCCTACGATCGTCGCGACTATGCTCAGCTTCTCGACGATACCCGGTGCTACTGCGCGGCGCTGCGCGCCGGACACGCGCAGGCGGCAGGGGCGGAACGCTGGTCCTACGCCGAGTACCTGCACAACGGCATCGATTCGATCGCCTACACGAACGTGTTCTGTTGCCTGTCGTTGCTGTGGGGGCTGGACATGGCGACCTTGCGCGCGCGTCCGGCGTTCCGCCAAGTCCTGCGGCTCATCTCCGCGATAGGGCGCCTGCAGAACGATCTGCATGGACGCGAAAAGGATAGGTCGGCCGGCGAGGCCGACAACGCGGCGATCCTGCTGCTGCAGCGCTATCCGGCTATGCCTGTGGTGGAGTTCCTCAACGACGAGCTGGCCGGCCATACGCGCATGCTGCACCGGGTGATGGCGGAAGAACGCTTTCCCGCGCCGTGGGGACCGTTGATCGAGGCCATGGCGGCCATCCGCGCGCAGTACTACCAGACCTCGACCAGCCGCTACCGCAGCGACGCTGCGGGGGGAGGCCAGCGTGCGCCGGCCTGAACGCGCGGGAGGCGGCGGCGTGCGCGCGCTGCCGTCGGTCCGATCCGACGCAACGCCGTCGCCCGATGCCACGGATGGAGCGAGCATGAGCGACACCGCCCTGAGCCGGCGCAAGGACGACCATCTGGACATCGTGTTGGATCAGCGAACGGCGCCGGCCACGGTCGCCGCCGGCTGGGAGTACATCCGTTTCGAACACTGCGCATTGCCCGAGTTGGACCTGACGGAGATCGACCTGCGCGCCTCGCTGCTGGGCAAGACCATGCGCGCGCCGCTGCTGATCAGCTCCATGACCGGCGGCATGCCACGCGCCGAGGCCATCAACCGGCATCTGAGCGAGGCAGCGCAAGCCTTGGGGATCGCCATGTGCGTCGGTTCGCAGCGCGTGAGCCTGCAATCCCGCAACTCCCAGGGACTGACGCGCGCCCTGCGCCGCCTGGCCCCAGACATTCCCTTGCTGGCCAATATCGGCGCCGCGCAACTGCGCGAGGCCGACGGCCTGGACCTGGCGCGCCGGGCGGTGGATGCGCTGGAGGCCGATGGACTCATCGTTCATCTCAATCCGCTGCAGGAAGCGGTACAGCCGGAGGGCGACCGCGACTGGCGCGGCGTCCTGGCGCAGATCGCTCGCGCCGCGCGCAGCGTGGGCGTGCCGATCGTGGCCAAGGAAGTGGGGTCGGGGCTGTCCGCTTCGGTGGCCTGTGCGCTCGTCGACGCGGGCGTGGCGGCGATCGATGTCGCCGGCGCCGGCGGCACCAGTTGGGCCGCGGTGGAGGGCGAGCGCGCCCGCGATGCCGCCGACCGTGCAGTGGCGATGGCGTTCGCCGATTGGGGGATTCCGACCCGGGCCAGCGTGCAGGCGGTACGTCGGGCGCTGCCAAGGGTGAAGCTAATCGCGTCGGGCGGGGTCCGCGACGGCGTCGACGTGGCCAAGGCCATCCGCCTGGGCGCGGACATCGCCGGGCAGGCGGCCGGCGTGCTGCGCGCGGCTACGGTATCCACCGAGGCGGTTGTCGCGCATTTCGAGATCGTCATCCGCCAGTTGGCCGTCGCCTGCTTCTGCACCGGCTCGGCTGATCTGGCGGCGTTGCGTCAGGCGCGCTTGTTGCCCTCGGCGCATCTGCCCGTCGGTTGATGCCGGCGTCGCCCGCACGTGGCGGCGGGCGCCTAGTCTTACTGAGTCAGAACGGATGGAAAGCGCTACCGGGCTGGGCTTCGCCGTCGCCACCACTCTCGCCGAGTCGGCGGTGAACTCAGTCGTCGGGAAACTTATGGTCAAGAAGCAGCAGATGCGCTGGTCACTTCACGGTGCGCATATGCTCGTGCAGCTCCGGGCGGCGGAGATCAAGGGCGAACTTCGCAACCGGCTTCGGGCGCCTTTCCGACAGCCAGAACTGAACGGGCCGCCAATAGCCTACGCGCTTTACCGTCTATCTCAGCTGCGCTGTCGATTATGTCCGCAGCCAGGGCATCGATATTCCCGCCGAGTTGCTCTCCCAGGTCGCACCGGTTCCTTGGGCTCATATCGCACTCACCGGAGCAATGAGATACCTTTGCGTATCATCGCGCATTGGAATAGATCGTATAGGTATCATGATGGCATCTGAATCGGAAATTCTGCGCGAAATCGGTCGGCTTTTCAGGCAGGCGAGGCTGGCCGCTGCCATGACGCAGGAGCAGGTCGCTGATTTGGCGGGTATATCCCGTCCCCGCTATCGCGACATCGAAAAGGGAGCCGCAGCGGCGCGTGCGACGACGCTCATGAATATCGCTCGCGCGCTCGGTCTGGAAATGATGCTGGTTCCGCAAGTCATGGTGCCGGCTGTCCAGGCTCTATTGCGTCCGCATGATGATGACGATCGACCCGCCTTTGTCTCTCAACCTGACGATGACGATCATGGCTCCAGTCTTTCGCGCACCTAAGACGATCCCGTCGCTGGACGTGCTCTTGAACGCACTGAAGATCGGCACAATCGTTAGGACGCCGGGCGATTTCAATGCATTCAACTTCGATGAGGCCTACCGCGCGACGGGCGGCTTTCCGGTTTTCAGCCTGTCGTTCCGGGCAGCGACGGGAGGATTGCGAAAAGATCCGAAGCCTCTGGCGGGCGCCTTGCCCGCTTTCTTCGCGAACCTCCTGCCGGAGGAGAAATTGCGCGAGGCGATGGAAAAGCACCACGAAGGCAATGTCCGGCCAGGCAATGATTTCGATCTTTTAGCGGCGCTGGGCGCCGATCTGCCGGGAGCCGTACGGGCGTTGCCCAGTGACGGCGCGATAGCGGTTTCGCAGGATGCTTCAAAAGATAAGCCCAAGGCACGGTTCTCACTTGCCGGCGTGCAGATGAAGCTGTCGGTCATGAAGAACAGACGCCATGGCGCTTTCGCTTGGAGGGGAGCGCTCGTTCAAGGCGCTAGCAGCACCGCGATGGAAAGCATTCGCGAACCGTGCAAGGCTTCCGGAGCCGGCAGTCCTGAAGGCAGTGGTCGAGACCGTCGAACTCGTCAACGAGCACTGGTGGCATCTGCCTGAGCGCGACGTTGTCGCGGCGAAAGTGCTCGAGCGAATCGACGAACATGTGAAGGCGATGACGCCGATACTGAACTCCTGCGCCGATAAGTGAGCCGAGCCTCTTGGGTTGATGATATTGCGGATGATCGCCCGCAGCCCCGAATTGATGGCGGTGGCTCGCAGGTATGCCAGCGTGGCGCAAGATTCCGCGCAATGTCGATGAGGGCACGCGAGACCAAGCACGTCAGCTCGCCGGAACAGGAGAGTTCGCAGCATCCCGCAAAAACGCAAGAGGGTCGAGATGCTGTTCGCCCACCTCAACACAACGATGCGGTTCGAACGAATGCGTGACTGAGGATCGCGATCCGACGCTTTGTGTCGCCATTGTCGGGTCCGCTACACGGCTTGTTCCGACGATCCTTTACGCGGCTTCAAGCTAAATACCTGAAAAACAACCACAAAATTATTCTTCGATTCGACGAGCCAAATTGGCACGAGTCTTGAAACCTTGGGTGCGAGGCGGCGACAGCTGCCCGACCGGCATTCGTGTCGCGGCAGCCGCGATGAATGGAACGAAGGAAGGAAAGCTACATGTCAGGTTTGCGTCAGATCGCCTTTTACGGCAAGGGCGGCATCGGCAAGTCCACCACCTCCCAAAATACCCTCGCCGCCCTTGTCGACCTCGGGCAGAGAATCCTCATCGTCGGCTGCGACCCCAAAGCCGACTCCACCCGCCTGATCCTGAACGCGAAGGCGCAGGATACGGTCCTGCACCTCGCGGCAGAGGAAGGTTCGGTGGAAGACCTCGAACTCCAGGATGTGCTCAAGGTCGGCTACAAAGGCATCAAATGCGTGGAGTCGGGCGGCCCCGAGCCGGGTGTCGGCTGCGCCGGTCGCGGCGTGATCACCTCGATCAACTTCCTCGAGGAGAACGGCGCCTATGACGATGTCGACTATGTCTCCTACGACGTGCTCGGGGATGTAGTGTGCGGCGGTTTCGCGATGCCGATCCGCGAGAACAAGGCTCAGGAAATCTACATCGTCATGTCCGGCGAGATGATGGCGCTCTATGCCGCCAACAACATTGCCAAGGGTATCCTGAAATACGCTCATTCGGGTGGCGTGCGGCTCGGCGGCCTGATCTGCAACGAGCGCCAAACCGACCGCGAGCTCGACCTCGCCGAAGCGCTGGCTTCCAGGCTCAATTCCAAGCTCATCCACTTCGTGCCGCGCGACAACATCGTCCAGCACGCCGAGCTCAGGAAGATGTCTGTGATCCAGTATGCGCCGGACTCCAAGCAGGCCGGGGAATACAGGGCGCTGGCCGAGAAGATCCATAACAATTCGGGCCAGGGCACCATCCCCACCCCGATCACCATGGAGGAGCTCGAGGACATGCTGCTCGACTTCGGCATCATGAAGACGGACGAGCAGATGCTTGCCGAGCTTCAGGTCAAGGAAGCGGCGAAGGCGGCCGCACAGTAACGACCGCTACTGACTGATGGCGCGGCCTGACGTGGCGCGCCTTTCAAAGAACGGCGCCTCGTTGGTGAGGCGTCACCCTGAACCTTGAAAGGGGTCTCATGAGCCTGGAATACGAGAATGACGGCGCCCTCCATGCGAAGCTTATCGAGGAGGTGCTGTCGCAATATCCTGACAAGGCGGCGAAGCGCCGAAGAAAGCACCTCAGCGTCACAAAGAGCGGCGACGAGGCTGGCGAGGAAAGCGAGGTCCTTTCCGAATGCGAGGTCAAATCGAACATCAAGTCCATCCCCGGAGTGATGACGATTCGCGGCTGCGCCTACGCCGGCTCGAAAGGCGTGGTGTGGGGTCCAGTCAAAGATATGGTCCATATCTCGCACGGCCCGGTCGGCTGCGGGCAATATTCCTGGTCTCAACGCCGCAACTACTACGTCGGAACAACGGGCATCGACACGTTCGTCACGATGCAGTTCACGTCCGATTTCCAGGAGAAGGACATTGTTTTCGGCGGCGACAAGAAGCTGGAACGGATCATCGACGAGATCGAGGAACTGTTTCCGCTGAACAAGGGCATGACCGTGCAATCCGAATGTCCGATCGGCCTGATTGGCGACGACACCGAAGCGGTGTCCCGCAACAAGGCCAAGGAGCACGAAAAGACGATCGTGCCGGTGCGCTGCGAGGGCTTCCGCGGCGTCTCGCAATCACTCGGCCACCACATCGCCAACGACGCGATCCGCGACTGGGTGTTCGACAAGAAGGACGTCGAGTTCGAGGCCAGCCCGTACGATGTCAATGTGATCGGCGACTACAATATCGGCGGCGACGCCTGGGCTTCGCGCATCCTGCTCGAGGAGATGGGCCTGCGCGTGGTCGGCAACTGGTCGGGCGACGCTACGCTGGCCGAAATAGAGCGAGCGCCGAAGGCCAAGCTCAATCTCATCCATTGCTACAGATCGATGAACTACATCTGCCGGCACATGGAGGAAAAGTATGGCATCGCCTGGATGGAGTACAATTTCTTCGGCCCCTCCCAGACTGAAACCTCTCTGCGCAAGATAGCCAAGCATTTCGGACCGGAAATCGAGGCCAAGGCCGAGGCGGTCATCGCAAAATACCGGCCGCTGGTCGATGCCGTCATCGCCAAGTACCGGCCGCGCCTCGAAGGCAGGACGGTGATGCTCTATGTCGGCGGGCTGCGCCCCCGTCACGTCGTCACGGCATATGAGGATCTGGGCATGGTGATCGTCGGCACTGGCTACGAATTTGGCCATAACGACGATTATCAGCGCACCGGCCACTACGTGAAGAAGGGCACGCTGATCTATGACGACGTGACTGGTTACGAGCTGGAGAAGTTCATCGAGGGGATCCGCCCTGATCTCGTTGGCTCCGGCATCAAAGAAAAGTACCCGGTCCAGAAGATGGGCATACCGTTCCGTCAAATGCATTCCTGGGATTATTCCGGCCCGTATCACGGCTACGACGGCTTCGCCATCTTCGCCCGCGACATGGATCTGGCCATCAACAACCCAGTCTGGAACCTCTACGACGCCCCTTGGAAGAAAAAAGCCGAGCCGTCGGCGGCGATCGCAGCCGAATGAAAACCTGGCCTCCCGGAAGCTGGGAGGCCGTTGAACGCCTGTGGCGCTTTGTCCGCGGGAGACCTGAAACGTTTCGACGTCCCTGTGCCGCCGTATGGCGCGGCCAGATGGAGAAGAGGTGACCATCCATGCCGCAGTCGGCTGAAAAAGTTCTCGACCACGCGCCCCTGTTCCGCGAGCCGGAATACAGGCAGATGCTCGCCGAGAAGAGGCTGAATTTCGAATGTCCTCACCCGGACCAGGTCGTTACCGACCAACGCGAATTCACCAAGACGTGGGAATACCGCGAAAAGAACCTCGCTCGCGATGCCCTTGTCGTGAACCCCGCCAAGGCCTGCCAGCCGCTCGGCGCGGTGTTCGCGGCCGCCGGTTTCGAGCGAACCATGTCCTTCGTCCACGGCAGCCAGGGCTGCGTGGCCTATTACCGCTCGCACCTGTCGCGCCATTTCAAGGAGCCTGCTTCGGCAGTTTCCTCCTCGATGACCGAGGACGCGGCAGTGTTCGGTGGCCTGAAGAACATGGTCGACGGGCTCGCCAACACGTACCAACTCTACGACCCGAAGATGATCGCCGTCTCGACCACTTGTATGGCGGAGGTCATTGGCGACGACCTGCACAGCTTTATCGAGAACGCCAAGGACGAAGGCTCGGTCCCGCGCGACTTCGACGTGCCCTTCGCCCACACGCCGGCCTTCGTCGGCAGCCATGTCGACGGCTATGACGTCGCGGTCAAGGGCATTTTGGAGCATTTCTGGAAAGGCGAGGAGCGAACGGAAGCCGAGGGAACCATCAACATCATTCCGGGCTTCGACGGCTTCTGTGTCGGCAACAACCGGGAACTCAAGCGCCTGCTCGATCTGATAGGCGTGTCCTATACCTTCATCCAAGACGCCTCTGACCAGTTCGACACGCCATCGGACGGCGAATACCGCATGTATGACGGCGGCACGAAGATCGAAGACGTGAGGAAGGCACTCAACGCCCAGGCGACACTTTCGCTACAGCATTACAACACCCGAAAAACACTGGAGTATTGCGAGGGGGTAGGGCAGGCGACGGCCTCGTTTCATTATCCGCTCGGAGTCCAGGCGACCGACGACTTCCTGATGGAGGTCTCCGCGATTTCCGGCAAGCAAATCCCCGAGACAATCCGCCTCGAGCGCGGCCGACTTGTTGACGCCATGGCGGACAGCCAATCCTGGCTGCACGGTAAGAAATACGCCATCTACGGTGATCCGGACTTTGTCTACGCCATGGCCCGCTTCATCATGGAGACGGGCGGCGAGCCGACCCATTGCCTCGCCACCAACGGCACCTCGGCATGGGAAGCGGAGTTGAAGGAACTGCTTGCATCATCGCCCTTCGGCAAGGATGCTCAAGTCTGGGCCGGCAAGGACCTCTGGGCGATGCGTTCGCTGCTCTTCACCGAGCCGGTGGACCTGCTGATCGGCAACTCCTATGGCAAGTATCTGGAGCGCGACACCGGCACGCCGCTGATCCGGCTGACGTTTCCGATCTTCGACCGCCACCATCACCATCGCTTTGCGCTCATGGGCTACCAAGGCGGGTTGCGCGTCCTGACGACGATCCTCGACAAGATCTTCGACAAGCTCGATCGCGAGACAAGCGAGACGGACTATTCGTATGACCTCACCCGCTAAGCGTGACGGTCGGCTTTGGCCGGTCGTCTTCCCGAGGGACTTTGGAGACCGACGCAATGTCCTTGCTCAGAGCCAAAATCCAGGATGCCTTCAACGAGCCTGCCTGCGAGGAGAACCGCGGCAAGGATGCCAAGGCGCGCAAAAAGGGCTGTTCGAAGCCACTGACCCCCGGGGCGGCGGCCGGCGGCTGTGCCTTTGATGGCGCCAAGATCGTGCTGCAGCCGATCACCGACGTCGCGCACCTGATCCATGCGCCGCTCGCCTGCGAGGGCAATTCCTGGGACAACCGCGGTGCGGCTTCGTCCGGGCCAACGCTGTGGCGCACAAGCTTCACGACCGACCTCACCGAACTCGATGTTGTGATGGGGCAGGGCGAGCGGAAGCTCTTCAAAGCGATCCGCGAGATCAAGGAAGCGTATGGGCCGCCGGCTATCTTCGTCTATCCGACCTGCGTGACGGCGCTGATCGGGGACGACATCGAGGCCGTCTGCAAGCGCGCGGCGGAAAAGTTCGGCCTACGGGTGGTGCCGGTCAATGCGCCGGGCTTCGTCGGCTCCAAGAATCTCGGCAACAAGCTCGCCGGCGAGGCGTTGCTCGAGCATGTCATCGGCACGGTGGAGCCCGACGATGCCGGCCCTTACGACATCAACATTCTTGGCGAATTCAACCTCTCGGGTGAATTTTGGCTGGTGAAGCCGCTTCTTGATCGGCTGGGCATCCGGGTGCGCGCCTGCATTCCGGGCGACGCGCGTTACTTCGACATTGCCTGCGCGCACCGCGCCCGGGCGGCTATGATGGTGTGCTCGACCGCGCTCATCAATCTCGCCCGCAAGATGGAGCAGCGCTGGGACATCCCGTTTTTCGAGGGCTCCTTCTACGGCATCACCGACACCTCGGAAGCGCTCCGACAGATCTCTCAGCTGCTCGTGAAGAAGGGTGCCGATCCGGAGATCCTCGGCCGCACCGAGGCATTGATTGCAGAAGAGGAGGCGATCGCTTGGAAGAAGCTCGCGGCCTACCGGCCGAGGCTCGAAGGCAAGCGCGTGCTGCTCAACACCGGCGGTGTGAAGTCCTGGTCGGTCGTCCATGCGCTGATGGAGATCGGCATCGAGATCGTCGGCACCTCTGTCAAGAAGTCGACCGTCGAAGACAAGGAGCGCATCAAGCAGATCCTCAAGGACGACAACCACATGTTCGAGCAGATGGCGCCGCGCGAGCTTTACGCCATGCTCTCAGAACACAAGGCCGATATCATGCTGTCGGGCGGGCGCACGCAGTTCATCGCGCTGAAGGCCAAGACACCCTGGCTCGATATCAACCAGGAGCGCCAACATCCTTACGCCGGCTATGACGGCATGGTGGAACTCGTACGCCAGATCGACCTCGCCATTCATAACCCGATCTGGCGCCAGGTGCGGGAGCCGGCACCATGGGATTGCCAGCCTGCGGTGAGGGAGGAACTGCCGAGCACGAAAAGCGAGACCGCGACTGTCCAGGCTCTCAAGAAATTCGCCGGCACGATGGCCGACGATTTCGGCGAGTGTTGAGGAAAGCCGATGGTCCGCATCCTTCCCCACACCAAAGCGGCGGCGGTCAATCCGCTCAAGTCGTCGCAGCCGCTGGGTGCCACCTTGGCCTTTCTTGGCGTCGACGGCGCGATGCCGTTGTTCCACGGCAGCCAGGGGTGCACCAGCTTTGCGCTCGTGCTGTTCGTGCGGCATTTCAAGGAAGCCATCCCCTTGCAGACCACGGCGATGGACGAGGTGGCGACGATCCTCGGCGGGGCAGACCATCTGGAAGAGGCGATCCTCAACCTCAAGGCCCGCACAAAGCCAACGCTGATCGGGGTCTGCACGACGGCGCTGGTGGAAACCCGGGGCGAAGACTGCGCAGGAGATATCGCCAATATCAGGCTGAAGCGCACGGAAGAACTCGCAGGTACGGAGGTGGTGCTGGCCAACACACCGGATTTCGATGGCGCGATCGAAGAGGGCTGGGCCAAGGCTGTCACAGCGATGATCGAAAGGATTACGCGGCCCGGCGAGCAGGCGCGGCAGTCGAAGAAGATCGTGATCCTGCCTGGCTGGAACCTCACTGTGGCTGATATCGAGCATTTGCGTGAGATGGTTGAAAGCTTTGGACTCAAGCCGGTGATACTGCCGGACGTCTCCGGCTCGCTCGACGGGACGGTGCCCAACCGCTGGGTCACGACCACCTATGGCGGCACCAGTGTCGAGGATATCCGTGAGCTTGGCACGGCCGAGCAATGCATCGTCATCGGTGAGCATATGCGCCGCCCGGCCGAGCTGCTGCAGAGGTTGACCAGCGTGCCTTACGTGCTGTTCCGGTCGCTGACTGGATTGAAGGACGCCGACCGGTTCGTCTCGCTGCTGTCCGCGGTTTCGGGCGCGGCGGCGCCGGCTGGGGTGCGCCGTCGCCGGGCGCAGTTGCAGGACGCGTTGCTCGACGGACATTTCCACTTTGGAGGCAAGAAAATTGCGATCGCTGCTGAACCAGACCAACTCTACCAACTCGCGAGCTTCTTCATCGGCATGGGCTCCGAAATCGCGGCGGCGGTCACCACGACCGACATGTCGAAAATTTTGGAGGAAGTACCGGCGCAGTCGGTTCAAATCGGCGATCTCGGCGATTTGGAAGCTCTTGGCGCCGGCGCTGATCTTCTCGTCACCCATTCCCATGGCCGCCAGGCGGCGCAGCGCCTCGGCATTCCGCTCATGCGGGTCGGCTTCCCGATCTTCGACCGGCTCGGCAGCCAGCACAAGCTCACAATCCTCTACCAGGGAACCCGCGACCTGATCTTCGAGGTCGCCCACATTTTCGAAGCCAACCGGCACGCGCCGACGCCTGAGGCGCTTGATCCACTCCGTAAGCGAGAAATGCCAGATGAGCTCCGTTCGTCGCCTCTCGCTCGTCACTGACGAGGTTCACGCACCGACGCCGGAACGCCAAGCCGGCGCATTGCGCGTGGCGATCGCCACGCAGGACATGAAGAACCTCAACGCGCATTTCGGTTCGGCCAGGCGCTTTGCTGTCTACGACGTGACGCGCGAGGAGTGGAATCTCGTCGAGGCCGTGGCCTTCGATGACGTTTCCGACGAGAGCGGGAAGCACCGAACTGAGGGCGATGACCGCATCACCCCGAAGGTGGAGGCGCTGAAGGGCTGTCACCTCCTGTTTTGTCTGGCGATCGGCGGACCTTCGGCAGCCAAGGTTGTTTCGGCAAAAATTCATCCGATCAAAGTGCCGCAGCCCCAAACAATCGAAGAGGTGCTGTTGCGCACGCAGATGATGCTCAGGACGTGTCCTCCCCCTTGGCTGCGCAAGGTGCTGGCGCAGGCGGGTGTCGCCGAACAGAAACCGTCGTTCGAGGACGAGGACTGAAATGAGGAGTGGGCGAATGTCTGACGCCGTGGTTAGCCCTGCTGTCGCCGAAGACGAGGCGGCCCTTGCCACCCCGTTCGTCAAATGTCTCGTGCGGCTGGTCCGGGCTCATGATTCCCACGGGTCTTGGGAAGGCAAATCGGACGCCGAGCTGCTGGGCGACTTCATCATCACCAGGGAACAGCGCCGTTCGATCCCGATCATCGGCGATCCCGATCCGGACGTGCTGTGGAGGCTCGAGATGTTTTACACCGCCGTCGGGCTTGCGATCGAGGAGCGCTCCGGCCTGATGGCATCGCCGATGATGGAGATGAGCCATGAGGGCTTCGGGCGCGTGCTTTTCACGGCCGGGCGGTTGGTCGTTCTGTCGAAGACCCTGCGCGACGTCCACCGGTTCGGCTTCGAGACGTTCCGGAAACTCGCCGCGGCCGGTACCAAACTGGCCGGCGATGCGACCGCAGCCATTGAGGCTCATCCCGAGGTGGCGCGGGCGTGATGGAACCGATTTTCGATCAAGGGGATCATGTCAGGCCTTGAGGACATGCGATGGCCAGCCCTCTCAATGGAGGCGGTCGAGGCCGATGTGGTTCTTGGGGTAGCGCTGATGAAGCCACTGGTCCTGATCTGTTCGCAAGATGCTGAGTTGTATCTGTTCCTCAGCCACATTCTGGGAGTGGACGGCTTCACGAGTGAGCCGGCAGGCGGTGTGAAGGAAGCACTTGCATTGGCCGATGAACGGGAGCTCCAGGCGGTAGTGCTGGACTGCGGGCCGGCAAGCGCGACAGGCTCCACAATCTGCGCCCGGTTCAAGGGGGAGCCCCGGACCGGCGGCCTGCCCGTAATTGCGCTGATCGCGCCCGGCGCCGAGAACCAGCACCTCGATCTCTTGAAGGCTGGTATTGACGAGAGCTTTGTGCGGCCCTTCGCGCCGGCCAAGCTGCTTGACTGTCTACGGATGAAGCTGGCGTTGCCAAAGCCGGGTTCGAACGGGATTGAAAACGGCGGCTGGATCTCCTGTGGCGACCTTGAGATAAGGCTCGATGCCCACCGCGTTCGGGGTAATGGCCACGAAGTCCACCTTGGGCCGATCGAGTTCAACCTGCTGCGGCTTCTGCTTGAGACTCCCGGCAAGGTCTTCACCAGAGACGAGCTGATCAGCGCGGCCTGGCCGGCCAATATCCATGTCGGTGTACGCACCGTGGACGTCCATATCAGCCGGCTCAGAAGGGCGCTGAAGGCGGCCTCCCCCTCCAGCGTCATTCGTACCGTCAGGTCGGCCGGCTACTCGCTCGAGTGGCCGGACGGCTGAATAGATAACCGATGTGGTGCCACTCCGCATTTCCGCCGTGCTGAGGGCAAGTCTTGCGGCTTCGAAACGCGCCGGCAGGTACGACATATTCAGAAAGAAGCAGTCAAATGGCTTTCAGAAGCGTACTCAGTGTGACGGGAGCTGACCACTCCGATCAGGATGTCAGTACAGCCGCCAGCTTGTGTGCCGAAGTCGGCGCGTATCTTTCCGTACTGGTGATGTCGCCTCCGCCGCTCATTATGCCGTCTCCGCTGCTCGGCGATGGCATCCCCGAGTGGCCTGGACAACGCACAGGCCATCGCCAGACTGGACAAACGGTTTAGGCAGATCGAAAGATTTTCACAGGACACGGCCAGTCTGGAAAAAACATCCAGGGAAATTCACAAACTGCTGAGAGCCACGTGGCGGTGCTATGATGTCGATATTGCCAACTGCGATCAGGCCAGCGTCGGTGACGCGGTGCGACAGCGGGCGCTCTGCAATGACCTGACAATCGTCGGCCCCGCACTTCTCAACGACATTAACCTCGGACCCCTTGTTATCAACGGCAGCCTGTTCGATACCGGAAAGCCGGTGCTTGTCGTGCCGGAGGGCGCTGAGGCGACTCTGTCGCCACGGCGCGTGCTGGTCGGCTGGGATTCGCGAGTCGAGGCGTCCCGTTCGGTTCGGGAAGCGCTGGATCTGCTAGCCGGTGCTGAGGAAGTTCGTGTCGCACTAGTCGATCCGGAGGCGACCTGCACCGGAAACGGCGCCGAGCCGGGAGCCGACATCGCTGCCTATCTCACTCGGCACGGTGCTCGGGTGTCGGTTGACCGGCTGGCGAGCGCCGGCAAACCGGTGGCTATGGTGCTCGCGCAGCACGCAATCGACACGTCTGCCGATATGATAGTCATGGGAGCTTATGGCAGCCGCCGGCTGCGCGAGCGGCTCTTCGGTGGCGTGACGAGATGGATAGTTGGGAAGCCGCCATTGCCGCTGTTTTTGGCTCGCTGACGGGCTTTGAACTAGCACCGATGCTGTCCGAAGCTCTACCCCCTGGGTCACCTATCCTGATGCCAAGTCGGAGGAAGATCGCGCAAAGCGCAACTTTCGCGAAGCTCGAATCTGCAAGCGCCGTCGCCGAGACATCCCGGACGTCTCTAACGCGCGCTCGGGGGTTCTCCTCGCCCGAGATGATCCGTAACGCGGAGCCCAGGCCGCGCAGAGGTACAGGCGCTCCTCAATGCACTCAAAACCACCGCTTCAGGTCGGCGTCCAGGTCGAGAAAGAGAGTCGCTTCAGCGCGGCAGGCCGCGTTCGGACCGTAGCCGCATCGTATTGGCGTTATCACGATCTCGTCATTACTGGCCGGGAGCTTAACAACGCAACGACCGTGCCGTGGCCGACGCCCTCAACTTCGAGTCGGAACGGTCGAGCTCCTGCCGCGGTCGGCGGGAATCGATCGCATAAATCACGTTGCCATGGTCTGGAATGGCAGGCGGGTTAGGGGTGAGGACGGCCGCATCTTCAGCGTTTTCAGTCGGTCCGGCCCAACCCGCGTGGCGACCGAGTGGTCTTTGGCCGGTCAATTCCGACAACGCTCACATTCGCACCAGGCGGTCCCTGTAGGGCCTGTGAACAGGGACACAGAACGACAAAAGCAGGAATCCGGGAGAGTTCACCGCGCCGGCACATGCCGGCACTCATCCTGGCCCTCTTCGCCACGATCATCATCGTCAATCTGGCGAAGACGGTACTCGCGACCCGCAGCCGGACATGACCGGCTTAGTCGTGAAGAACTCCCATGTCGCCAGCCAGGAATTCAATCGCAACGCGCAAGAGGTAGGGTAGAGGCGATGCTCGGATGGAGCGGCCTCTGCAATCGCAATGGCGTTCCGCTACCACCTGAGCGACCGAAACGGCAAGAAGCTCAAGCAAGGCTTGAGGCGGACGATGATGACGAGCCTAGCGGTAGCCAACGCAGTCATAATGTCCATCTGCTCGTACCTCAGCGCGAATATATGTCGAGTCGTCCGTGGCCACGCTTCTCTGGCGACGCGAAGCGCGTGATGCGTGTCCAAGACCTGACAGTGGAAGAAGACATGTCGCGTCCAATTCAACCGCCTATCTTGGGCACTCCGAAACTTTTTTAAAGTAGAATCAAGCGTTTACTGCGCGCTGAGCGCATTGGCACGGCCTTTGCGAATTGAGATTCAGCAACACTGAGTGAAGGCTGACTGCACGCAGATGCGCAAGACGAGCGATGCTCTCCATTCCTTGAACCCTCGTGCCCCGTCTCAAAGGGGGAACAAGCTTGCGCATAAGGTCACGCAACTTTTGGCAACAGCTTTGGAGACAACATGGTATTGCAGATGGGGTCACCGGCTCCCTCGATCAAAATGGAGGGCTGGCTGCGTGGCGAGCCCCTTGCGAACTTCCAGCCCGGCAAAGTCTATATCGTCGAATTTTGGGCAACTTGGTGCGAACTATGCATGGCGGAGATGCTCGATCTGATGCGGCTCCAGGAAAAATACAGGGACAGCGGACTTGAGGTCGTCGGCGTCGCGGCTAATGAAGACGCTCCAACGGCCGTTGAGGCTCGCACCAAGTTGGACGCGTGGTTGACCGAAAAGTGCTCGCATCTGAGCTATCGGATCGCGTTCGACCACACGGGTGAAATGAACAAGCTTTGGATGAAACCCAGCTTTTCCGCCGGGATTCCGACTTCGTACGTGGTCGACCGAGACGGCCAGATCGCCTTTATCGGTCATCCAAGCCAACTCGATGAGGTTTTGCCGGAAGTGCTCAACGGCAGCTGGCGCACCAGCGACAAAGCGAAAGCCGCCGATAGGGAGCGGATCGCCACAAGCGAACCCATGGCGCCCCAACAAGCGTTGAAGAAGCCGATCGATGACAGATTCTGGGCGGCGGTGAAGTTAGAAGATTGGAAGACGGCGCTCTGGGCGATCGAAGAAGGCATTGCCTTGATGCCGGACGACATCAATTTCCGTCTGGCTCATGCGCATCTGTTGCTTCACAAAATTCAAGACATGTGGACCGGCTTGCCCGTGATGAGCCAATTGGTTCGCGACGCGATCGACAAAAACTCTGAGGACTGGATGGTTTCGGCGCTAGACCAACTTTTCCATCCGGCGAATGACCATTCGCGCTTTCCCCCTGCTGAGCGCTTCGCGATGGGCAAGGAGCTGTCCGAACACATCCTGGCGCTGAATCCCCCGCAAGGCGACAGCCCTAAGTTCCGGTCCTATCCCGCGGTCGCCCGGTACTATCACGAGAACGGCAACAATGATCGCGCGATCGAATTGGTCGAACTGGCACTGACGTCGCTGGACGGTCCGGAGCCTATCCCGGCCGAATTGAAAGAGCAGCATCTGCCGGATTTGCTGCAGGCCCTCGCCAAGTACAGGGGTGGGAAGGTTTGTTGCGGCCCACTCTGTGCGGCTCCGCAAAACCATTTCCCGAAGGTGCCAAAGCGCGGTCGGCCGAGGAGGAAAGATAAAAAAGGGTAATTGGTCGAAATGGCTTACTGGGCAATTCGTCCATTTCCCTGGCGTGACCGCAGCAGGAGGGTCCATGCAGCACTTGGTCGATCGTCTGCAGCAGGATCGAGGCTCGAAACTTCATGGCCACCGGCCGCATTGCGGCGGAAGTGATGTTCGACGCGAATCCACGTTGAAGACTTCGCAGTCAAGGACGTGTTCAAGGTCGGCCAGAGGGATATCAATTGCGTGGCATCAGCCGCGCCGAGCCGGGCGTCGGCTGCGCAAGTGTGCCCGAAGTAGGCATCCCAGAAAACAGACATCGTGCTTCGACGACGAGGACTGAAATCAGGAGAAGGCGAAATGTCTGATGCCGCGGTCAGCCCGGCTGTCAACGAGGACGAGGCGGCCGTTGCCATGCCTTTTGTCAGATGCCTCGTGCGGCTGATCCGTGCTCAGGATGCCTTCGGGTCACGGGAAGGCAAATCGGACGCCGAACTGCTGGGCGACTTCATAATCAGCAGAAAACAGCGCGGTGCGATCCCCATCATCGATGATCCCGATCCTGACGTGCTGTGGAGGCTCGACATGTTCTAAACCGCCGTCGGGCTCGCGATCGAGGAGCGCTCCGGCCTGATGACATCGGCAATGATGGAGATGAAATTCACGAGGACTTGGGGCCGCATGCTTTCCACGGCCGGGCAGTTGGTCGTTCTGGCAAGACGTTCATCGGTTCGGCTTCGAGATGCTCCGGAAACTGGCTGAGGCCGGTGCGAAACTGATCGACGATGCGACCGCAGCCACTGAAGCCGGTCCCGGTGTGGCGCCGGCGTGATGAACCGATTTCGAGGAAGGGTTTATGTCAAAGCTAGATGAAATGGGGAAGAAAGTCCGAAAGCTTCAGCTGCGCGCAGCAGTCGCCAAGATGAAATTGCGCGACCTTGCAGAGGATCTCCCGGGAAAATGGACGGAGATAGAGGACGTTGCCAAGGAAACGTCCGCCGTTTTTGCCGAGTTGGATGGTGCCAAGAGAGAGCTCGCTGCAATGAAGAAGTTACGATGAGGAGCACATTCACCACCCGCGACGGCTCCGAATGGATGCCGGAATATCTCACCGCTATTGACGGCGCGACCTGCATCGGCTGCGGCCGCTGTTTCAAAGTCTGCTCTCGCGAGGTCATGCATCTTTACGGCGTCGATGACGCGGGTGAAATCCTCGGCGCCTGCGACGGCGAGGACGACGACGACTTCGATGGTGAGCTCAATCGCATGATCATGGTCATCGACCATGCCGGCCGCTGCATTGGCTGCAGAGCCTGCGGCCGCGTCTGCCCAAAGAACTGCCAGACCCATGTTGCGGCCGATCAGGTCGCAGCATGATCTGAGGAGACAAAACCAGGAGAACGGCGTTGCCCTTTAGAATCTTTTGTCGCGTCCTGGGCCTGGTGCTGTGCAGCACCGCACTGATTGTCTACTTCGCTTCTCATTCCATTGGCACAGTAGTCATCACGACGCTGACTTGTTCGCTGCTCCTTCAGCTGGCGTATTTCGCAAGCGTGCTCTTTCTGATCTGGCGGTCTGGCTGCGTTAGCCGAGCTGGCCAAAGGGCTGAGCATTTCGACAGTTGCAAGGAAGTTGGATCCGAGCCGCCAGACTTTGATGAGGTGACGAATGAATCCCCAGATTTGCTCCAGCGCGATCAAATGCTGGCCATATCGCTGCTGCTGCCTTGAGGCGCCATGACAAGGTCAGTGCTCAAGCTAGCGCCACTTTGGACCAACCATAAACATTGAGCAGATATTAGACGGAATACTGTGCTTGGACGCATGCCGGCATGCTCGTTGGATTCGCCAAGGACGGTCGACAGCGCAACGTGCTCGGTATCGATGCCTCCGCCACCCGCCCAAACCAAGGCGCAGGTGCTAAGTATTGCCCGGGATACTGCGAAGCTCGTCAAATTGGGCATGGAAATCGTCCAGGATGACGTGGTGTTGCTCGAGGGGTACGCGTCTCCCGGTTACGGCCTTCCGTCCGAGGCAACGAAGCAGGCCATCCGCCTGTGTGCGCGGCTCGAGGGTATAATTTCCGATCCCGTCTACGAGGGCAAATCCATGCAAGGGATGATCGACCTCGTCCAGAAAGGCTTCTTTCCAGAGGGATCGAGCGTACGCGCATCTCGGCGGCGGGCCGGCCATCAACCGGTACAGCTACACCTTCCGCAACGGCTGACGCTCGACAGATTGCGATTTCGCCGTCCTGCCGTGCCGGCGATGCGCCCAAAGTAGGTGCGGGCCGCCCAGCAAACCGAGGGAGCCGGCGGTTGATTGCCGCCCAACGCGAAGCTGACTGAGTTCATTTGGAAAACTTTGATCGATGGATATTTGCTGAGGAAATCGAAAATCCCTGGGAGTATGATCATAGCAATATTGGAATTCTAGTTGATAGACCGGACATCCCAAGCGACATAGTTCAATATCTGATGGCAGGCGAAACAACGTTCGATCAGAATTAAATGAACTAACTTGTTATTTGAAAGTTCAGGAATGGCCAATAGCGCCAGAAAAGTGGAGGCATCCGATGATCTTACAGGAACTGGGCTCTGCCATCCCGGGCGGCAGGGTTTTGGAAATAACGACGACCACCGGCTGCATCGTCGGATGTTCTTATTGTCCGCAGGACAAGTTCGCCCATCGGCAAAGAGCGGTCTCTCGTGTGAAGCATCTTCGTCTTGAAGATTTCAAGCGATGTCTGGCGCGCGTACCAACTTCCGTCGACAATAGTTTCGCCGGGTACTGCGAGCCTTGGCTCAATCCGGATTGCACCGAAATGGTCGGCACGCTTACGCCGGGGGCCATGGCGTCCGGATTTTCACGACGCTTGTAGGAATGAAGGGGCGGGATCTACACCGCTTGCAAGCGCTGCGCTCAAGGGTATTCGTGATCCATTTTCTCGATGATGGCGCATACATGAATAGCCGCCTCGTCGGAGACAATTATCTCGCTTTGATTCGTCAAGTGGTCGACACAGACATTGCCTCAGTTCGGTTTATAGTCCTGGGCGAGGTCCATCCCGATATCGTCGAGATAATCCCCGCCGACGCGCTAGTTCGCGCCCGCCTCTGAGCAGCAGGGGTGGAAGCGTCGATCCGAAGATCGTCGAACCACGGCAGCCGGTCGTCGGAGTGCTGACATGTGTTGACGGACGGCAGTATCGGAATGTTCTTCTCCCAAACGGTGACGTTACGCTCTGCTGCATGGATTTTGAACGGCGCCACGTATTGGGCAATCTTCTGCGCGACATTACGAAGATCTCTTCGAAGGGTCAGCTTTTTGTGAGATCGTCGACCGCATGAATGGGACGGATGGTTTTTTTGCTTTGCAGGATGTGCGAATATGCCCATGCAAAGGCGTCCGCATGCTGATTGGGGGTCGGCGAGCCGCCTGAAAGCGGGGCCGGAGCGAATGTCGATCCTCTCGAAACTGCATAAGGCGGGCCGCCTCCATCTGCCTCGCGTGAACCTGGTCGATGGAGTCAAGTCCCCTACTTTTACGCGGCTTCGACAGATCCTGTGGTTGCATCTCCCAGCACGAAGCTGTCTGTAAGCTTTTATTGGCCTAAAAGGGGGAGAACCGGCTTAGTCTGGTCCCACATTCAGATTGTGTTATCCTCCGCTGTCGGCTTTTTTGAGACCCTGATCCTCATTCAGGCAGAGTTGGTCGAGACGCTTCAGAAACGGTCCGAAGAGGCTCCGACATCGAAGAACGCCGATCGTCGCCGCTACACCGCTCGCTCGCTAGAGCGCTGTTGAGGGCGCGCTCGCGAGCGGCTTCGCTACCGGCCGAGCTAAACCACCAGCCGGGGCACGAGGGGTCGTGTTGCTGCCGGAGCGGCCTGCAACGCCTTAGCATGCTGCTGCACGGCAGAAGCGCCGGTCACATGAGCCGGTCTAGCGCTGAGCTTGATAGGACCGGCAGGGCGTTTCGCCGGGTACAAGCAGGTGCGTCAACTACCAGATGCCGTAGTATCGACGCCTGCCCGAAAACTCTACAACTGAATTCGTTCCAACGCATTGACCGAGAGATATGGGCATACATTACCACATGACGACGGGGAGGTTTCCAAGTGAGTCTGTGCAGCAGTTGAGCTGCCGCGCACGCCCCGGTCTCCTTTTATCGCGGAACTTTTGAGGAGTATGTAGCAAACAAATTTGTCGGAAGTCACCGACCTCCAAAGGGCCGTCCGGACTGTGCTGATCTTTAGGTGAAATTGAAGAACAACCGCGACCGACCAAAACGCATAAACCAATCTCTCGTTGAACGCGACTCTACATGCAGAGGGATCTTGAAATGAACACCGACGTTTTTACGACTTATGAGTCTAACGTTCGTCGCTACGCGCGGTCGTTTCCCACAGTCTTTACGAAAGCCCTTGGGGCGACAATCTGGGACGAGGCCGGCAACCCATATATCGATTTCCTCGTAGGGTCCGGCGCCCTGAATTATGGACACAACAACCCGAATA
>NZ_JAMYUM010000018.1:0-141025 GCF_040322975.1 Mesorhizobium sp. M0074
CACCACCGTGCCATGGCCGCTCGCCCCTCAGAGCAGGCGCCGTTCTCTCTCCAAAACTTTTTGCAGAACCTTCAGCACACTATCCCGTGTTCGATCCGGCCGGCTCACCAGCGCTCAACGGATCGACCGCGCCAGGTTCTCGCCACGGCGGCAGCGAAGTCTTGCAAACACAACTCTCTGGCCGCGCGCCCTCAGTGTCTGTTCCGGCTACCGCCGACAATGCACACCCGCATAGATAGCTCAATCATGCTGCAGGGCACCTGATCTCCCTGGTGACCTACCCTGCACCTTGGCATTGTATGACAGACCCTTCCGCACAATAGGTTGGCGGGCCGCGTCGGCGCATTCTCCTGAGCATTGGTCACCACAGGCCACACGGGAGAAAGCAAATGCGAAACATAACTCGAGTCCTGGCCCTCACCGCAGCGCTTGCCGCGTCGGGCGGCGGGATGGCGCAGGCCGCGAATTCTCAGCCCAAGCCGACGATCGTGCTGGTGCACGGCGCCTTCGCGGAATCGTCGAGCTGGGATGCAGTCATCACCAAGCTCAGCAAAGACGGTTATGTAGCGATAGCCGCAGCTAATCCGCTCCGCGGCGTTGCCAGCGATGCGACAGCAGTCTCAGCCATCGTCCGGTCGGTTTCCGGGCCGGTCGTGCTGGTGGGGCATTCCTACGGCGGGCCTGTCATCACCGAGGCCGCCAATGGCAATCCCAATGTGAAGGCATTGGTCTACGTGGCGGGTTTCGCGCCGGATACCGGCGAATCGAGCCTTACGTTGTCCAGCATGTTTCCCGGCAGCACCTTGGGGAGCGCGCTTGCTCCCGTCGCGTTGCCGGACGGCGGACAAGACCTCTTCATCGAGCCGGCCAAGTTCCGCGCCCAGTTCGCCGCCGACGTTCCGCAAGAGCAGACTTTGCTGATGGCTGCCACTCAACGCCCTGTTGCGCAGGCGGCTCTGGCTGAAGCCTCGGGCGTCGCCTCATGGAAGACGCTGCCGTCCTACATGATCTACGGCTCGGATGACCGCAACATCCCGGCAGCCGTCATGAGCTTCATGGCCAAGCGTGCGCACGCGGTAAAGACCGTCGTCATCGAGGGTGCGTCCCACGCGCTCATGGTTTCGCATCCCGACGAGGTCACGTCACTCATCGAGGATGCTGCTGCATCGGTCAGTCAGTAGCAGGCCGGAAACGCCCAGCATCCGATCGAGCAACGAAAATAGACACGCAACACCAGGAGACCAGACATGAAGATCGTCGTCATCGGCGGAACCGGGCTGATCGGTTCAAAGACCGTGGAGAGACTGCGAAACAAAGGACACGACGTGCTTGCGGCGTCGCCGAATTCGGGCGTCAACACCGTTACGGGAGAGGGTCTGGCGGCCGCGCTTGCCGGTGCGCAGGTCGTCGTCGACCTCGCGAACTCGCCGTCGTTCGAGGAAAAGGCTGCCCTGGAGTTCTTCGAGGCATCCGGGCGTAATCTTTTTGCCGCCGAAACGGCCGCCGGCGTCCGTCATCACGTGGCGCTGTCGGTCGTCGGTACCGACCGGCTGCAGGGCATGGGCTATTTCCGCGGCAAGTTGCTTCAGGAAAAGCTGATCAGGGAGTCCGGAATTCCCTACACCATCGTTCACGCCACTCAATTCTTCGAATTCACCGCCGCCATCGCAAACACGGGCGCCGTCGGGGATACCATTCATATGTCGCCGGCCTACTTCCAACCCATGGCGGCTGATAATGTTGCCGATGCGATGGCGGACGTCGCGCTTGCCGCGCCGTTGAACGGCATGATCGAAATTGCCGGCCCGGAGCGTGTTCGCATGAGCGAACTTGTCGAGCGCTTCCTGAAGGCCACCAACGACCCGCGCAAAGTCGTCCCGGACCCCGGCGCGCTCTACTACGGCCAAGTGGCAATCGACGATCGAACGCTGGTGCCCGGCGAGAACGCGCGCATCGGCGCCGTGCGTTTCGATGATTGGCTCAGCCGATACACACCACCGAAGTAAGTAATCATCGGATAGGCCCGCCATTCGCACCACAAGGAGACCAGACATGATCAAAACACTTCTCTGCGCCGCGCTCACCTCCGCTTCCGTCACCGCAGCAATGGCCAATGACGCCGCCAGCGTAAAGCTTGTCTACGACCAGGCTCTTCCAAACGTGCCCGGCAAGAGCATGAAAGCCGTGCTCGTCGAGTACGCGCCTGGGGGTACGTCGCCGGCCCATACCCATCCCAAATCCGCGTTCATCTATGCCACGGTCCTGCAGGGGGCGATCCGAAGCCAGGTCAACGACGGGCCGGTGAAGACTTATCGCGCCGGCGAGAGTTTCTCGGAATTCCCTGGCGACCGTCATGCCGTCAGCGAAAACGCCAGCAAGACGGAAGGCGCTCGTCTGCTTGCTATTTTCGTCGTCGACACCAGCGAGACGGAACTTACGACGAACGCGAAATGAAATCGTAGCCCCCGGGACCATCGGGGCGTACGCGAAGGGACGGTCAGTGACATGAATTCGATCGCCATCCGCACACTTGCGGGGATTTTGGTCCCCGATACTCCGCTTGTTGGCCGAGCGATCGAACATGCCCGCCAGCGATGTGAACCCTACCTGTTCAACCACGTGGTCCGATCCTGGCTTTTCGCGGCCCGGATCGGACAGATTCAGAATATCCAGCACGACGCGGAGGTTGTTGCCGTTGCAACCCTGTTGCATGACGTCACGCTCAATGAGGACTTCGCCGGGCCGCGCCGTTTCGAAGTGGAAGGCGCCGATCTTGCCCGCACCTTCGTTCGGGAGGGCGGCTTCGACGAGCGGCGCGCCCAATTGATCTGGGACAGCGTCGCCCTCAACTCGACGCCGTCAATCGGCCTCTACAAGGAGGCTGAGGTGGCGCTTTGCACAGCCGGCATCTGTCTCGATGTCGTCGGCTTGCAATACAGCCTCATTTCGTCAGCCGAGATTGCAAAGATCATCGGTGAGTTTCCACGCCTCCAAATGAAGCGACGGATGACGCGATGCTTTTGCCATATCGCCGAGGTCAGGCCGGAAACCACCTACGACAACTTTGCCCGGGACTTCGGCCAGCGCTTTGTTTCAGGCTACAAGGCGACTTCGGCAGTTGATCTTGTGATGAACGCTCCCTTCGAAGAGTGAACGCAGTTTCGATCCAGATTCTATCGACACCGGTCGGTTCAGCCTCGCCCTTCAAGTGACCCAAACGCTGTGCGCCCGTCGCATGCCTGCGCCAAAGCGAATTGCCGAGGGCAGCGGTCAGGTGCCAATTTCCACCTCCTATACTTCGGTTTAGGCGCCCCAATCCAATCGAGTGGCAATACATATCATCGGAACGATAGCAACAGTTTGGCTCACCGGTCATCCTTACGCTGCAAATGGATTGCAAACACCTCAAGGAGACAAGTAATGAATATTGCAGCGTCACCGGTCGCTCCGAAAGGAAAAGCCGTCGCCCAACGCGCGAGTTATGCCGAGCAGTCGCCGGAACTTCTGAAGAAATTTATTGAATTTCTTGGTGCGACGCGAGAGGGGTCGATCGAAGAACCATCCGCGACCTTGTTGCAGTCCGAGCCGCGCAGCTGAACGGGTGCACCTTCTGCCTCGATATGCACGTCAAACAGGCGAAGATCCATGGCGAGCGCGAACTGCGCCTTTACCACCTGGCAGCCTGGCGGGATTCGACCTTGTTCGTTCCTCGCGAGCGCGCAGCCTTGGCATGGACGGAAGTCTTGACCAAGCTGCCCGAGCAGGGTGTCCCGGACGAGATCTACGATCGGGTCAGGTCGCAGCTTTCCGAGAAGGAAATTTCCGATCTGACCTTCGTTGTCATGGCGGTCAATTCTTGGAACCGTCTGAACATCGGCTTCAAACCCGTCCCGGGCTCGGGCGATGCGAAGTTTGGCCTGAGCAAAGCAGCACTGAGCTAATCTTTGGAACGGGTCAGAATGGCGCTTGTTTGCGCGCCATTCTGACCGGCCGGGCGAAGGCGCCGAGCTCGGCGACCAACACTGGAACCGATCTCAGCCTCCCGGCCGCGGCCGCGAGGCGCTCTCAGGAGGGCGTCATGCGCATTGACAGTCTGCATCCAGTAATATCGGCCCGTCTCATGGTGATTGATGTCGACGCTCCACTCCGCAGTGCAGCACTCTCACTTTCCAGGCCCGCAATAGGCCTGGTCGTGGTGTGCCACGGCAGTGGGGAGGCGGCAGGCGTGCTGAGCAAGTCCGACCTTGTCCGCCATCTGGCGAATTCAGGGCCAACAGAAGCGCCGATTGCGGCATTGATGAGCACGTCCATCGTGTCCTGTGGTCCCGATGACGACCTTCATTCAGTCTGGCAGACCATGGCCGCGCAAGGCCTTCAGAATGTGCCGGTGCTAGGGGCTGACTCGAAACCGCTAGGCGTCCTCGATATCCGTGATGCGATGAAGGCGCTTTTCAAACAAGAGGAACTGCAGGAACGGCTGCTTGCCAACTACATCAGCGGAATCGGTTATCAATAGAACTTGGTCTATCGTTTGGATATACAGAAGTATGTATCGGAGCCTTCTTAGATATAATGGAAAATAAATGCCATGAATTATAGCGTATTGAAGCAAATGGGTGTCGACTGAGCCAAGCGGGGGCATGAAATGTTTCGTCCGGACATAAAAGAAGATGTCTTCGACCGCCCGCCCGATGGTTCTGGAAGTAGTATGTCCGTGCAAATGTCGACGGCCGGCATCGTCCATGACCTGGGCAATCTCATTCAGGTCGCGTCGTCGGCGTTGAACCACCTGGCCCGCGATCCGAGCATCCAAGCGGCTCCGGCGCTTGGGCCTGTAATTGCCGGCGCCAAAACGGCTTTGGAACGGGCTGGGGACCTTGTCCGGCAAACCATCAGCCTGGCCCGAGAGAGCCACGCGGAAATCGAATGCACAAACGTAGGTGCTTGCCTGGCTGAGATCGAAACCCTCGTGCGGAGCGCCTTGGATGCCAATTTCGGTCTTGAGCTTCGGGTTGGATCCGACCTGCCTTTGGTGAGATGCGACCGCTTTGGATTGCAAAATGCGGTTCTGAATCTTCTGTTCAACGCGCGCGATGCAATGCCTGACGGCGGTTTCATCTCGATCGATGCCGGCTTGGCCTCTGAAAGCTCTACCGCCGGTCAGGTAGATATCCGTGTCGCGGACAACGGTCTCGGGATGACCAGCGAGACGATGGTCTGCGCCTTCGATCCGTTCTTCACCACCAAAAGCGAAGGCCTCGGCGGCGTCGGTTTGCCGATGGTGAAGCGCTTTGTCGAGCAGTCAGGCGGAAGCATCGCTATTCAGAGCACACTTGGGGCAGGCACGACCGTCACTCTGCGGTTGCCTGCGGTGCGATAGCGGCCGGCCAATCTCCCCCCGGTGACAGACGTGACATACAATCGAGAGATGGAGATGGATGCACAAGTCGTTGAAAACGTCCAACAGCACCGTTTCGAGCTGCCGATCGCCGGCGATATGTTTGCGGCGGCCTACTATCGGCTCGAGGGCGGGCAGGTCGCGCTGATACACACCGAGGTCCCGTCGGAATTTTCCGGACAAGGGATCGCGTCGCGATTGGCCCAAGGGACCTTCGAACTGCTCCGCAAAACCGGCCGTAAAGCGATCTTGAAATGTCCCTTCATGAGCCGCTTTTTCGCCAAGCACCCGGACTATGCAGATGTCGTCGACGGCTAGTCAGGGCACCAATGTTGAGGGTTTCCCAAGGATATATCCAAATGCCTGACGAGTATGATTTGCAGAGGTTCGTCAGCGCACAGGATCCGGTCTACGACGACGCGCTGGCCATTCTACGTCGAGGGATGATGTGCACTCCCTATATGGAGTTCATCTTCCCAAGGTTGGCCACCAGGCGAAGCGGTACTGCGCCTGAGCCATATGCAATCACATCGCTCGACGAAGCCAGCGCCTATCTGTCATTTCCGATCCTTGGAGGCCGTTATCGGGAATGCATTGGCACCCTGCAGCGGCTCTCCGGCCTAAGCGCTCGCGCTGTCTTCGGTGACGTTGATGCGAAGAAGTTGCACGCGTCCCTGACGCTGTTTTCCGAAGCAAGCAACGACGAGTTCCTGCTCGAGACAATCTTCGACGTCTGGTTCGACGGTTTGCTCGATGAGGAAACGATGAACGATCTCTACTTGATGTCGTAGTGGTCTGCCTGCGCCACCCGGCGTCAAGCTGTCGCGGCGCTGAGGTCACCATCCGCTGCCTTATCCCTCACATGCTGCCATCCGGCAGAGGCATGAGCTCGTGCTCTCCCGGCACGCCGGGGAAGCGGCGTTCGCGCCAATCCGCCTTTGCCTGCTCGATCCGTTCGGCTGAAGAGGAGACGAAGTTCCAATAGATATGACGTGGCTCGGCCAGGGGCTCACCTCCTATCAGCATCAGTCTCGCCGCATGGAAGGCAGGCGCCTGGAGCACAATCTCAACGCCGCGCGCCAGAGCTACTAATTCGGCCTCATGAAACGTACCGAACTGGCCGACAATTCCAACCTCACCGGCGACGATGTAGATCGCACGCTCACGGTGTTCGGGTTTCACCTGGTAGCGCGCACCGCTCGTGAGCACAATTTCGGCATAGACCATGTCGGAGAACGTCCTTACCGGCGAGACCAACCCGTCGGACGCACCGGCGATCAATGTAAACTCGACGCCGTCGGCACAGATCCTCGGTATTTCGGGAGCGCCAAAATGTGCGACGTCGGCGGCAATTTCTTCATCGCGGGAGGGGAGGGCGATCCAAGCCTGAGCGCCGAAGAGATTGCCTGCCGACGCCCGGACTTCCGGTGGCGTGCGCTCGGAATGGACGATGCCCGACCCGGCCGTCATCCAGTTGACCTCGCCAGGACGGATGGTCTGCACTTTACCCAAATTGTCGCGATGGACGATCTCGCCATCGATCAGGTAGGTCACGGCCGCAACGCCGATATGCGGATGCGGTCCCATATCGAAACCGTGACCTGCGTCGAATATAGCGGGGCCGAAATGGTCGAACAGGATGAAGGCCCGATCATCAGGCGATTCGAGGACGGCAATACGCGCCTTATCTTCAGTCCGTCCGCAAAATCACGGATAGCCGGCTGGATGAGTGTATCGATGCCTGTGATATCGCTTTGGCGGATGGCCATGGATCTCTGTCCTTCTGCATGCCGTATCAGCCAGGTGCTCGAACGCGCTTGAACGGAGCGGCGCGAAAGACTGTCTGAATGGCTTTGAGGAGCGCGAATTTGGAGCCCGCATGGTGCTGTCCGGCGATGCCGCTTTCATTAAGAGCCGACACCCTCATCGACAGGATCGCGGCAAGATCTTCGGCCATTTCGGGCCTGTCGTGCAGCAGCGGCGCAAAGCTTTCCTGGTCTATCTCGTAAACCGTGACAGGGGTCATTGCCCGCAAACTCGACATCTCGCCAATGCCGGCGAGCAAGCCGGTCTCGCCGAAGAAATCGCCAGGTGCAAGCCGGCCGATCTCCTGCAGTTGATCATGGTCCTCGCCAATTTGCCGGACGATGACGCCCCTCCGAACGATCATGAGCGACGGCAGCATCTCTCCCTGTTGTGCGATGATTTCGCCCTTATGGTAGGTGCGAACCGAGGCCGCTTTGGCGAGCGACTCCTGCTCGGTATCCGTTAGCGCCGAGAATACCGGTATGGAATTGATGAGTTCGATCGGCGTGAAGCCTTGGGAGGCCGCCGTCTCGTGGCCCGGCCGGTTGGTCATGGCAATCGAGCCCGAAAATGGCTCCGCCAGCAGCATGCCGGTCGACTTTGAATGGCGATAAATGAGATCGAAGATTTCGTTCCGAGCGGCACTTCGCTGGTCGATACTTGCGACGCGAAAAAACAACTCGATCTCGATAGCAGCGGCATCCAGGCTTCTGATGGTGACCGAAGGCGAAGGCTCCTGGAGGATTGAATTGCAGCTCAGCAAGACAGTGCGCATGAGCTCTACGATGATCGCCGGCGTCTTCGTTGGCGCCACCTTGACGGTTACGGCAAGTCCATGGCTCTCGTCCGGACCGCTTAGATTTGTTACCCCGATCTTGGCGAGAAGGCTGTTTGGCAGCGCCACGACATTGTGTGTCGGGGTCAGAAGTTGGGTCGACCGCCAATTGGTCTCGACAACGCGGCCTTCGGTTCCGTCGCCCAGAATGATCCAGTTTCCAAGCACGTAAGGGCGGCCGAGGTTAAGCGCGATCGCCGAAAATACGTCACCAAGCGTATTCTGGAGCGCCAGTCCCAGGATGACGGCAAACACGCCCGACGTGGCAATGAGCGTTCCGACCGGCACTGCAAAGACAAACGCCAGGATCGACAGGAACATTCCAGCGTAGACGACACCGACCACGACGTCCTGCAGGAGACGTGCCTCGCGCGGCTTTCGCTCGAAGACGAGATAGATACGGACAAATCCGATTAGCGCCCAGGCAAGATGAACCCACCAGAGCAGCTTGACCGAGCCGATGAGGATCGCTCCTCCGGTTGTCTCGTTGTCCCCTGCGGTCTCGTATGGCACGACGCGCAGGTCGAGAACCATGGCCGACATCGCGAGGAAAAAGCCGAGTTGGACGACCAGCTTCGCATTGGCGAAGCGTCTGGGGATGAGGGACCAAACGACGATCCCGGCGAGGCCGAGCAACACGATGTAGACCAGAGGAGAGTTCCACCAGCTCATGAACGATCCCCGCGATGCCAAGTTCAATGTTTGGTCTCCGGCCCGGCGATCGGGCCTCTGCCGCTGGCCTTGTCTTTTTCGAGAACTGCTTCGGTGATCGAATTCGGCAGCCGTCGCGGCTTTTCGATCAGCCCGAGCACCGGCATGGCGATGATGAAGAACGCAAAATAGTAAAGCGTCGCCAGTTGGGACATGACGACGTATGCGCCTTCCGCCGGCCGGGAGCCGAGCCAGCCGAGAAAGAGGGCATTGGCAACGAACAGCCAGAAGAGCACCCTGTACCAGGGCCGATAGACCGCCGAGCGCACCTTCGAGGTGTCGAGCCACGGCACCAGGAACAGCACCGCGATCGAGCCGAACATCGCGAGCACGCCGCCGAGCTTGGAATCGATGGGCCCGATATTGAAGGTGATGGCCCGCAGGATCGCGTAAAACGGCAGGAAGTACCATTCCGGGACGATGTGGGCCGGCGTCTTCAGCGGATTGGCGATGCTGCTATTGTCGGAATGGCCGAGGTAGTTCGGCAGGTAGAAAACGAAATAAGCGAAGAAGAACAGGAACACGAGGATGCCGAAGGCATCTTTGACGGTGGCATAGGGCGTGAAGTCCACGACATCGGTTTTCGATTTGACCTCGATGCCGGTCGGATTGTTCTGGCCGACGACGTGAAGCGCCCATATGTGCAAGGTCACCACGCCCGCAAGCACAAATGGCAGCAGGTAATGCAGCGCAAAGAAGCGGTTCAGCGTCGGATTGTCGACCGCGAACCCGCCGAGCAAAAGCTGCTGGAGCCAGTCGCCGATCAGTGGGACGGCGCTGAAGAAGCTGGTGATGACAGTAGCGCCCCAGAACGACATCTGGCCCCAAGGCAGCACGTAACCCATGAAGGCCGTCGCCATCATCAGCAGGAGGTTGGTGCAACCGAGCACCCACAGCAGCTCACGCGGCGCCTTGTACGAACCATAGTAGAGCCCGCGGCAGATGTGGAGGTAGACGGCAATGAAGAAGAACGACGCGCCGTTGGAATGGAGATAGCGCAGCAGCCAGCCCGAATTCACGTCGCGCATGATCTGCTCGACCGAGTTGAAGGCCAGCCCCGTATCAGGAGCGTAATGCATCGCCAGCACGATGCCGGTCAGGATCTGTGAAACCAGCATGATCGTGAGAATGCCGCCGAACGTATAGGCATAGTTCAGGTTGCGCGGCACCGGATAGACAATGAAGCTGTCGTGCACCAGCCGCGGCAGCGGCAGGCGGGCATCGAACCAACGTTCGATTCTGGTTTTGGGCGTATAGGTCGAGTGTTTGTCGCCGCTCATCGAAATGCGCTCGCCTCAGCCGATACGGATCTTGGTGTCGGAAACGAATTGGAACACCGGTACCGCCATGTTCTCGGGTGCCGGCCCCTTCCGGATGCGGCCCGCGGTGTCGTATTGCGAACCATGGCAGGGGCAGAACCAGCCGTCGAAATCGCCTTCCTGACCATGCGGGATGCAGCCGAGATGGGTGCAGACCTGGACCATCACCACCCAGGCTTCCTTGCCCGGCATAGTTCGATTGGCGTCGGTTGCCGGCGCATCGGCCGGCAGGTTGGCGTTGCGGGCAATTGGATCCTTGAGCTCGGCGAGACTGACTGCCTGGCCGTCCTTCCTCTCTTTTTCGGTGCGGTTGCGCACGACCACCGGCTTGCCGTGCCAGTCGACGATCAGCGACGTTCCCGGCGTCAGCGAGGAGACGTCGACCTCGATCGCGGCGGGCGCTTCGACGCGCAATGTGTGCTCGGCTGTGGGGGTTTCGGAAAGGTCGGCCATGATGGCGACTCCTATTGTCGGAAGCTGCGTCATCGCGTTGGTGGCAATCGAGCAAAAGCAGGCCACGGCTTTCGCCCTTCCAGTCTGCTCACGTCGCGTGAAATATGCCGGCCGTGGCCGCGTGTGAGCCATCGTGCAAACGGCACGTGCGTCCAATACTTTCGTTTAGGATTTCCTGAGCGAAGGACTGGCCGGGCTGGCGATGCCATCATGGAAGGTTCTGGATTCCTCCAGATAAACGTTGGCCACTGAGCTGGCATACGCCCCGGCATTGCGCACGGCGATCCCGAACTTCACCCCGACCATACCTCGGCATAGGCACGCCTGGCTGTCGGTGTCGTAGTCGTCGTCTCCGCCAAGTGCGAGTTTCTGGAGCGGTTGTCTCGCGTGGCGCGGGGCAGGTTTTCCGCTCGGCGACGACCAATTGCGGGATTCAATCGGGTTCAGAAAAGGGAAAAGCGGTGAAACTCTACTACAGCCCTCTCGCCTGCAGCCTGGCGGACCACATCGCTCTGGAAGAGGCCGGTGTTTCCTTCGAGCGCGAAAGTGTGAACCTCAAGACCAAACGGACAGGCTCCGGGGATGATTTCACTACCGTCACGCGCAAGGGCTACGTTCCAGCCCTCGTGCTGGATAGCGGCGAAACGCTGACGGAAAATATCGCCGTCCTCGACTGGATTGCGTCGCAATACCCGCCACTGGGAGTGGCGGGGCCGTTGGGCCGTACCCGCCTTCTCGAAGCGCTGACCTACGTCTCAACTGAAATACACCGAAGCTTCAAGCCGATGTGGCACCAAAGCAGCGATGCCGAAAAGGCCAGGGCGAGCGCGACGATTACGAGCCAACTCGAGTTCTTCGCTGACGGGCTCGAGACCGACTATCTGTTCGGCGACAAACCCAGCGTCGCGGATTTTTATCTTTTCGTGATGCTGCTTTGGGCGGCGCGCTTCCACGTCCCTGTTCCCGCGCCCTTGCAAGCCCTTCGCGCCCGAATGGCTGCCCGGCCGGCCGTGCGCATCGCAATGGATCGCGAGGGCCTCGTCTGAAGCCGAGGGCGACTTCGAGCATAAGATCAGATGCAACATATCCTCTCGCCCAAACAGAAGATCAGGAGTCATTCTCATGCTGCCGTTCCTGCGGATGCTACATCCAGCCGCTTCCAAGCGCGGGGATGGCCTACGTCTCGAATTTCTGAGGAGGGAAATCGAGGAAACGCTGGACCTTACCGACATTCAGTCAGAGCTCGCCGCACTGCCCCCTGGCCGAGTGGTTACAATACTGGATTCGCCGCAGTCACCGTCGAAATAAGCGCAATGTTTCCTGTCGGCCGATGCGGCGGCCGGTCTAGTTGTTCCCGCTTGTTGGTCATCATAGAGGCTTCATCATGAATGCGAGTAAGGCTCCCGAGACGGTCGATTATCGCCGCCGGCGCATTGTCGGTGCGACAGCAATGACGTTCGCCGCCACCGAACTCGGCTTGAGCGCGCCGGCAGCCACTTGGATGGTCGAGGCGAGGGCGTCCGCGACGCAAGCCAGGCCGGAATCATTCGGCTCGCTCAGACAGGTCAATGCCGAAAAACTGAGCGTCGGATATGCGGAGCTGGGGCCTGCCGAAGGTGCTTCAGTGATCCTGCTTCATGGCTGGCCCTATGACATTCACACCTACACCGACGTCGCTCCTCTGCTTGCCGCAAAGGGGTACCGCGTGATTGTGCCCTACCTGCGCGGCTACGGCACTACGCGATTCCTGTCGGACGAGACGATGCGCAATGGCCAGCAGTCGGCGCTCGCCGCGGATACGATCGCCCTGATGGATGCGCTGGGGATCGAAAAGGCCACGATCGCCGGCTGCGACTGGGGCGCCCGAACGGCCAATGTCGTTGCCGCGCTCTGGCCTGAGCGTTGCAAGGCGATCGTCTCGGTGAGCGGCTATCTCATCGGAAATCAGCAGGTCGGCATGGTGCCGCTGGCCCCGGAGGCGGAGCTTCAATGGTGGTATCAGTATTACTTCGCCACGGATCGCGGCCGCGCCGGCTACGAGAAATACACGCGCGATTTCGCCAAACTCATCTGGCAACTCGCTTCGCCGCAGTGGAATTTCGACGATGACATCTTCCAGCGCAGCGCCGCAGCACTGGACAACCCGGATCACGTCAGCATCGTCATTCACAATTACCGCTGGAGGCTCGGCCTGGCACAGGGCGAGCCGGAATATGACGTTCTGGAAAACCGGCTGGCCGAAGCTCCCGTGATCACAGTGCCGACCATTACCCTTGAGGGTGATGCCAATGGCGCACCCCATCCCGACAGCAGTTCCTACGCCAAGAAATTCTCGGGCAGATACACGCACCGGATCATCACCGGCGGTATCGGCCACAACTTGCCTCAAGAAGCCCCGCAAGCCTTTGCCCAGGCTGTCATCGACGTCGGCGAATACTGATCAAAATCCATGACGTGCCCCGACCGTAAGGAATAACACGGGAAGATTCCTGGTTCTCGGCACAGCCTCCCGTCCGCTTAGGCGAGAACAGCTCTCCCGCCGACCCAGACCGACGCGATGTTGGCCCTGGAAGCGGAGTAGACGATCTTCTGAAGGATGCCGTCGCCGTCGTCGAGTTCGTCCCACAGGTGAATTGTGCCTCTGGGCGCGGCGGTGTCGACCAGGATCGCATCGAAATGGTAGCCAGGCGAGAATCGCCCCACAGGCAAGCCGAGTGCCGCGCCACCGCCTGCCGTCGCCAGGTGGAAGGACTCGCGAAAGTCGACGCGTGCTGTTCCGGCCGTGCCGCGCGTCTCGGCCGCTAGCGCCGGGTCGGTGCCGGTTTCCAGCATGCGCGACGACATGACCGTCGCGCGCATCGCATCGAACATCGAGGCGCTCGGTCCCCCGGAAATGTCGGTGCCGAGCCCGACCTTGACACCCTTCTCGAGGGCCGCCCTCAACGGGAACACGGCGCCTGCGAAGTAGGCGTTGGAGACGGCGCAGTGCGCCACGGCCGCCTTGCGCACGCGGATCGTCTCCATGTCGGCAAGCGTAATGAAATTGGCGTGCGCGAGCACGCTGCCGGCGCGCAGCAGGCCAAAGCGATCAAGGCTCGACGTGTCGCTGATCCCGTGGCGCTGCAGCACGTAGCCATGCGCCCAGTCGCTCTCCGAGCAATGCGTCTGCACATGGCAGCCGTATTCCTGCGCAAGCGTGCCGAGCCCTTCGAGGGCGGCGTCGGTACAGGAGGGGATGAAGCGCGGCGTAATGACCGGCTTTACCCGTCCCGTGGCATTGTCCGGATGCCCATGCACGTAGCCGATCAGAGCGCGCGTGCCATCGATGGCCGCGTCCGCCGAGGTATCGCGATAATAGGCCGGGCACTCGTCGGCATTGTCCATCGCCACTTTGCCGACCAGCGCACGTTGCCCGCGTTCGAGGCAAATGTCGACGAGCAGCCTTGTCGCGTCCTGGTGGATAGTTGCGAAGTAGAGCGCTGTGGTCGTGCCGTTAGCGATCAGGTCGTCGACCAGCAGGCCGTAGCTGCGCCGCGCGAAGGCGAGATCGGCGTAGCGCGCCTCCAGGGGAAACGTGTGTTTGTGGAGCCAGGCCTCGAGCGGCACGTCCAGCGCCCGGCCGAGCTGCGGATATTGCGGCGCGTGCACGTGAAGATCGACGAAGCCGGGCAGCAGATAACTCTGCGCCGGCAAGGTCGCCAGCGAACCGGTCCGGCGCGCGGCCTCCAGCGCCTCGTCATAGCCAGCACCATGCGGATGCAGCACCGAGGCGATGATGCCTGATTGATCGATTGCGATCAGGGCATGGCGCAACTCTTCCACGAGCCCGCGCTCCGGAGCGTGAAAGCCGCTGGCCAGAAGCGTCTTGCCGCTCAGGTCGCTCACCTGTCCTCCGCCGAAGAACAGCTACGCACTGCCGTCGCGAAGCGCCAGAGCGCGATTGCCTGTCCGTCGATGCCGATGACAATATCGGAAGGGCTGCCGCTCATGCGGCTTGCGCCGTCGTGCCGTAGGTGATGCCCTTCTCCTTCAGCCAGCGGCGATAGGCGATCGACGAGCCGTCGGCCCGCGTCGGGATTTCCGCGCGCGGCTCAAGCGGCAAAAGAAGTGGCCGCTGGTTCTCCAGGATGATGCGGTCCTGCAGGAAGATGAGCTGCTGGAACTGCACCAGTTCGGTCGTGGTCGATACGTCGTCGATCAGGAACATGACGGGGTGCGCGCGGCAGCGGTCCGGATCGAGGGGCTGCACGAACAGACAGATCACGTCCCACCGGGTAGCCGAGTTGGGGCAGGTCTTGTAGAGCATCACCGCGAAAGGATTGGCGACCCGGTACATGTATTGGGTCATGATGCCATCGGTCGCCGAGAGTGCCGCCTGCGGCTGGAAGAATTCGCAGTTGGTCGCCCACACCTCATCCACGTCGCGGCGGATTTCGGTTGTGTAATGCCGCACTTCCGTGTGCGGCTCGGCGCCCAATATGTCGGTATGGACGAAGGGGAAATGCGCCATGTCGAGGAAATTCTCGACGATGCGCAGGCCGGACGCCTTTACCGCGATCGCTCCGCAAACGACAGGCCGGCGGTCGTCCTCATAGGCCTCCGGGATCGACAGCACATCGCCGGCCGGCATGCCGAGCGTGATCCATAGATAGCCGTAGCGTTCCCTGGCCGGGACTTGGCTGCCGTCGCCGGCACGCGACACATTGACCGGGCCTGCCGTATCGCGGGCTACCAACAGATCGATGCCCAGAAGCCGGTTCGCCATCGTGCCGACCGGAATCTCGTTCAGCGCGTCAATGCAATACCATTGGTCGAGGGCCGCCTGCTCCGCAGCTCGCTTAATGGTCATTGTTGCGTCCTTCCTGTGCTATCTCACTGCCGATAGATGCGGTCCATCACGGCCCGGTGTTCGGCCATCGCCGCCTCGACATCGAAAGAGGCGAAGTCGCCTCTCGCGATAATCTGCCGGCCGTTGATGTAGGAATAGTCGACCTTGAAGGGTCCGCAAAGCACCAGCGCGGCGAGCGGGTCGCGCTCGGTGCCGGAAAGGCCGAGTTGGCTGCGTTTGACCGCGATGAAGTCGGCGCACATGCCGGGCGCGAGATGGCCGATGTCATTGCGACCGAGCAGGGCAGCGCCGCCGCGCGTCGCCATTTCGAGGGCCTCGCGCGCGGACAGCGCCGTCGGCGTGCCGCCGAAACCGCCGCGGCCGCCGGGCTTTTCGGAGAGGTAGTGGTGCGGCGCGACACGCTGAAGCATCAGCGCCAGCCGCGCTTCCATGAACAGGTTCGACGTGTCGTTCGAGGCCGAGCCGTCGACGCCAAGGCCGACCTTCACGCCCTTGTCGAGCATCTCGCGGATCTTCGCGATGCCCTGGCCGCAGCGCATGTTAGCCGACGGGCAATGGGCGACCCCGGTGCCGGTTTCGGCGAAGCGGTCGATCTCGTCGCCGGTCATGAAAATCGAGTGGGCGAACCAGACGTCGTCACCGAGCCAGCCGACGGATTCGGCGAACTCGACCGGCCGCTTGCCATAGATTTCGAGGCAGTACTTCTCCTCGAAAAGCTCTTCGGCAAGGTGCGAATGCAGGTTCACGCCCTTGTGGCTGCGCGCCAGCGATGCCGCATCGCGCATCAACTCCGGAGTCACCGAGAACGGCGAGCAAGGAGCCAGGATGATTCGGCTCATCGAATGTCGCGACGCGTCGTGATAGCTGCCGATCAGCCGTTCGGCATCCTTCAGGATATCCTCTTCCTTTTCGACGCAGCGATCCGGCGGCAAGCCGCCCTGGCTTTCGCCGCGCGACATGGCTCCACGCGCAGCGTGGAAACGCAGACCGATATCGCGGGCCGCACCGATCGTCGCGTCGAGCGTGCAGTTGTTGGGCAAGATGTAGAGGTGATCGGAGCTGGTCGTGCAGCCCGAATGGATGAGCTCGGCCATCGCTACGCGCGCCGAGACGCCTATCGCATCGTCGTCGAGCTCGGCCCAGATCGGATAGAGCGTCTTCAGCCAGACAAGCAGCTCGTCGTTCTGAGCCATCACACGGGTGAGGTTCTGGTACATATGATGATGCGTGTTCACCATGCCCGGCATGACGACATGGCCCGATAGGTCGAGCACCTCGTCGGCACTGGAGGCACTGAGTTCCGCGGTGGTACCGACCGCTTCGATGACGTTGTCGTCGATCAACAAGGCGCCGTCGGAAATCTCGCGGCGCGTACCATCGAAGGTGGCGAGCAGATCGATGTTCTTGACAAGCAGGCGGGGCATGACGGTCTCAACGCATGTCGCGGAAATAGGGTTCGCCGAGAGCAGCCGGCGCGGCCATTACCCGGCGCATGCGCTGCCAGGCAAGCACCGGCACGATGATCAGGGCGATCGTGCCGAGATAGGGCAGCATCGACAGGATCGGCGCCGCGATCGGCCAGTTGCGTGCTTGGCCGACGAAGCCGAGAGAGGTGATGAGACCGAACAGCAGAGCGGCCAGCACGGCGTTGAGGGGCCGGTAGCCTGCGAAGATGACGAGAGAGACGGCAATCCAGCCGCGGCCGGCCACGACGCCTTCCGACCAGGAGGGCACGAAGGCAAGCGTGAGGTAAGCGCCGGCGCCGGCCGCCAGCGCCGAGCCCGCGGCGACATACCAGAAGCGGATGCTTTGCACCGAAATGCCGGCGGCGTCGGCTGCCGCGGGGTTTTCGCCCACCGCGCGCATGTTCAGCCCGTGGCGCGTGCGGAACATGATGTAGTGCAGCACAACCGGCAGGACGATGTAGATCAGGTAGACAAGGATGTTCTGCGTGAAGATCGCGCGACCGAGCAGCGGGATGTCGCTAAGATAGGGAATAGCGATCGGCGCGAAGGTCGCCGGCGCCGGCATGCCGGAATAGGCGCGACCGATCGTTGCGGCCATGCCGGTGCCCATCAGCGTCAGCGCCAGGCCGCACAACACCTGGTTCGCTTTGACGACGACGGTGCCAAGAGCGAAGACGCAGCCAACGAGGAAACCGACGGCAAGCGCAAGGACGAAGCCGAGCATAGGGTGCGGCGTGGCGACGACGACCGCGATGCCAGTGATTGCACCGAGCGCCATAAGCCCTTCGACGCCGAGATTGACGACGCCGGCGCGCTCGGAGAGCGTCTCGCCCAGCGCCGCCAGCGCCAGCACGCCGCCGGCTTGAATGGAGGTCTGTATCAGTCCGGCGATCATGTCCATCGGTGTTTCCTCAGCTCGCGGCCGGTTCGGTCCGCGTGATGCGGTAGTGAGCGAGTTCGTTGCCGATCGCCGTGAAGAACAGGATCAGTCCGGTGATGGCGAGCACGGCCGAGACGGTGATGCCTTGCGTCTGCAGGATGATGCCCGAATTCAGGATGACGCCCATCAAAGCCGCGCCTGCGAGCACGCCAAGTGAGGAACCGCGCGCCAGCACCGCGACCATGATGCCGAGATAGCCGAAATTGTTGGAGATGCCGCCCTGCAGGCGATGCACCGTGCCAGCTACTTCCAGCATACCGGCGATGCCGGCGATCGCTCCCGACATCAGCAGGACGACGATCAGGCGGCGGCGGAACGGCATGCCCGCATAAAGCGCCGCGCTCGGGTTCGACCCAGCGACCCGCACCTCGTAGCCCCAGCGCGTGTAGTTGAGCAGTCCTGCGATGACAAAAGTGAGCAGGATCGCCAGCGGGAAACCGTAGTGCACGATACCCCAGAATTCAGGCACGTCATGCGGCAGACGTGCGGTGGTCGCGAGCGCATGGCCGCTCGGGTCGAGCCATGGTCCGGTGGCGACGTAATAGACCATCAGCGTCGCCACGAAATTCAGAAGCAGGGTGGTGATGAGTTCGCTGACATCGGCGTAGGCGCGCGCCAGCGTCGGCACCAGTATCCAGAGCAGCCCGCCGAGCGCGCCAGCGATGAACATAACAGGCAGGATCAGCCAGGTCGGGCCGGGAATGAACAGCGCGACCGCCGTGGCGCTGAAGGCGCCGGCATAGAATTGGCCCTCCGCGCCGATGTTCCAGGCGCCGATTCTCAGCGCTACCCAGACCGACAGGCCGGTCAGGATCAGGGGAGTGACCAGAAGTCCGACGTCTTCCAGCCCGAAGCTCGAGCCAAAAGTCGAGTTGAGCACCTCCCAGGCGAGTTCGACGGGAGCATTGCCGCGAGCGGCCAGAACCAGGCCGGCGACTCCCAGCGCCAGCACGATCGCCAGGGCACGTGCCGCAAAGGCAACGGAGGGCTGCGCGGATGGAACGCGCTGGAGCTTGATCGCCAAGGTCAGTGCTTCCTGGCAGCGGCCTGGGCGCCAGCACTGGACCGCATCTGCCCGCCCATCATCAGGCCGATTTCCTCGATGTCCGTGGAGGCAGTCTCCACCACGCCCATGATCCTGCCATGGAACATCACGGCGATGCGATCCGATAGATTGAACAGCTCTTCCAGCTCCTCGGAAATGAAGAGCACGCCGACGCCGGCATCGCGCAATTCGACGAGATAGTGCATCATCGTGTTGATCGCTCCGACATCGAGGCCACGGCTCGGATAGGCGGCGATCAGAACCTTGCTTGCGATGCGCATCTCGCGGCGTGCGACGAGGCGCTGCTGGTTGCCGCCGGAAAGGTTGCGCATGGGCATGCCGAAATCGGGCACCGCAACGGATGCCGCTTCGGCGATCGTGCGCGCGAGAGCTGCCGCAAGGCGCGGTCGGAACGCGAAGCCCTTTGAAACAGGCGCCGACGCATATTCGCGGATTATGGCGTTGTCGGTGATTGAAAGCGCCGGCGCCAGGCCGCTGTGCAGCCGGTCTTCGGGAATGTGGCCGACGCCGAACTTCGCGTAATCGACCGCGCCGGCGGCCGTAACGTCCTCTCCGCCGAGCAGTATCTGGCCGGAGTGGATCGGCCGTAAGCCGGTGACGACCTGGGTCAGCTCCTTCTGGCCGTTGCCGGCCACACCGGCGATGCCGAGAATCTCGCCGGGATGGATGTCGAGCGAAACCTCGTCGAGAAGGATGCCGCCCACGTCGTCACGCGCGACGACGGATTTGAGGCTGAGCACCGGCTCGGCGGAGATGCCGGCCGCGCCTGGCTGCCTGGCACGCAGATTGCTAAGCACGATCTCACGGCCAACCATCAGGCGCGCCAGCATCTTCTCGCCGCAGTCCGCAGTCTTTTCGGTGGCCACCTTGCGGCCGCCGCGCAGCACGGTGATGCGGTCGGATATCTCCAGGACCTCGTCGAGCTTGTGGCTGATGAAGACCACCGCATTGCCCCGGGACACGAACTGCTTGAGCGCCTTGAAGAGCTCGCGCGCTTCCGCCGGAGTAAGCACTGCAGTCGGCTCGTCGAGGATCAGAACGCGAGCGTTGCGCGCGAGCACGCGTAGGATTTCCACGCGCTGCTGCTCGCCGGTCGAAAGATCGGCGACGCGCGCGGATGGCCGTACCGCGAGGTTCAGCTTCTCGGCCAGTGCGGCAGTCCGCGCCTCGAGCACCGACGAGCCAATGCGCTTGGGCGTTTCGGACCAGCCGAGATGAATATTCTCGGCGACCGTGAAGGCGGTCACCAGCTTGAAATGCTGGTGGACCATACCAATACCGGCGAAGATCGCATCGACTGGAGATGCGAAACGTTTGGCATAGCCGTCGACGACGATCTCACCGGCATCCGGCTGATAGATGCCGGTGAGGATGTTCATCAAGGTCGACTTGCCGGCGCCATTCTCGCCGAGCAAGGCGTGGATCTCCCCCGGCATCACGTCCAGGTCGACATCCTGGTTGGCAACGACGCCGGGGAAATATTTGCGGATGCCCTTGAGCAGCACGAGCGGCGGCGCGCCGGAGCCAGGCGCGTAACGCCCCGGGGAGGTGGACGGCACCTCCATGCCGCCGTAGCGGTGCTCGCTCGAAGCATGATGAACTGGAACAAAATCATTCATCCCGCTTAGCTCTTTGCCTTCTGCCGCATAGTCTATCCGAAAACTCTGCAATCGTTCGGGATCACGCTTGGAGGCCGCTGACGCCTTCGATCGACCAATCCCAGTTGTAGAGTTCCTCTTCGGTCATGCGATGGCCGGCAGCCACCTTGACGTTGCCCTTGATGTCCTTGATCTCGCCCTCGAACGGGCTCCAGCCGCCGAGAATCTTGTCGCGCACGGCATCGGCCTGCTTTGCGACCTCGGGGGGCACCGTCTCGCCCCAGGCATCGCGGTCGATACCGCCGCCCATCGGCAGGATGGTCTGCGAGGGCGTCCACTTGCCTTCGAGGCGCAGGCGCACCTGGTCGACATAGAATTTCTTGAAGTCGATGGCGATCGAGGAGACGTAGGCCTTCGGTCCGTAGCGGCGGATGTCGGTATTCCACATGACGGCCTTCGCGCCGCGCTGCTCGGCCACCTGCAGATAGCCTGCTTCGTCCATGATGCCGAACAGAAGGTCGGCGCCGTTGTCGATGAGTGCGGTGCCGGCCTGGGTGGCAGCCTGCGGATCGAACCACGAGTTGATGACGATGGTCTGCACCGTGGCGTTGGGATTGACCGAACGGGCGCCCATCAGGAAGGCGTTGGTGCCGGAAAAGACCGACGGAACAGGGAAGGAGGCGACGTAGCCGAGCTTGCCGCTCTTGCTCATCAGGCCCGCGGCGACACCGGTGACGTAGGTCGGGTACCAATGGGCGAGGTAATAGGTCGAGAGATTTTCGAGCGGGTTGCGGCCATCGCATTCATAGAAGGCGACGTCCGGCGAACGCTTGGCCACGTCGTAGAGGAAGTCGCCATAGTTGGAGGTGGCAAACACCATGTTGGCACCTTCCGAGACGAACTGGCGGAAGGTGCGGGTCGCGTCGGCCGAATAGGGGATGCTTTCGACGAACAGCGTCTTCAGCTTCGGGAACGCTTCCTGCACGGCCTTCATGCCCTGGTCGTGGCTCCAGGTCCAGCCTTCATCGGTCACCGGACCGGTGTGGCCGAAGGCGATGACAGCGTTTTCCTCGGCGACGGCGGCGAGCGGCGTCTGTGCATGGGCGGGCGTGATAAGGCCGGATTTCGGCAGGAGCAGCGAGGCGCCGGCTGCGGCGCCCATGTTGAGGAAGCCTCGGCGGGAGAGATTGCGCAGGTCGATCATGCTTCGGTCCTTTGTTCCGTGTCGTGTTCAGTTCGGGAGAGACAGTTCGGTTTCCATGAGGCGGTCGATTTCTGCCGACCAGTCGGCCAGCCATGCCTGCTTGATGTCGTCGTCGAGCCATGCTGCGGACAGGCCAGCCAGCGCGATCCGCTTCAGTGCCGGCGGCCCGAGCGCAAGATTTTCGGCGATCAGCGCGTATTCGCGGTCGAGTGTCGTGGCGAACATGGGCGGATCGTCGGAGTGGATCGTCACGGTAAGCCCGGCCTCGATCATGCGGCGGATCGCGTGGTCGGGCGCGGAAAGGTCACGCCAGACGGTGGTGGCCAGCGTCGTGCTCGGACAGCAGGTGAAGACGATGCCCATCTCCCTGCACTGCTCCATCAGCGCCGGGTCGTCGACGACATGGTAGCCGTGGTCGACCCGTCTCAGGCCGAGAATGTCGATGGTGTCGCGGACATAGTCCGCCGGGCCATCCTCGCCCGCATGGTTGGTGACATTGAGCCCGGCAGCCCGCGCTCGCTCGACGATGCGCGCAAACATCGGCGGTGGGTTCGGGCGTTCGTCGTAATCGAAGCCGATGCCGATCACCTCAGCCGGGCGCTCGGCCAGAACCATGTCCAGGAAGCGCTCGCCACCTGCCGCGCCGAGCGGCTTCGCATGCGCCGGTATCAGCTTTGCTATAAGCCCATAGCGCTCCTTCGCGCAGTGAAAGCCATCGAGGATGCCTTCGAGCATCGTCGAATAGGCCACGCCATGAGCCAGATGCGCATGCGGGCTGAAGAACAGTTCGACGTAGCGCGCACCGGCCTTCGCGCAGCGCTCCAGTGCCTCGAAGGTGATGCGAGAGAAATCGTCCGCAGTCCTGATCGAGGCGCAAACCAGATCGTAAATCTTCAGGAAATCCAGCAGGTTGCCGTAGCTGTAGAGCTCCGATGTCGGTTTGCCGTCCGGCAGCGGCACCGCGTTCTGCACCGCCAACTCTGCGAATGTCTCCGCGGATACGGCGCCCTCGAGGTGCAAGTGCAACTCGACCTTCGGCATGAGCTGAATGAAACTTGACAACGACATCGACGCTCACTCGCCCGGATCGGCAACCCCAAAGCCGTACCTGGTTTTCTTCGGCGACGGACGGCTGCTGAGTTGTTCGATAATCGCGGCTTTTTCCAACTGTCCGATCACCTGATACGCAACAGATGTCAGGGAAACGGGGCTTGCACAAGCCCAAAAATGATGCCTAACTAGACACATTCTAAAACTGCTTAAAAAATGTGCAGGCCGGGAGAAATATAGGCATGAAGCACTTACTGGAAGCGCAGAACCTTGCGCCTCCGCCTCAAACAACGCGCCTGCGCTTCATCGGTCGACTGGTGTCGTCGAGCTTTGGCGAGTTCGCCGACAGGCGTGCCGCTCGGCTCAATCTCGATCTGCTGGTGCACGAAGCCGCGGACGATTTTTTTGTCGTCCAGGTTTCGGGCCAGCCCGATCTCATCGATGCCTTCGAGATGGCATGTAGCCTGGGACCAATCGACTGTCTGGTGATGGACTGCGAACGGGCCGAAATTCGGGGATATTCCAGAGAGGAAGACGCAGGATGACGATACAGGCTGGATGGCACCCAGTGGCGCTGTCGGGATCGATCGAGCCGGGCAGTTCGGCCGGGATCCGCCTTGGCGGAAACGAGCTGGTGGTGTGGCGCGACAACGGTGGCGCAGCGCATGTGTGGGAGGATCGCTGCCCGCATCGCGGTATGAAGCTGAGCTTCGGTTTTGTCCGCGGCGATCATATTGCCTGTCTTTATCACGGCTGGCAGTACGATGCGGCCGGCCAGTGCCGATACATTCCGGCCCACCCCGATCTCAGGGTGCCGGCGTCCATTACCGTGTCTGCCCACAGATCGGCCGAGGCGGCTGGGATAGTCTGGACGGCACTGGATCCGGCAGCAGCATTGCCCGAACTGCCTGCCTTGCCAGAGGAGGTGGTGCCGGTCCGCAGCCTGTATCTCGACAGTCCCGCCGCAATGGTGATCGATGTCGTGAGGGCCATGCCGCCCAGGCCCTTCTCCCGCGGATCCGGGCTCGCTGATCTGAAGGCGCTGAGCGGGATGCTGTTCAGCCTGACGGTCGGCAAAGACACGCTGCTTCTTGGCCTGCAGGAACTGACCGACAAACGATCGGCCCTGCACGTCGTGATTGACGGACCGGCAGCCAAGTATGCCGGCAAGGGGCAGAAGCATTTCTTCGCTTGGACGAGCGAGCTGCGTCATCATCTCGAGACCGGGCGTACCGGCGCGACCTCGACGACGCGGGCTGCATGATGGCGAGGATCACGCTCTACAACTACGAGCTGGACGAAAACTGCTACAAGGTGCGGCTGGCGCTTTCCATGCTCGGCCTGGAATGGCAGACCGTTGCAGTCGATGCATTTCCGGGGGCGGAGCAGAAGACGCCGCCATTCCTGGCCATGAACCCGGCGGGCAGCCTGCCCATCCTCCGCGACGACGAGGTGACGATGTTCGGCGCCGAGTCCATCATCGCCCATCTGGCGCGCAGCCGCGATTCAACGGGTGCATGGCTGCCGGCGGATGGTGCGGATTTCGCCAAGGTGATGCAGTGGCTTTTCTTTGCTGCCGGCGATCTCGGCGTTGCCGGCGCCGCGCGCCGCCATGCCATGTTCGGTGCTGCCGGCGACGAGGCTGCGCTGCGTGCCGGTGCCGCGCAAGCGCTCCGCGCCATGGACGACCATATGACCGCGCGGGGTTTCGAGAAGAAAGAATGGTTCGCTGCGGACCGCCCGACCATCGCCGACATCGCGCTTTTTCCGGCGTTTGCGCTGAGCCGCGATTTCGGCGTCGACCATGACGAGTATCCGGCGCTGCGCCGCTGGGTGCGTCGCTTCCGCGCGCTTCCCGGCTTCACGACCATGCCGGGCATCCCCGATTACCATTGACGCCCAACATTCGACGAGAACGAGGCTAGCAACAGAATGACCTCTCTCACACGCCTTTCCATCCAGCCGCTCTCGTCCATGACCCGGCGGCTGGCCGGCGTCGCTTCCGGGCGAGCCGATCCCGATCTGGTCATTGCCGGCGCACGCGTGTTGTCGACCTATTCGGAGCGCGTGCTTCCAGGCCGCGAGATCTGGTTGTCGGGAGGGCGGATCGCCGCTGTGAAGCCGGCCGGCACTTATAAGGGCGGCAGCGTCAGGATATATGACGCCAGGGGCGGCATCGTCGCCCCCGGCCTGGTCGATCCGCACATCCACATCGAATCCTCGATGGTGACGGCCTGCGCCTATGCCGAGGCGGCGCTGCTCAACGGCACCACGACCCTCTTCTGCGACAGCCACGAGATCGGCAACGTCATGGACGTTGCTGGCATCGAGGCGATGCTGGAGGACGCGCGCCTGGCGCCGTTGTCCATTTTCCTGACGGTTCCGAGCACCGTCCCGGCAACTTCGCCGTTGCTGGAAACGGCCGGTGGCGACCTGACAGCCGAGAAGATCGGCGCATTGTTCGACAAATGGCCGGAAGCCGTGGCGCTCGGCGAGAAGATGGATTTCGTGCCAGTGGCTATGGGCGATGAACGCAGCCATGCCATCCTCGCTGCGGCGCTGAAACGCGGCCGCCCGGTATCGGGACACGTCTATGGACGCGAATTCGTGTCGGCCTATGCAGCGTCCGGCGTCACCGACAGCCATGAGGCGATCAACCACGAGATCGCCGACGACATGCTCGAAGCCGGCATCTGGCTGTTCCTGCGCGGCGGCCCGCCGACGACGCCGTGGCACAGCCTGCCCGCAGCGATCAAGACGATCACGGAACTCGGAGCCTCGCACAAGCGCATCGCGGTCTGCACCGACGACCGCGATGCTGACGACCTGATGCTCTTCGGCCTTGACTGGGTGACGCGCGAGGCGATGAAGGCCGGCATGACGCCGGAGCAGGCCTGGTCTATGGGCTCACTGCATGGCGCGACGCGCTTCGGCATGGAAGGCGAAATCGGCGGCCTCGGTGGCGGCCGCCGTGCCGACCTGGTGCTGCTCGACGACGGCTTCGATCCCGTCAGCACGTGGTATGGCGGCGAACTCGTCGTCGATGACGGCAAGATCACGCCGCTGCTCGACCAGAACCTCTCGACCCGCTACCGCTATCCGGACACGGCCTACCACACAGTGAAGCTGCCGAAGCAGATCAAGCTGACGCCGGACCTGCCAACCGCCAAGGTGGTGGCGCATACCATCCGCACCGAACTGCCGGGGATCACGCTCGGCCATCAGAAGATCACGCTCGATCCGGCCAACGACTGGCAGAACCATTTCGACCGCCACGGCCTGTGCTTCGTCACCGTGGTCGAGCGACATGGCAAGTCGGACGGCAACGTCGCCTACGGGCTGCTCAGCAATTTCACGCTGAAGCGCGGCGCCGTCGCATCGTCCGTCGGCCACGACAGCCACAACATCATCATCGCCGGCCTCAACGAGGCCGACATGCAGGTGGCGCTGCGGGCGATCGAGGAAACGCAAGGCGGCGTCTGTGTCGTCGTCGACGGCAAAGTGACTGCCATGGTCGAACTGCCGATCGCCGGTCTGCTGTCCGACAAGCGCGTCACCGAGGTCGCAGAGGAGGTGAAGATCCTCAAGCGGGAATGGGAGGCGGCCGGCTGCTGCATTCCCTATATGGGCTTCAACCTCATCCCGCTCTCGGTCATCCCCGAAATCCGTATCACCGACAAAGGTCTCGTGCTGGTGCCGGAAATGGAGATCGTCCCCGCCTTCGAGGCCGCCTGAGTGGATCCCTTCCGACTTGGCCTGGTCTCACCGCGCATCCATTATTTCCAAATGGTCGCGCGGCTGGGCTCGGTTCGCCAGACCGCGCAGGCGCTCAACGTGGCGCCATCCTCCATCAGCCGCGTCATCAAGGGTCTGGAGGACGAACTGGGCACGCCGCTCTTCGAGCGTGTGCGTCAGCGACTGAAACTGACCAGCGCAGGCGAGCTTCTGCTCTACCACGCGCGTCAGAGCATCACCGAGTTGGCCCGCGCCTCGTCCGAGATCAATGATCTCAGTGGCCTCAACCGCGGCTCGTTGTCCGTGGCAATCGTGGAGAGCGCGGCGCGCGGGCTGGTGCCGAACGCGCTGAAGGAATTCTGGAAGCGCCATCCGCAGATATCGGTCGATGTGCATGTCGCCGGGTCGCAGCGCGCCTGCGATGCGGTTGCCGACGGCGAATGCGATCTGGCGCTTGCTTTCGACGTGCGCGTGCCGCGCAACGTGCGCAAGATCGCGAGCACGCCTCTGCCGCTGGGCGTCGTCGCTCATCCGGACAGCCGCCTTGCCGGCCGCAAGGAAGTGAAGCTGTTCGATCTTGCCGGCGAACAGGTCATCGTCTCGGACAACAGCCTTGCTTTGGGCATTTCGATCGACGATGCGATCGGGCGCTCCATGATCGACATCACGCGACGGTCGCGGACCAACTCGATCGGACTGATGACCGAGATGGTGCGCCTCAACCTCGGCGTGGTGCTTCGCACCAAGCTCGGCATCGAACCGGAAGTGGCTGACGGATCGCTCGTTTTCGTGCCGTTGCGCGATTCGCGCATGAACCCGCACCGGCTGATGCTGCTCGCCCGGCTGGAACGCGAAATGTCGGATGCGGCCTCCGCATTCGCGGCGCTGCTGGCCCGCATGGTCGAGGCGTTGCATGGTTAGTTGTTGCATTTTGCGCATCGATATAGCGAGTAATTTGTGCCTATCTCGAACAACTGAGCTTTGCGAGACTTCCCGGCCGAAGGGGATGTCATGAAGCAGAGTGCGGTCGACGCGGTCATTCGGGGGCTTAAGCGGGCGGGAGTGAGCATCGTCTGCTACCTGCCCGATTCGCTGTTCAAGGAGCTCTACCCGGCCCTTGATGCCGATCCGGATATCCGCACGATCCGCGTCACCAACGAGGGTGAGGGCGCGGCGATCTGCGGCGGGGTCTTCCTGTCGGGCAAGCGCGCGGCGCTGGTCATGGAAAACTCCGGCTTGCGCGCTTCGGTCGAGCCGCTGGCCCGGATGGGCCTCGGGGCAGGCATCCCGGTCGTGATGCTGATGAGCTACCGCGGCGAGCTCGGCGAGAACAATTGGTGGGCAATCCCGCACGGCATCACCATGGAGCCGGTGCTGAACGCGCTGCGCGTGCCGTACCGGATCGTCACAGAGGAGGCGAAGATCGAGCGCGCCATCGTCGACGCCTATTCCTGGTCCTATGCGTCCTACTACCATTCGGCCGTGGCGCTCGGCGGCGAGGTGGTGCGATGAAACGCTTCGACTGCATGAAGGCGCTTGCCGCGCGGCTGAAGAATGAGCTGGTGATCCTTTCGCTCGGCGGCAGCGTTGACGAGTGGTACAACGCCGCGCCGCATATGCGCGAAGCGAGCCTGTTCCAGCAGCAACTCGGCTGCGTCACGCCGCAGGCCTTCGGGCTCGCCGCCGGCCTGCCGCACCGCCGCGTCGTTTCGCTCGATACGGATGGCGGCCTGCTCTTCAATCTGGGCATCCTGGCCACGCTCGGCAACGAACAACCGAAGAACCTCTTCATCGTGGTCTGGGACAATGAGTGCTACCAGTCGATCGGCGGCCCGCCGACGCATACGGCGCTGGGCCGCGTCGACCTTGCCGCGATCGCGCGCGGCGCCGGCGTCGAGAACGCCCATACGGCGCGCACCGTGGAGGAGTTCGACGCGCATTGCGCGAGGGGGCTCGCCTTGGACGCTCCCTATGTGGTGGTCGCCAAGGTCTCGGGAACGGTTCAGCCGGACATCAAGCGCAAACACAGCGACGGCCGCGAGGACAAGTATATCTTCGTCCGCCACGTCGAGGCGAGCGAAGGCATCGTCATCATGGGCCCGAGCGAGCACAACTGACGAGATCATGGGCACCCTCGGACCTGTCGTCCCCCGACGCGCGCTGAAACCCAGCTACGACTACGTCGTGGTCGGCTCGGGTTCCGGTGGCTGTGCGGTGACGCGGCGGCTGGTCGATGCCGGTGCCGACGTCCTCCTGATCGAGGCCGGCCCGACGAGTCTTGGGATCGTGGAGGCCGACGACCCCGGCCAATGGGTGCCGCTTGGCCGCGGCACCTATGACTGGGGCTATGACTATGCTCCGACACCGCGCGTGAACGGCCGTACCATCGGCATCCCGCGTGGCCGCCTGCTGGGCGGCTCAAGCGCCATCAACGCGATGATGTGGTATCGCGGCCACCCACATGATTACGATGCCTGGGAGGCTGGCGGCGCCAAGGGCTGGAGCTTCGCCGACGTGCTGCCCTATTTCCGGCGCTGCGAGGACTGGCGCGATGGTGCAAGCGAGTTTCGGGGTGCGGGTGGTCCGCTCCGTGTCGAGCGGCCGGCGGCACTGCACCCGGTCGCGCAGGCGCTGATCGATGGCGCGGCCGAGATCGGCATCCCCGTAATCGACGATCCCAACGGCCCCAGCAACGAGGGGGCGACCGCCGCGAATTTCAACATCTGCGACGGCAAGCGCTGGAGTTCGGCGACGGGCTATCTCGTGCCTATACTCGATCATCCGATGCTGACGGTGCTGACCGGTTCCGCGGCCATCGGCCTGACGGTCGAAGGCAGCCGATGCGTCGCGGTCCAGCACCTAGTCGGTGGCGAAATCCGCGAAACACGCGCGCGCGAGAGCATCGTGCTCGCGGCCGGTGCCATCGACACGCCGCGCATGCTGATGTTGTCAGGCATCGGCGATCCGCTCGAACTGAAGCGCCTTGGCATTGCGCTCGTTTGCGCCCTGCCGGGCGTCGGCCGGAATCTTCAGGATCATCCGCTGGCGCAGGCCTGCGTTTTCCGCGCGAAGCGCCCGATCGGCCCAATAATGGGCAATGGCGGCGGCTCGATGGTGAACTGGAAGTCGCGGCCGGACCTGCCGCAGCCCGACCTGCACGCCTTTCCGGTCCAGGGCAACAGCGCCGAACCTGCGATACGCGCGCGCTACGATGTATCCGGCGATGTCTTTTCCTTCGGTGCGGGCCTGATGCGCTCGAAGAGTGTCGGGCAGCTGAAGCTACTCGACGGCAAGCCCGGCGGGCCGCTCGAAATCCAACCGAACTTTCTGGCGGAACCGGAAGATCTCGACGCCATGGTCACTGCGGTCGAGATGGTGATGGAGATGGCGGCTGCAAAGGCGAACGCCGGTGTCTTCCGCAACTTTGCCGCACCCGACCGCCGGCTGACCCGCACCGAGACCATTGCCTTCATCCGCGATGCGTGCTCGACCTTCTTCCACGTCTGCGGAACCGCCAAGATGGGCGAGGACGCGATGGCTGTTGTCGACAGCCGCCTCGCCGTGCACGGCCTTGATGGGCTGCATATCGCCGACGCTTCGGTGATCCCGACGATCCCGACCTGCAACACCCACGCGCCCGCCACTATGATCGGCGAGCGCGCCGCCGATTTCCTGCTCGCGGCAGCTTGAGGATGTCATGAACGACAGAACGCACACGGATCACTGGCGATGACACGAAGCCTCATCCTTGCGGCCGACACGCTGCTCACTATGGATGAAAATAACCATGTGTTGCCTGACGGCGCCGTGCTGGTCGAGGATGGCCGTATCGCCGCGGTCAGTGCGCTCGCTGCACTGCGTGCGGCGCATCCGGCCGTGGCCGTGAAGAAGCTCGACGATGCCGTGCTCATGCCCGGGCTGGTCAATGCGCATGCACATTCCGGTTTCCTGCGCGGCACGGCGGAGCATCTGCCGGTGTGGGACTGGCTGACGCTCCACATCAATCCGATGCATCGCGTGCTGCAGCCGCACGAGGCCGAGGCGGCGTCACGGCTCTGCTATGCGGAATCCGTGCTCGGGGGCACGACGACCGTCGTCGACATGTGGCGTTTCATGGAGGGCAGCGCCAGGGCGGCCGAGGCGATCGGCAACCGCCTCATCGCCGTGCCTTATGTCGGCGAGCATCCGGACTACGACTATTTCGACACGCTCGACATGAACGAGGCGATGATCGAAGGCTGGCACCGCAAGGCGGGCGGGCGCATCAATGTGTGGGTCGGGCTGGAGCATCTGTTCTATGCGGACGAGGCCGGCCAGCGCCGGGCGATCGACCTCGCAAGGAAATACGAGACCGGCTTCCACACCCATTGCAGCGAGGCTGAGATCGAGATCGCGGAATTTGAGCGGCGTTACGGCAAACGCCCGATGTTCGCGCTGGATGACCTTGGCTTCTTCGAAACCCCGCGCGCCATGATCGCCCACGCCGTCTGGCTCGACCGGGACGAGATCGAGCTTATTTCGAAGCGCCGCGTCTCGGTCGCCCACAACCCCGTTTCCAACATGAAGCTGGCGAGCGGCATCGCGCTGGTGGCCGAGATGCTGAAGGCCGGCGTGTCGGTTGGCATCGGCACGGACGGCGAGAAGGAGAACAACAATTTCGACATGTTCGAAGAGATGAAGGTGGCTTCGTTGCTAGGCAAGCTGAAGGACCTCGACGCCGCCGCAATGGATAGCTGGCAGGTTCTGCGCATGGCCACGATCCTTGGTGCCGAGGCGATCGGCCTCGATCATGAGATCGGCTCGATCGAGGTCGGCAAGCGCGCCGACATCATCGCGGTCCGAACCGATACGCCGCGCATGACGCCGGTCTTCCGCGACGGACCCTATTTCAACCTCCACCACAATCTCGTCCACGCCGTGCGTGGCGGCGACGTATCCCTGACGATGGTCGATGGCGAGATCCTCGTCGAGCACGGCGTGCTGCGCACCGGCGACCTGCGCGAGATCATCGCCGAAATCCATCGCGTCGCGCCTGGCCTGTTCGCCCGGCGCGCCGCCTTCCTCGCCGCGAATTCCGGCGGCAGCCTGCAGTGGACCCAATAAGGCGAGCCCCGGTCATGAAGACGACGGACAAGGCGGCACTGGACGACTGGTACGCGGTGGAGACGGCGGCCGATCCAGGCGGCGCGCCAAGCCGCACGCGGCTGCTTGGACAGGACATCGAACTGGTCCGTGACGCCGCGGGCGCAATCACCGTCCGGGAGGTCCTGGACGACGGCGGCCGCGGTCCCGCGCTGCCCGTCCGGCAGCGCTATGGCTGCGTCTGGACGACGCTGGGCGAGCCCGGGAAGGGGATCTTCGAGATCGCCGAGGCGCTGGAAGCCGACCGGCGCTACGTGCCCTGCGGCTGGGTGACGATGCGGGCTTCGGGTTTGCGTGTCGTGGAGAACTTCCTCGACATGGCGCACTTCCCCTTCGTGCATACCGACATTCTCGGCTCGGAGCCGCACACGGAGGTGCCGGCCTATCTGAGCGAGATACGTCGCGATGTGGATGAGGTCTGGGCGACCAACTGCACGTTCTTCCAGCCGCGCATCGCCGCCACGGAAAGCTCGGGCGCGTTTGTGCATCTGACCTATCGCGTGCCGAGTCCATTCGTGGTGATGCTCTATCGCGTGTGCCCCGTGGCGCCGGACCGGCTCGACGCGATCGCGCTGTTCATCCAGCCCATCGAGGAAGACCTCTGCCGCGCCCAGCCGGTCATGTATCTGGTCGATTCCGCTTCGACGCAGACGGCGCTGCTCAACTTCGAACAGGTCATCTTCCTGCAGGACCGGATCATCGTGGAGAACCAGCGGCCGCTGCGCCTTCCGCTCGAGCCGCGGATGGAAATCCCGACCCGCGCCGACGGGTCCTCCATCGCCTACCGCCGCTGGCTGAAGGAAAGGGGCATCCGTTTCGGCACGGCCGCGGGAGCCACATGACCGAGCCGCGTCTCCAGGTGCTTCGCCCGGCCTCCGTTGCCGAGGCGCTGTCATTGGCAGGCGAGGGCGCGTCGCAACTGGTCGCCGGGGGCACGGCGCTGCAACTCGGCTGGGCGAAGGGCCTGCCAAAGCCGCGGCGCCTTGTCAGTATCGGCCGTATCGCTGGCCTGAAGGGCATCCAGCCGGCCGGCGACGGCTTCCGCATCGGCGCACTGACGTCCCTGGGTGCCTTGGAGCGTGACCGGGCGATAGGCGAGACTTTGCCGCTGCTCGCAGCCGCCGTCCGCGCCACGGCGGGACCCGCCGTCCGCAATCTCGGAACGCTGGGCGGCAACGTCGCGGGGCGCACGGGTTGCCTTCTGCCGGCCCTGCTCGCGATCGACGCGAAGCTGGAGATCGTCTCACCGGCTGGGCGCGCCGTCGTGCCGCTCGCGCAATGGTTGGCCGACGCATCGTCAGCGGGCCTCATTGAGACGGTCATTGTTCCACAGCAGCCAACCGCCGCTCGCTGGACCCATCGCAAAGTCGGCCTGCGCGCCGCCTTCACCCCAAGCGTGGCCGGTGTCGCCGGGTTGATCGAAACGGCGGACGATCGTGTTACGATCGCGCGGCTCGCGGCCAGCGGCGGCGGGCAAGCGGCCCGTCTCGGCCACGCTGAAGCGCTGCTTATCGGCCGGCGCCTCCAGGAGATCGATTGGGCCGAGCTGCACGCTGCAATTCTCGAAGAGGCGCCGGCGATCGACGATGCGTGGCGGTCCGGCCGCTATCGGCGCCATGTCGCGGCGAATGCGCTGGTCTTCGGGCTCGGCGGCAAGTTGTCCCAAGGAGCACATTCGCCGCGCCGGCGGACCGTGCCGTCCGGAAAGCCGCCCGCCGAGGTTCTTGTGTCCCGGTCGCAAACCGGCCCGCGCTGGCACCAGCGGCCGGACGGCGCGCCGAAAATCGCCGGCCGGCTCGAATACCTGACCGATCATCGCGAGCCCGCTATGCTGGTCGGGCGCATTCGGCGCGCCGGCATTCCCCATGCAAGGATCGTTTCCATCGATACGAGCGCGGCCGAGGCGCTGCCCGGCGTCGCGGCGGTTGTCACGCACCGTGACATTGCCGGCAGCAATGCTTTCGGCATCGTCGTGCAGGATCAGCCGGCGCTGTGCTTCGACAAGGTCCGCTATGTCGGCGACGCGGTTGCCGCTGTTGCCGCCGTTGACACCCAGACGGCCGAACGCGCGCTTGCTCTCATCAGCGTCGAATACGAGGCACTGCCGGCCGTGGACGATCCTGAACAGGCGCTCGCCGCTGGAGCGGAGCCGGTCCACGCCTCCGGCAATCTGCAGTGCAGGTTCGAGTTCAGGCGTGGCGATGCCGCCGCGACTTTTGCCAAGGCAGCTCATATCGTCGAGGCTGTCTACGAAACGCCGAGCCAGATGCACGGCTTTATGGAGACGGAGGGCGGCTACGCTTTCGTCGGTACGGATGGTACCCTGAACGTCTTTGCCGGTGGGCAGCATGGCCGCCGCGACCGCATGCAGCTCTCGCGCATCCTCGGTATGCCGCAAGAGCAGATACGGGTGGTCACCAGCCCGACTGGCGGCGCTTTCGGCGGCAAGGACGAGCTGACCGTGCAGCCGGCCCTGGCCCTGCTGGCGCTGAAGACTGGACGGGCCGTGCGGCTGCATCTCGACCGGGCGGAATCCGTCATCGCGGGCACCAAGCGCAATGCCATGCGCATCCATATGCGTACCGCCTGCGACCCCGAAGGTCGGCTGCTCGCACAGCAGGTGGATGTGATCGCGGATGCCGGCGCCTACGCGTCGCTCGGTCCGGGCGTGCTTGAGACGGCCCTCGAACACGCCTGCGGGCCATATGTCGTTCCCAACGTCCTCAGCTCGGGCAGGCTCGCCTACACCAATAACGGCGTCTGCGGCGCGTTTCGTGGCTTCGGTGCCAACCAGATGGCCTTCGCGGTAGAGTGCCAGCTGGACCGGCTGGCCGAAGCCGCCGGCATCGACATTATCGAGATACGGCGCCGCAATTTGCGCGAGCCTGGCACGCGAGGCCATCTCGGCCAGCAGGTCGCGCCGTCCGAACGTCTGGCCGAGATGCTGCAAGCCGCCGCTGCTGACCCGATCTGGGCCAAGCCGCGTGGTCCGTCGTTCGACGGCTATGAGACGATCGGCGTCGGCATGGCGATGAACTATCAAGGCAACGGACTAGGCACGCTGCCGCCGGACCCGGCCGGAGGCGCGTTGCGCTTGGCTGCGGATGGCATGATCGAAGCGCTCTATGGCCTGGACGAGATGGGACAAGGCCTGCTCACCTCGGTGAAGGCCGCGGTCGCCGGAGCGCTCGGCTGCGGCCGCGACGATGTCCGGCCGGTCACCGGTGATACGGCGGCGACGCCCGAATCCGGTTCCTCTACCGCCTCGCGCGGCACTCACGTGGTTTGGCGGGTCGCGGCAGTCGCCGCACCACCTTTTACGCGCGACCTGCTGGCAGCAGCGGGCCAGCTGCTTTGCCGCGAAGCCGGGACGCTGGCGCTGGCACCCGGCGGTATCGTCGAGCGACATTCCAACAGCGGCTCACTGCTCATGAGTTTCGCCGAGCTTGCCGAGGCGTTGCCTCCCGACCGGCTGCCAGCTGCTGCCGTCAGCTTCGAGTTTCCGAAATCGGACTATCTGGAAGGCAATGCACGCCTGATCTTCGCCTTCGGCGCGACACTGGCGCGCGTTGCCGTGAGCCGCATCACTGGGCAGGTACGTGTGCTCGACCTCCATCAGCACACCGCGGCCGGACCGATGCTCGATGCCGCCGCCTATCTCGGCCAGATCGAAGGCGGCGGCGTCCAGGGGCTGGGCTTCACCCTCACCGAGGACGCGGCGATGCGGGATGGCCGGTATCTTGCCGGCAACCTCGATTTCTACATGCTGCCAGGCATTGCCGACACGCCGGAAAGCCTCGCGACCTTCGCGTTGGAGGATCTGGACGAGGACGACCCGTTCGGTCCGCGCGGAGTTGGTGAGCTTGGCATTGGCGCCGTGACGCCAGCCATCGTCAACGCGATTGCGGACGCCACAGGAGCTTGGCCCGAGCGCATCCCGGTCGATCCTGAATGGGTACTCGACGCCCTGCGGAGGAGTGCAGCGTGAGTGCCGAGATCGAGATTACCTTTAACCTCAACGGCTGCCGCCGGGCGCTGGCCGTGCCTTCCGAGTTACGCCTGATCGACCTGCTGCGCGACCATTTCGGCATGACTGCCGCCAAGATGGCTTGCGGCATCGGCCGCTGCGGCGCTTGTTTCGTGCTGATGGACGATCGCGCGGTCAATAGTTGTCTGCTCATGTCGTGGCAGCTCGACGGGGCCACCATCATCACGCCGGAAGGTTTCGACGACCTTCCCGAAGCCATTGTCCTGCGCGAGGCTCTGGCGACGGAAAACGCCTTCCAGTGCGGCTACTGCGCACCCGGCATCACTGTTGCGCTGACCGCTCTGCTGCTGGAGAATCCGGCTCCAGACGAGTCTCAGATCCGCGCCGCGCTCGAAGGCAATATCTGCCGCTGTACCGGCTATCATTCCATCATCCGCGGTGCTCTCGCGGCGGTCGAGGCGCTCGCTTGCGGGGTACGGACATGACGGTCATCATTCGAAACGGTGCAGCCAGGCATGCAGGCGTCAAGCGTTCCTGGCCAAACCCAGAATGCGGCACCTGATCGGCGGCGGCTGGTGCGACGCCAGCGATGGCGCAACCTTGCCCGCGACCGATCCTGCGAATGGCGACACGCTCGCGCTGCTGGCGCAAGGCACAGCCGATGACGCCGGGCGCGCCGTTGCTGCGGCGCGTGCTGCTTTCGAAGGCGCGAGCTGGCGCGACATGACACCGTCGGCACGCGGCAAGCTGCTATGGCGCATCGCCGACCTGATCGAGCGCCATGCCGATGAGCTTGCGGAGATCGAGACGCTCGACCAGGGAAAGTCGCTGAAGACTTCGCGCTTCGCGGAGGTTCCGGCTTCGGCTGAGCAGTTCCGCTATTTTGCCGGTTTTGCCACGAAAATCCTCGGTACGACAATTCCCACCTCCATCGGCCATCAGCCGGCAGGCAGGAAGATTTTCGCCTATACGGTGCGCGAGCCGATCGGTGTTGTGGCGGCCATAACGCCATGGAATTCGCCGCTGCTCATGGCCTCGATGAAGCTCGCCCCGGCGCTTGCGGCCGGCTGTGCGATCGTGCTCAAGCCGGCTGAGGAAACGTCGCTCAGCGCGCTGCGGCTTGGTGAACTGATGATCGAAGCCGGCTTGCCGGACGGCGTCGTCAACATCGTGACCGGTCTCGGTGAAACCGTGGGCGCAGCATTGGCTGCAGATCCCGATGTCGATAAGGTCGCCTTCACCGGCTCGACGGAAGTCGGAAAGATGATCGTCTCCGCAGCGCGCGGCAATCTGAAGAAGCTGACGCTCGAGCTGGGCGGCAAGTCGCCGGCCATCATCATGCCCGATGCGGACATGGGGCTCGCAATCCCCGGAGTGGCGCGGGGGATCTTCGCCAATGCGGGCCAGGTCTGTGTCGCCGGCTCGCGTGTCTATGCGCATCGCTCGATCTACGACCGTCTGGTGGAGGGCCTGGCAGGGGAGGCGCGAAAGCTGCGTCTCGGACACGGGCTTGACCCGGATACCGACCTTGGTCCGCTGGTCAACGGAACCCAGGCTGCGCGCGTCGCCTTCTACGTCGGCGATGGTGCTTCCAGCGGCGCCGAGATCATCGCCGGCGGCCGGCGCTTCGACAACTTCTTCGAGCCGACCGTGGTTACCGGCGTTCGCCCGGACATGCGCATGATGCGCGAGGAAATCTTCGGCCCGGTCGTTGCCGTGACACCGTTCGATGACGTCGCGGAGGCGTTAAGCCATGCGAACGACTCGCCCTACGGCCTCGCCGCAAGCGTCTGGACCCGCGACCTTTCCGCTGCGCATCGCCTTGCCGCACTTATCCGGTCGGGCACCGTCTGGATCAATTGCCATTCCTACTTCTCGCCGGAATTGCCGAAGGGCGGCCACAAGCAATCCGGTTGGGGCTATGAGAACGGCGCACCGGGCCTGGGGAACTATCTCGAGACGAAAACGGTCTGCGCGGTGATTTAGCCGCGCGTTTGTCTCGATGTTGGCGGATCGGCGGCTGAGAACCCTTCCTTTGGTTGGCAAGGATTGGTCGAAAAATGCCCCGGGATCGGCGCGACGCTCCAAGGGGCCAGTTCCGCTGACGGCGCTGGTCCACATCGACGTTGCGCTTGACTTGTCCACATTTCCTATAATAAATCATACATATTGCCATGAAAAAAGACGGCAGGTCTGGGAGGACCAATGAAAATCACGGCCATCAAGGCGCGCGTCTGCAATGCGGAAATGCGCAACTGGGTCTTCGTCCGGGTCGAAACCGACGAGCCAGGCCTGTTTGGCTGGGGTGAGGCAACGCTGGAATGGAAGACCAGAGCCGTCGTTGGGGCGCTTCAGGACCTTGAGGCCCTGCTCATCGGGCAAGATCCGCGCAACGTGGAGCAGTGCTACCAGATACTTACGCGCCACGGATTTTGGCGTCTCGGCGTCGAGGGAATGTCCGCCGTCAGCGGCATCGAGATCGCGCTCTGGGACATCCTGGGCAAGTCATTGGGCGTCCCCGTCTGGCGCCTTTTGGGCGGTCAGGTCCGCGACTATCTGCGCACCTATACGCATCTCGGCCTCGGGGACATGAAAGCGGTCTATGAGACCGGATCCGCGGATGCCATCGTGGAACGCGGACGCATCGTGACGCAGGCAGGCTACGATGCGGTCAAGGTCGTCTGCATTCCCTACACCCACTACGTATCGCCCGCCAAGGCAGTCGACTCCGTTGCCAATATGGTTGGCTCACTTCGCGAGGCGGTAGGCCCGGATATCGACATCATGGTCGATTTCCACGGACGCCCTGCATCCGTTAACGCAGCGATGGATTACCTCAAGGCAATCGAGCCGGCCCGCATCATGTTCGCGGAAGAGCCCGTTCCACCCGAAGATATTGCCGGACTGGCGCATATTGCGGCGCGATCGGCCGTGCCGATCGCGTCTGGCGAACGGCTGATCGGGCGCCGCGAATTCACGCACTCGATCGCAGCCCGTGCCTTCAACATTGCCCAGCCTGATATCTGCCACACTGGCGGTCTGCTGGAGACAAAGAAGATCGCGGCCATGGCGGAAACGGCAGGCATCGGCCTTGCGCCGCACAACCCGCTCGGTCCGATCGCCGGTGTGGCTGCTCTTCACTTCGGCATATCGACGCCAAACGTCGTCATTCAGGAGGAGATGTCCGGTGCCGTCGCCTGGTACGACGACGTCGTTACCTGGCCAATTCGGCGTAAACCAGGCCGCTGGGACCTGCCCGAACTGCCGGGCCTTGGCGTCACCGTCAATGAGGACGTCATCGTGCGCCACCCCTTCAAGCAGGAAGTGCTGCATGCCCGCAATGCCGTCATGCCGGACGGCACCGTGGTCGACTGGTGAATGCAATGGCAGGCCGGCTGCAGGGAAAGATCGCAATCGTCACGGGCGCCGGCCAAGGCATAGGTGCCGCCACCGCCCGGGCTTTTGCGATGCATGGGGCAAAGACCGTCATTGCCGAACTGAATGCGGCAAGCGGCAAAGCGATCGCTGACGAACTGCGTGCCGGAGGCGCCGACGTATTGTTCGTCGAGACGGATGTCACGGACGCATCCGCGGTCGCGGACATGGTCGCCCGCACGATCACGAGCTATGGCGGCGTCGACGTTCTGGTCAACAATGCCGGTGCCAACGTCTTCTACGAACCATTGATGATGCCGGATGAGGAATGGGAGCGCTGCCTCAAGCTCGACCTCCAGGCCGCGTGGTTCTGCGCCAAGGCGGTTTTGCCGACGATGCTGGCGAAGGGCTCGGGGTCCATCGTCAACATAGCGAGCTGTCACGCCTTCCAGATCATTCCCCATACGTTTCCGTATCCGGTCGCCAAGCATGCACTTTTGGGCCTGACCCGTTCGCTGGCGATCGAATATGCCGCACGCGGTATCCGGGTGAACGCGATCGCCCCCGGCTATATCGAGACGCCAATCGCGGAAGCCTACTGGAACACATTCCCGAACCCCGCCGAGGAGAAGCGGCGAGCCTACGACCTCCATCCGCCCAAGCGAATTGGCCGGCCGGACGAGGTTGCAATGACGGCGGTTTTCCTCGCTTCGGACGAAGCGCCGTTCATAAATGCCGAGACGATCACCATCGATGGTGGGCGCTCGGTTCTCTACCACGACTAGCAACCACCATAGAGCTCTCAGGGAGGATATTCATGAAAACCACAACAAAGGCTTTGGCGACATTTGCGGTATTGGCTGCCGGACTGATGAGTGGCACAGCAAGCGCAGACGACATCAAGATCGGCTACATCAACAAGATGGGAGACCATCCATGGTTTGTCGCCGAAGTCGGCGGCGCCAAGAAAGCGGCTGAGGCGGCAGGGGCCGCGTTCGTGTCGCAGGACGTTCAGTTCGACGCCAATTTGACGATCACGACCTTCGATACGATGGTCGGCGATGGCGTGAAAGGCATCGCCATCGTTGTCCCCGACAAGGCGCTGGGACCGGTCATCGCGGAGAAAGCAAAGGCCGCAAAAATTCCCTTGGTGGCGGTGGACGACGACATCTACTACCAGGATGGCACCCAGGTCCCCTATGTCGGCATGAATGCTTACAATATCGGTGCGCGGGTGGGCGAAGAGCTTGCCAAGCTCTACAAGGCTGAAGGCTGGGCGGGCAAAGAGGTGCGCATCGCCTCGATCGAGGACCGCAAGGCCGATACCTGCATGCAGCGCAACAAGGGCGCGGAAGAAGCGTTCCTGAAGGCGGTGCCCGATTTCAAGCCGGGCAGCATCGTTCGCGTCCCCTACGACAATACGATGGTCAACGCCATCGATGTGATGACCACCACATTGACGGCCAATCCCAGCGTCACGAACTGGATATTCTATTCATGCAACGATGACGGCGTGCTGGGTGGTGCGCGAGCACTGGAGAATGCCGGCTATTCCGCAGACCAGGGCATGGGGATCGGCATCGACGGGAGCCGCGCCTGCGATGCCTTCGGATCCGGAAAGCCCTCGGCGTTCCGTGGTACGATGTGGCTCAATTCGGAAAATCATGGCGCGCTGGCGGTGAAGATTCTCTTGGCCTCCATCAAGGACGGAACGAAGCTTCCCGTTCAATCCTTCACCGACCCGGAATACATCACCGCCGACAATTTTGCGTCGGACTACAAAGCCAAGCTCTGCCACTGAACCAGATATGCGTCATGCGCCGCAGTGCGCATGACGCTCGCCGGCAGTTCGTCGGCGGGCACACGGGATCGATCCTCGGGAGTGAGCTTTTGATGCAATCGGATTTCTTCTCGCTCGACAGGATATCGAAGCGCTTCGGCGTCGTGCAGGCGCTCGACAATGTCTCGATTGCCTTTCGGCTAGGAGAGGTGCTTGCCCTGGTTGGCGAGAATGGCGCCGGCAAGTCGACAATGATGCGAATTCTCGAGGGCGTGTTCGCACCGGACACCGGCACCGTGCTGCATGGCTCCACGCCGATCGTTTTCAGCGAACCGCGCGACAGCCACAGAGCCGGAATACGCGTCATCCATCAGGAGCCGGAGATCGTTCCGAACCTGACCGTGGCCGAGAACATTTTCGTCGGCGAACTGCCGCGGCTGGCAGGCGTCCTGCTCGACTGGCACAGGCTCGAGGACCAGACTGATAAGGTGCTTGCGACCTTCGGCATGCAGCAGGATATGCTGCCGCGTCAACTCTGCAGCACACTCGGTCCGGCACAGCGCCAGATGATCGAAATCATGCGCGCCATACGTGCCGGCGGCCGGCTGATCGCATTCGATGAGCCGACCTCGTCACTGACCGACGACGAAGCGCGCCGTCTGTTTTCAGTAATTCGCCGGCTGCGCGGCGAGGGCACTTCGATCGTCTACATCTCTCACAGGCTGAACGAGGTCATCGACCTTGCGGATCGCATTGTCGTCTTGCGGGACGGCCGGCTGGTCGATGATTCCCCCGCTGCCGGTGCCAGCGAGCAGACCATAGCCAAGCTCATGGTGGGCCGCGACATAGCCGATCTGTTTACGCGCGAGACGTGGCAATCGGGGCAACCGTTGCTGGAGGTGACGGGCCTGACCACCGACCACGTCACCGATGTGAGCCTCAAGGTCCGCCGTGGCGAGGTGCTCGGCATTGCCGGCCTTATGGGTGCGGGTCGATCCGAACTGGCAAAGGCGATTGTCGGCTATGATAGGCGCGTCGACGGAACCATAACGATGAATGGTGTGCCCGTTGGCCCTAACAGCCCGCATGCAGCGATCGTGGCGGGCATCGGCTTTGCCCCGGAAGACCGCAAGCACGAGGCGCTGCTGTTGTTCCGAAGCATTCTTGATAACGCCTCGCTTTGCGTGCCCGACAGAACGTCGACCTTCGGCTTCTTCAACCGGCGCAAGGCACTGGAGATCGTCTCACCGCTTGCAGCAAAGATGTCGATCAAGGCGCCCAACCTAGACGAACAGGTTTCGAAATTATCGGGTGGCAACCAACAGAAGGTCGTTCTCGCGCGCTGGCTTGCCCGGCAGCCGATGCTTCTCATCCTCGACGAGCCGACCCGCGGCATCGACATCGGCGCCAAGGCGGAAATCTATCGCCTGATCGACGAACTCGCCGCCAGCGGCATCGGCATAATCCTGATTTCCTCGGAAATGCCGGAACTGATCGGGCTGGCCGACAGGGTGCTTGTTATGGCTGGAGGCCGGATCACGGCCGAACTTTCCCGCCCTGACATCGACGAGGCCACGATCCTGAGACATGCCATGCCTCAATCTGCAGCATCGCTTGGAGGACAAATTCAGTGAACAGCCTTGAGCTCAGGACAGCAACAACGCAAACCGGCAAAAGGCGCGCTTCCTTGCGCATCGCAGAGCGCATCGGCATTCACAACATAAGCCTTCTTATTGCTCTCGCCATTCTCGTGCTCATTTTCGGCACCCTGAGAGGCGACGTGTTCTTCTCCAGCCGAAACCTGCTGAACATCGGTCTAGGCATTACCATCCTGGGCGTTCTGGCGATGAGCCAGACCGTGGTTATTGTCGCCGGAGGGCTCGATATTGCCGTCGGCGCAATTGTCGGTTTGACCACAGTATCGACGGCAATGGCCATCCAGGCCACCGGATCACCTGCCGCGGGCATTCTTGCCGGCCTGGTCCTGGGCGGTCTTGCCGGCCTCGTGAACGGCATCATCATCACCTATGGGCGGGTCAACGCTGTCATCGCGACTCTCGGTACGATGGCGATCTTCCGCGGCATCGCGTTCATCATGTCCGATGGGCAATCGATCGCGATTTTCAGCGACACTTTCCGCTTCATCGGGATCGGACGAATCCTCGGCCTGCCTCTGCTGATCTGGATTCTCTTGCTGACCGCGATCGTGTTCCATCTCTTCCTTGCCCGCTCGATCGTTGGCCGCAACATCTATGCCCTGGGCGGCAATCCCGTTGTCGCACGCTTCTCCGGCATCAACATCAACCGCTACCGCGTCGGCATCTACATCATGAGTGGAGTGGCGGCCGGATTGGCCGGGATTCTGTTGGCTGCCCGTACCGGCTCCGGGCAGCCCGTATCCGGATCCCAAGGCCTGGAACTCGAGGCCATCACAGCGGCCGTTCTTGGTGGCTGCGCCTTGCAGGGCGGCAAGGGCACGATCGTCGGCGCACTGCTGGGCGTCGCCATCATTGGCGTCCTCAACAACGGAATGATACTGACGTCCGTGCCAACCTTCTATCAGTTGCTTGCCAAGGGCTCGCTGCTGATACTTGCTGTGGTAATTGCCGAGTACCACTTGAACAGGACATGACGATGGACGCGGCGATCGCTTCGACTGGCCAAGGCAAGCAGGACATTCCTGCCGCAGATGGCACCACGTCATCGCTCAAGGATCGCATCGCCCGCGATCTCGGACAGCGCATCCTCGCCGGCTCCTACGCCCAGCACTCCGTCCTGCCGACGGAAGCCGAACTTTGCGTTATCTACGGGGCGAGCCGCACCGCGCTTCGCGATGCTCTTCTGACGCTTTCGGCGAAAGGATTGATCGAGGCACGCAAGCGGGCCGGGACGCGTGTGCGCGTGTCGAGCGAATGGAACAGGCTGGATGCACAGGTTCTGGAATGGATGCGCGATATCGAGCCCGATCTCGATTTCGTCCGCGGATTGATCGAGGCGCGGCTGGTCATTGAACCCGCTGCCGCCCAACTTGCGGCCAAGATGGCGACGTCAGGCGATCTCGCAGTCATCGAAGCGGCCTATGAAGCCATGCGCATTGCTCCGCAGGACGATCTCGCTGCGTGTCTCGATGCCGACGTCAGGTTTCATACCGCCATCCTGCGTGCCAGCCGCAACCCGGTGTTCGCCAATCTCGGCAATATGCTTGCGGCCGCCCTCAGCTTCTCCTTCCGCTTGACCACATCGGCCACCGCTAATTACCAGCAGACGCTGAGCGCGCATGGCGACGTGCTGGAGGCAATCAGGATGCGCAGGGCCGACGATGCACACGATCAGATGAAGGCGCTCATCGGGATCGCGTCGAACGACCTTCTTGCAGTGGCTCGCAAAGGCCGCCATCAACAGCCGATCGCCGCTGCCAAGGCCGATACCGCCTGAAGCGGATGGTCGGGACGATCAAGATCAGAAGCGGAGACCTGTCTGCTGAAATCGTCCCATCGCTTGGGGCAGGTCTTGCGAGACTGGACCATGGACGCGTGCCGCTCTTCAGGCCTTGGCCAAACGGCGGGAGCAGCAACCCGTTCGACCTTGCCTGCAACCTGCTTTTGCCATGGTCAAATCGCATCTCGGGCGGCGGGTTCACATTCGACTCCAAATTCCACGAACTGCCTGCCAATGTTGCAGGCGAGCCATTTCCCATTCATGGCAATGGATTTTCGAGCGAGTGGGACGTCGACAGCGTAACGCAGGACAACGCAAAGCTGTCGCTCATCAGCAACGGGCCCGGCCCATACCGATATCGCGCCGAGGTGAGCTACGCGCTGGCCGGACAGGGGCTCGAGCTGAACCTTCGCGTCGTCAATCGGGCCTCGATGAGATTGCCGTTCGGGCTTGGCATCCATCCATGGTTCCCGAGAACGGCACGAACCGCGCTTCATGCGCCGGCCTCGCAGGTTTGTCTCGAACTGGCCAACCACCTCCCTGAACGGTTTGTGGATGTCAAAACCCGTCCCGATTGGAATTTCGGCGCCCCAGTCGTATTGCCGAGTGGATGGATAAACAATCTGTTTGCCGGTTGGAACGGCGTCGCCAACATATCGTGGCCGGAGCACAGTTGCAGCCTGCGGATTGAAGCTTCATCGCCCTTGAATTTCTACCTGGTCTATTCGCCATCGGACGAGAGCGACTTCTTCTGTTTTGAACCGGTCAGTCATGCTGTCGATGCTCACAATCGTGGTTCGATCGACAAATGGAATGGACTGTCGGTGCTTGGGCCCGGCGAGAGCCTGGCAGCCCGTTGCAACTTCGCCGTCGGTTAAACGGACGTCTGCGGCGCCCTCGAATTGGCGGATGTCGATGTCCGACAGCATGTCCGGGGAGAACGAAGCCGGCTTTTTGTCCAAACGGAGTTTGGGAAAAGGGACTCAACCGACCGGGAACCCGTGAGCCGGTTCGACGTTTGCCGAACGTCGCGGCGCTCCAAATGTGCCTGGCAGGATTGGATCGATGACAGGTGTTGAACCAAAGGAATTCGTGCTCGCAGGCATCGTCATGAAGCGACTGGTCTCCGGCGAACAGACGGGAGGCTTGTTGAGTCTCTTCGAAAACAGAAGCGACGGGCACACGAAAACGCCAATCCATGTTCATGCGAATGACGACGAGACGGTCTACGTCATCGAAGGGCACTTGACCGCAATTGTGGGCGGTGTGGTCCGAACGCTCTCGCCCGGCGAGAGCATGTTTTTGAAGCGGGGCATCCCGCACCAGCTTATGAATCCCGGCAATCAGCTCGTTCGCTATATCCTGATAGACACGCCAAGTGTGTTCGAGCAGTTTCTCGCCGAAGGTGGCCATGAACGCAGCAAGGGAGAGGTGGTGGGGCCGCCGACGCCTGCCGATATCGAGCGGCTCAAAGTAGCCGCGCCGAAGTTTGGGATTACGCTTCTGCAGGACTGGCCGGCAAGAGAGTAGATGGCTTCGTGATGGCGGCTTGGATCGCCGCTAAAGCCGGCCCTTGCCCGAGGAACCGGTATTGGCTAGCCGCCGGCAATCCAATCCGAGAGGCTGCGGGCAAAACTTCGCGGCACGATGAGTTCGCACGCGGTCTCGCCGGTGCGCAGGAAGAGCACGGGCACGTGATGGAAGGATGTTTGCACGGCGCGGCCCGGAGCGGCGGCCGGCGCGTGCCAGTCGACGGCAATGCAGCCGGACAGAAGTCTTGCGATACCAGGGCCGGCCATTTTCAAACGAACACGACCTTCCCCGAGGGGCACGGAACAGCCGAGATCGGGGTCGACGACAAGGGCTGGCGCTTCTGTGCCTTCGTCGAGAGCCAGCCAAAGGCGGCGAGGTGCAACGCGGATGGTTAAAAGGCCCTTGTGGCGAACCGTCTCTCCGACCGAAGCGGGAAGTTTCGTGTTGAGCGACGCCGAGACGCTCTTTTCGAATTGTCTCAGTGTCGCGTCCCAGCCCTCGATCTGGATAAGCGGACAATCCGCCACGGACAGGCTGAAATCCCGAGAAGAGGTCAAGCTAGCCATGCAGCCGTTCTCCCTGCGGATCGATGAATACCGGCGAGACAACGCGGGCGCGAACCGTTTCGGCCTTCATCGGATAGACCGCCACGAGCTCGCTTCCTTCTGCCGCGACATCGCCGGCAAGCAGCGCCAGTCCGACATAATGGCCGCGTTCGGGGCTGTAGGTGACGGAGGTGACGCGACCGCGCCCATGGCCATGGGGTTTCTCATCCGGCAGGAACAGGATGGCGCCGCCGCGCAGGCGTTTTCCCTCTTCGATGCATTCCAGCCCGACCAGGCGCTGCCGGTCGGGAGCCTGGAAGGCGGGGCGCCGTCGCAGGACGTCGCCGACGAAGCCGCTGCGTTTGCCGGCCATGCGGCCGAGGCCGAGATCGTCGAGCGTCGTGCGCCCATCGATCTCAGGTCCGGCGACATGGCCCTTTTCGACGCGCAGCGCGCCGAGCGCCTCGACGCCGTAAGGCTTCAGGTCGAATGATCTGCCGGCCTCGAGCAGACGGCTCCAAAGCTGTTCACCGGCAGTGGCGCCGATATAGACTTCGTAAGCGCGCTCGCCGGAATAACTGAGACGCAGGATGCGGAGCGCACGGCCCTCCCATTCGCTTTCGAGTAGCCCCATATGCGAAAGCGCCGCGTCGGAAACCTCGAGACTAGGAAAAGCAGCGCTGAGGATCGCGCGGCTGGCAGGCCCGGCAACCGACATCGCCGCCCATTCATCGCTGACCGAGGTAACGGCCACGCGCAAATCCGGCCAGGCCGTGTCGAGCAGGAATTCGAGACGCGACAGCACATCGGCGGCCTTGGCGGTCGAAGTGGTCATGAAGAACCGGTTTTCCGCCAGCCGCGTCGTGGTGCCGTCGTCGAAGACGATGCCGTCGTCGCGCAGCATGACGCCGTAGCGGGCGCGGCCTACCGCCAGTTTGGCAAAGCCGTTGGCATAGACGCGGTCGAGGAAGATTGCCGCATCCGGGCCCTGGACATCGATCTTGCCCAGCGTGGAGATGTCCATCAGGCCCGCCGCCTGACGTACGGTCCGCATTTCGGCGACGTAGGCCTCGTTCACGTTACGCCCCGACTGCCGGTAGAAATAGGGCCGCATCCAGAGCCCGACCTCGAGCATCTCGGCGCCGTTTGCCATGTGCCAGTCGTGCATCGGCGTGCGGCGGATCGGCTTGAAATGATGGCCTATGGCGCGCCCGGCAAGCGCCCCGATCGCCACGGGCGTATAGGGTGGCCGAAAGGTCGTGGCGCCGGTCTCGGGGATTGTTGCCTTGCGCAGGGCGGCCATCGCGGCAAGTGCGGCAAAATTGCTGGTCTTGCCCTGGTCGGTGCCCATGCCGAGCGTGGTGTAGCGCTTCAGGTGCTCGACCGATTCATAGCCCTCACGATGGGCGAGCTCGATATCCCCGGTCGTCACGTCCATCTGGAAATCGACGAAGGCCTTTCCACGTCCAACGGAAGGGATCTCGCGAAGTGAACTCGTGGCGGTCTTGTCGAGATCGAGTTTCGACGGAGCGGGCACCGGCGCCGACTTGCCGCAGGAGGCTGCGGCCTCGCTACCGGCGCGATGACCGTCGTCGATGGCATCGGCCGTCGCATAAGTTCCCATCATCGCGCCGGCGCCGAACCGGCCGGCCGGAAACGAACCCGGCACGAAGCCGTCAATGTCGTCGCGGTAGGTGGGCTTGCTCCCCAGGTGCGAGGTGAGATGCACAGTTGGCGACCAGCCGCCGGAGATGCAGACCAGGTCACAGGCGGCCGAGGATTGTCCCTCCGGCCCGTTGAGCGTTACTTGCCTGACGGCATGGCCGCCGTGCAGGTCGACGATGCGCGTTGCGGCCCGCACCACCACGCCGAGCCGTGCGGCTTCCGCGGCAAGTGCTGCGGGCGGGACGGCGCGCAGATCGGCAACCGTCACCTCCGCGCCGGCTGCGGCATAGTCGAAGGCGGTGCGCCAGGCACCGTCATTGGTGGTGGCGACAATGATTTTTTTGCCCGGCAGGACGGCGAATCGATTGAGGTAGGTCCGGGCGGCCGAGGCAAGCATGACGCCGGGCCGGTCATTGTTCGAGAACACCATCGGCCGCTCGATGGCGCCGGTGGCGAAAACAATCGAGCGGGCGCGCAGCATAGTGACCGTTTGCCGGGCCTCGCCATTCGGCTGCGGATCGGTTGGATCGCGCTGTTCGACCAGTCCAAGGACATTGCCGTCATAGCTGCCGAAAGCGGTCGTCCGCTTCATCAGCGCGACGGTTTCGAAGCCCTCCAACTCGGCCTCGGCCTGCCTCAGCCATGCGGCCGCTGCGCTGTCGGACGGTTCCGCCAAAAGCTGGCCGCCAAGCAGAAAATCCTGCTCGATCAGCGCAACCCGCGCCCCGGCCGCGGCCGCTGCCCGCGCCGCCGACAATCCCGCCGGGCCGCCGCCGACAATGGCGACATCGGCGAAGGCATGACGAACCTCATAGCGGTCGGGATCGGGGTCGGTGCCGGCCCTGCCCAGGCCGGCCGCCTTGCGGATGAAATGTTCGTAGAACATCCAGGCGCGGCGCGTCGGGCCCATGAAGGTCTTGTAGTAGAAGCCGGCGGACAGAAACGGTGCCAACAGCCCGTTGACGCTTTGCACGTCGAAGGCAAGCGATGGCCAGCGGTTCTGACTCTCCACGACCATGCCGTGGGCGAGTTCCAGTGTCGCCGCCGGCAGGTTCGGCTCGCGCCTGCCGGCGCTCCCGAGCGTAACCAGTGCATTCGGCTCTTCGGGCCCGGCGGAAAAAATGCCGCGCGGGCGATGATATTTGAAGCTGCGCCCGACCAGGGTAACGCCGTTGGCGAGCAGCGCCGAGGCAAGCGTGTCGCCGCGATACCCAATCAGCTTGCGGCCGTCGAAGGTGAAATTGACCGGCACCTCGCGACGGATACGGCCACCCACTGGCAGGCGTTTGCGGTTCGAACTCATGCCGGTTGTTTCCTGACAGTCGATTTCCTGGCGAAGTCGACGGATGCGATCGCGTGGTTGCGTGTGTCGCGTTCGACCACCATCCATTGGCGGCAGCCGGTCACGTGCTGCCAGAATTCGCGGTGCGGGCCGGCCGGGTTTGTCCTGATATAGACGTAACGATACCAGGCCTCTGGATCGGGATCGTCATGGGCCGGACGCGTGACCGAGGCATCGCCGCCGTACGTGACCGAGGCATCGCCGCCGTAGCGGAACTCGTCATGATCGCGCGGGCCGCAGCAGGGGCATTCGATGCGCAGCATTTTGTCCCGCCTCCTATTGCAGCCAGGCGGAAGGGCCGACACCGGCCTCATCGAGCGTGTGGCCGGTGCGGAAACGATCGAGCCCGTAGGCCGCGACCAAGGGATGCGGCTTGCCGGTGGCGATCGTGTGGGCGAAGCACCAGCCGGAAGCCGGCGTCGCCTTGAAGCCGCCATAGCACCAGCCGCCGTTGAGATAGAGGCCGTCGATCGGCGTCGGGCAGATGATCGGGCTGGCATCGGGAGTCATGTCCATGACGCCGCCCCAGTGGCGCAGCAGCCGGACGCGCGAAATGCACGGCATCAATGCAATCGCCGCCTCCGCCACCTCGCGCACGACGCCGAGATTGCCGCGCTGGGCGTATGAATTGTAGCCGTCGAGATTGCCGCCGAAGACCAGTCCGCCCTTGTCGGACTGGCTGACGTAGAAATGGTCGGCGCCGTAAGCGACGACGTGATCTACCAGCGGCTTCAGCGGCTCGGTGACGAAAGCTTGCAGCACATGGCTTTCGATCGGCAGTTCAAGCCCGGCCTTGGCGCCGAGCACGGACGTGTGGCCAGCGACCGCGAGGCCGACCTTGCCGGCGCCGATCCGGCCTTTCGTCGTTTCGACGCCGACGATACTGTCGCGGTCGCGGAGGAAGCCGGTCACTTCGCAGTTCTGGATGATGTCGACGCCATGGCCGTCGGCGGCGCGCGCATAGCCCCAGGCGACGGCGTCGTGGCGCGCCGTGCCCGCCCGGCCCTGGAAGATAGCGCCATGGATCGGAAAGCGGGCGGTGTCGGAAAAATCGAGATAGGGCACGAGACGGCGCACCTCGTCGCGGTCGAGGATATCGGCATCAATGCCATTCAGCCGCATGACATTGGCGCGGTGGCTGAAGCCGTCGAGCTGATCGGCCGAATGCGCCGTGACGAGCTGGCCGCGCTGCGAGAACATGACATTGAAGTTCAGCGCCCGCGACATGCCCTCCCAGAGCTTCATCGAGAATTCGTAGAACTGGGTGTTGCCGTCGAGCAGGTAGTTGGAGCGGATGACGGTGGTGTTGCGGCCGACATTGCCGCCGCCGACATAACCCTTTTCGAGCACGGCGACGTTACGGATGCCGTGGTTCTCGGCGAGGTAGAAGGCGGTGGCGAGGCCGTGTCCGCCGCCGCCAATAACGATCACGTCATAGGACGATTTTGGCTCCGCTGCCCGCCAGGCGCGCTGCCAATTCTTCTGGCCGGACAGCGCGTTGCGCAAGATCGAAAATGCCGAGTAGCGCGCCATGTGTGCAGGCCTATCGAACGATCGGGCCGGCCGGCGTGCGGGTAAGCACTTCGGCGCCCGCATCGGTCAACAGCACCGTGTTGGAAACGAAGTCATCGCCGCGACCGGTGCCCATCAGCCATGACAGGATGTGGAAGCTCATCCCGGTCTCGATCTCGAGGTCGGAATCGTGCCTCAAGCCGGTCACCGAATTGCCGCCGGTCCATGATGGCGGCTGGCCGGCGCCGACAAGATAACCGCAGTGATGGCGGCGATAGTGGGAAAGACCCGCCTCGTCAGCGACAGCCTGCCAGGCGGCGTAGACATCGCGCGCCTTGGCGCCCGGCCGCAACGCCTCGACGACAGCGTTGAACGCCTTGGCGGTCACTTCCGCCATTGCGGCGTCTTCGTCGCTGATGTGGCCGATGCGAACGAGCCGGCCGAGCGGGGCGTGGTAGCGTGAGATGCACCCGGACAATTCGACAAAGACCGGCTCGCCCTTGCGGTAGATCCCGTCGCCCCAGGTCGTGTGTTCTTCACCCAGGCGCGCGGCCGGGCGGATGAACGGTCCGAAGCCCGGCGCATGACCGCCGGCGCGGATCATTGCCGCAACACATTGGGCGGCGACCTCCTGTTCGGAAGCGCCATCCGAGATCGCGGCGATCGCGGCACCGGCACCGGCGTCCGTCACCTTTGCGGCCCGCCGCATCAGCACTTGTTCGTCGGCGCTCTTCACCCGCCGCATCTTGTCGATCAGACCGGAGACATCGCTCCACTTGGCATCGGCTTGCATCTGGAGTGCCACGGCAAGTCCATGGCTAAGGCCGGCCGTCCAGTATTCGAGACCGATCCGCTTGCCGGACAGGCCGAGCTCCGCAAGCACCCGCGCGGCAAGGTCGGCCGCCGTTTCGCTGTCGGAGTGACCACGGAATTCCGCTGCCTTTACCTGCTTCTCGATCGTCACCATTTCCATCGAGCGGGTGACCAGGACAGGTTTTCCCTGGAGCGGGACGATCAGCAGGTGAGGGGCAAAATACCCCCAGTGATCGAGCCCGGTGAGATAGAAGACGTTCTCCGGCGAGGCGAAGACCGCCCCGTCGAGCTCGCGCTCGGCTAGAGCAGTACGGACCTTGGCAAGGCGGCCAGCGATTTCGGCTTCGGAAAACGGATTGCGGTCCATCGGGCGTCCTCGTGCTTGTTGCCGGCTTGCTGGCGGGCATGGTCTTTTCGGCAGCCGGTTTCCCGGCCGCCATGTCAGTCGACGACGATGAGTTCGCGCGCCACATCGCAGAGGCGTTCGCCGCCGCGTTCCGTGACGACGAACGATTCCGAGATGGCGATGCCGAAATCGTCGAGCCAGACGCCGGCCATGAAATGGAAGCACATCCCGGGCTGCATCTCGGTGGTGTCGCCGGGACGAAGGCTTGCGGTGCGTTCACCCCAATCGGGCGGATAGGCGAGCCCGACCGGATAGCCGACGCGGCTTTCCTTCTTCAGCCCGTTCTTCCTCAACACTGCCTGCCAGGCGGCTTCCACCTGTTCGGCGGTGTTGCCGGGGCGCGCCTTCTCGAGGCCAGCGTCGACGCCCTCGACGATCACCTTGGCCATGTCGAGGATGGCTTGCGGCGGCTTGCCGAAATGTACCGTCCGGGTCAGCGCCGCATGATAGCGGCGCCGCACGCCGGCGATCTCCAGAATGGCGAGGCCGCTGTCCGGCAGCGGCGCGTCGGACCACGTCAGATGCGGCGTGCTGGTGCCCTCGCCAACGGGCATCAGCGGACAGATCGCGGCATAGTCGCCGCCCGCTCCGGGCACGCCCATGATCTGTGCGTGATAGATTTCGGCAATGACATGGTTCTGCGGCACGCCAGGCCGCATTTTCTCGATGGCGCGGTTCATGGCATGCGTGCAGATCGCACCCGCCTCGCGGATCAGCACCAGCTCGGCCTCGGATTTGACCAGCCGCGCCCAGTTGACGAGATCGTGGTTGTTGGCGAAGTGCGCGTCGGGCAGCCCTTGGACCAGATGGGCGTGGCAGCGCGCCGTATAATAGTGCGCGTCCATCTCGACGCCGATGCGGGCCTTTCCCCAACCGCGCGACCGGATCAGTTGGGCGAGTTCGTCATAAGGGTGTTCGACGGGCTGCTGCACCAACCGTTCCGAGAACGGCACGATGTTTTTCTCGGGCAGGCCGGTGGTCAGGCGTGCGCTCTTGGCATCCTGTGCCCTGCCGAACCAGATCGGCCGGTCTTCCTCCAGATGGACGAGCACGCACTGCGGAACGTAGAACGACCATCCATCATAGCCGGTCAGCCAGCACATGTTGGCGGGATCCTGACAAACGATGAGATCGAAGCCGGCTTTTTGCATGCGTGTCTTCACGCCGGCGAGGCGTTGCCCATACTCCGCTTGCGTGAATGTCCCGAAGCCGTTCGCGGTCGCCACCGAAATCCTGCCTTCCAGGTACGCCGTTTGCCTTTTGTAAATGGCAACTAGGCCAAATTGTGCACAACTCGACGTCAATTTGCTGGCTAACTGCGAACTATCGTCGAATTTTCATGGTTTCTATATCTCTGCTTGCGAAATGTCTAGGGCAGTTGTATACGTCTGATCAAGCAGGCGTCGACCTCGAAGAAGGCCGCGCCCTGGGAACCATCCACAGTTGTCCAATGGGAGAAAAGCATGCTCAAATCATCGATATCGCGCCGTATGGTCGTGAAGGCGGCTGCCTGCATCGCGCTCGCCGCGACGTCATTGACCTCGTTGTCCGCTCACGCGGAAACCACCCTCGAACGGGCCAAGAAGGACGGCTACATCCGCGTCGGTTTCGCCAACGAGGCGCCGTTCGGTTACGCCACGCCAGACGGCAAGCTGACCGGCGAGGCCCCTGAAGTCGCCAAGGCGGTGCTCGCCAAGATGGGCATACCGCAGGTCGACGGTGTTTTGACCGAATTCGGCTCGCTCATTCCGGGTCTCAAGGCCGGCCGCTTCGACATCATCGCCGCCGGCATGTTCATCACTCCGAAGCGCTGCGCCGAGATCAACTACTCCGAGCCGTCCTACGGCATCGGCGAGGCTATGCTGGTGGCAAAAGGCAATCCGAAAGGCATCAAGGATTTTTCCAGCATCAAGGACAATCCGGATCTCAAGCTTGCCGTGATGGCCGGCGCCGTCGAAGGCGGCTTCGCCAAGGAAGCGGGCGTTGCCGGTGGGCAGATCGTCTCCTTGCCCGACCAGTCAAGCCTGGTCGCCGCCGTCCAGTCGGGCCGCGCCGATGCGGCCGCGCTGACCGCTCTTTCGATCGCCGACATGGCCAAGAAAGCCGACGGCGTCGAATCGACCAAGCCCTTCGGCGAGGTCGCCGGCAAATCGGTAAAAGGTCATGGCGGCTTCGGCTTCCGAAAGGAAGACACCGACCTGCAGGAGGCTTTCAACGCCGAGCTGAAGAAGTTCCTCGGTTCGCCGGAGCATATCGCGCTGGTCGAGCCACTCGGCTTCGGCAAGGATTATCTCCCCAACAAGACCACCGCAGAGCTCTGCGCTGGCAAATAGGTTCCCAACTGCTGGCGGCGCGAAAGCGCCGCCCTTTTTCCTTGGGGGAATCGCATGGGTATCCGTACGCTCGTTGCCATGCTGGTCATCGCGCTTGTCGTGATCGGTGCCTTGGCAACACAGGAATCATATCAAGTGTTTATGCCGGGGCTGCTGCAAGGCGCGGTCCTGACAATCGAGATCGCCGTCCTCGGCAGCCTGCTGGCAATTGTCATGGGCGTGCTTGCGGCACTTGCAAGGATGTACGGCCCGACGCCGCTCAGATGGCTGGCCACGGTCTATGTCGAGATCTTCCGCGGAACGTCGGCACTGGTGCAATTGTTCTGGCTGTTTTTCGTGCTCCCGCAATTCGGCGTCACGATCAACGCGTTCGTGGTGGCGGTGCTCGCGCTCGGCCTGAATGTCGGCGCCTATGGATCGGAGTGCGTGCGCGGCGCGATCCTGTCCGTCGCCCGCGGGCAGTGGGAAGCGTGTACGGCATTGAACATGAGCCGCCCGCAGATGTTGCGTCGGATCATCCTGCCGCAGGCCTTTGTCGCGATGATCCCACCCTGGGGCAATCTGTTCATCGAGCTTCTGAAATCGACGGCGCTGGTCTCGCTGATCACGCTTTCGGATCTCGCCTTCAAGGCGCAGCAAATGAACCAGAACACGTTCAAGACCATTCCGATCTTCACCCTCGTTCTTTTGATGTACCTGGCAATGTCGCTGGTTGTGACCATCGGCATGCGGCTTCTTGAAAGGCGGGCGTCGCTCGGACTGGCGCGGGGGAAGGCGGCATGATCTGGGATTGGGGATTTGCCCTGGAAATCCTGCCGGTGCTTGCCCGCGCCGCCGTCATTTCCATCGAAGCGACGCTGATCGGCTTTGCGCTTGCCGCCTCGCTCGGCCTGGTGCTGGCCGTTGTCCGCATTGCCGTGCCATGGACCAGCTGGACGATTTCGGTGCTGGTCGAGCTGATCCGCTCGACCCCGCTGCTCATCCAGATATTCTTTCTCTATTTCGTCTTTCCGAAATTCGGTGTCGTGCTCGACGCTTTCACCGCCGGGGTGCTGGCCATCGGCATCCACTACGCCGCCTATTGCTCCGAGGTCTATCGCGCCGGTTTCGACAACATCCATCGCGGCCAGTGGGAAGCTTCGATCGCGCTCAATCTCTCGTCCTGGACGACGTTTCGCGACATCATCATTCCGCAGGCGATCCCGCCGATCGTTCCGGCGCTCGGCAATTATCTGGTGGCCTTGTTCAAGGAAACGCCGTTGCTTTCCGCAATCGCCGTGATGGAACTGATGCAGACCGCCAAGATCATCGGCTCCGAAACGTTCCGCTACACCGAGCCGATCACGCTGGTCGGCCTGTTTTTCCTTGCCATGAGCCTGGTTTCGGCGGCGCTCATCCGCTCCCTCGAAGGGCTGCTCAACCGGAGGACCACCCGATGACTGAACAACCGATGGTCCGCTTCGACAATGTATCGAAACGCTACGGCACGTTAACCGTTCTCGACGGGCTCAATCTCGAAATAGCGCGCGGCGAAAAAGTCTCGGTCATCGGTCCGTCGGGTTCGGGCAAGACGACGGTGCTGCGCATGCTGATGACGCTGGAGACGATCAATGACGGCGTCATCTGGGTCGAAGGCGAGCCGCTGACCCATATGGAAAGGAACGGCAAGCTTGTTCCCGCCGATCTCGCCCACATCCGCAAGATCCGCGCCAAGATCGGCATGGTGTTCCAGTCGTTCAACCTGTTTCCGCATATGACGGCGATGCAGAACTGCATCGAGGCGCCGATAACGGTGCTCGGAATGAAGCGGGCGGACGCCGAGGCACGAGCGGCCGAGCTGCTGGAGCTGGTCGGTCTGGCCCAGAAGAAGGACCACTATCCGTCACAGCTTTCTGGTGGCCAACAGCAGCGCGTCGCCATCGCCAGGGCGCTGGCAATGCGGCCCAAGATCATGCTGTTCGACGAGGTGACGTCGGCGCTCGACCCGGAGCTTGTCGGCGAAGTGCTGCAGGTGATAAGGCAAATCGGGCGCGAGCATGATCTCACCATGCTGATGGTCACCCATCAGATGGGCTTCGCCAAGGAGTTTTCCGACCGCGTTTGTTTCTTCTATCAAGGCAAGATCTGCGAGCAGGGACCGCCAAGCGAACTGTTTGGTGCTCCCAAGAACGAGCGGACACGGCAATTCCTGCACGCTGTCCTGGAGGCTGGGTGACGATCGAGACAGAGGCCAAGCCGCCCACGACGGTGACCGCCGCGCCGCCGCGCCCGCTCTCCGCGCGGGAGCGGTTCGAGCGCATCTACCGGATATTGCGCGACCGCATCTGCCTGCTCGATTATGCGCCGGGAAGCCACCTTTCCGAGGAAGAACTTGCCCAGGAATTCGAGATCAGCCGCACGCCGGTCCGGCGCGTGCTGGCGCGCCTTGAATCCGAGGGTCTGGTTCAATCCGTCCACGGCGTCGGCACGATCGTCACCGACGTCGACATCGAGGAATTACAGCAGGTCTATCATCTGCGCCTGGAGCTGGCGCTCCTCGTCGGCAAGCTTTCGCCGATCCCGCGCACGGCGGACGACCTCGACCGGATACGGGCGCTCATCGCGCGCTGCGATTCCGATATACTCAATCCCGACCAGCGCGCTTTCCTGCGCCTCAACATGGACTTTTTCTACGAACTCACAGCCATGACCGGCAACCAGCCGCTGCGCGAGATCAGCGAGCGCCTGTATTTTCAGGTCGCGCGCGTCGTCCTGAAGCTGATGCCGCAATTGGGCCTTGTCGAGGAATTCACCGCGTTCCGCCGCGAAATGGAAGAGGTCCTTGCCGCGGCCGAAATCGGCGACTGGGAGTCCATCGGGCACATAAGGCGGGCGCATATCTCAATGAGCTTCCGCCGCATGATGCGTCACGCAGGCGAGGCGAATCTGGATAGAGCTACATAATCAGCCCCCGTAAGATTTTTGCTGGTGGACTGCCGTCGCGCTGCGTTTGCCAGGGAAAGCATGGCCGCCAGCCCGATGCCGACAGAATTTGCCAGCACCGGCGATGACTAACGCGGTTCGATACTGCAGGCCGGCGCCGCCCTTAAAGAGGATCCTCACTCGGTATGTTGGCGGGATTCCAGACGACCTCCCACAGATGTCCGTTCGGGTCGCGGAAATATCCGGCATATCCGCCAAAGAACGTGTCCCGGGCAGGCTTGATGATCTCGGCTCCGGCGCGGGCGGCCTCATCCATCACTTGATCGACTTCTTCGCGGCGCACAACGTTGTGGCCGATTGTGAACGAGGTCGAGGTAATCGGCGCCTTGGGCAGGCCGGTGTCGTAGGCGAGGTCGTCCTGAGCCCAGATCGCGAGCTTCAACCCGCCGGACAGCGTGAAGAACGCGACGGCGCCATGCTCGAACTCGCGGCCGATGATCCCTTCCGTCGGCAAGCCGAGACCGTCGCGGTAGAATGCGAGAGAACTCTCGAGGTCGGCGACGGCGATAGTCAAAACCGAAATGCGCGGTTTCATGGCAGTCTCCTCTGGTTGTCGGAGATACCAGGATAAAGTCGGGCGACAGTGAAGACTTGAACAAAACGGCCAACAGCGTGCCGCCAAGTCGAAGAACGCGCCGAGGTTTCACTCGTTGTGCAGCAGGTGATGAATCTGTCGCGGGGTGCTTCCCGTCAGGCGGCGGCTCTCGCGGACAAGATGCGCCTGATCGGAATAGCCCGCCTCGGCCGCCAGCATGGCGGTGGAGCTGTTGGAGTGGCTCGAAAGCCTCAGAAAGTGCTGGTAGCGGAGGATACGGTCAATCGTCTTAGGGCCATAGCCGAAGCTCGTGTCGAAGCGCCGGCGCAACGTCCTTTCGCTCATCTCGAGCGCGCGCATCAACCAAGGGACGAGAGGCGCGTCGGGTGGCGGCCCGCGCTCAATCAAGCGATATGCCGCCTGCATGGGAACGTCTGGCGCGCGGGAGGCCGCCTCCTCGGCGACGACCTGTTGGAGCGAGCAGGCCAGATCCTCGAGATTGTCGCCAGCGCGCACGCGGCTGGCGAGGCGGCGAGCTCGCGCGCCCCACAAATCCTCGAGCGACAGCCTCTGGCCGACAAGCTCGATTTGCGGCACGCCGAGCCATGCCGCCGCCGTGGCAGGATGGAAGCGCAAGCCGATCACGACCTCGTCTGCCGCCAGAACCTCGGTCTGCGGCTCCTTATCGGGGCCGGCAACTCGGAAGCTGCCTCCGATCCATTGCAGATCGATCGTTGCGTCGGGCATGATGACGATTGGCGGTGCGCCCGCCGGGTCCATTCGATGCACCCACACCGAAGCAAAGCTCCCGTGAAGCCGCGCCGACGCTGGACGTTGCTGAAATGAACCCGTTGCCTGTGCTGGGACGGGATCGCTCATCTCGCTCCTCTTCGGACTAGCGGCGGTGAACCTACGGCGCAGCGGCTGCGCCCGGCCGTCGCTCGAGGCAACAATCTGCACGACCGACAACGTCTTCCAATCGAGAACGGTTGCAAGAATCGGTCGTTTTCTTCCGGCCGGAATGAAGAGGGCAGGTTAGGGGTGATGCCACGCGCATCGCCTCGGCAGCGCCGTGTGAAGCCATACGTCGATGGCCGTTTCGTTCAATCCGGTAAGCGAGATGCGTGCTTATCTTTCGGCGTCGTACATCACACGAGAGGTATGCGTCATGAGCAACAACAACGATCAACGGATCGACTACGTCGAATTCAACGTGAAAGACATTCAGCGGTCACGCGACTTCTACGGAAAGGCCTTCGGCTGGACCTTCACCGACTACGGCCCGCAATATTGCGAGTTCAACGACGGGCGCTTGTCAGGTGGCTTTGCCGCTGGCCCAGCGAGGTCCGGAGGAGGCCCGCTCGTCATCCTCTATGCAGATGATTTGCCGGGAACGGTCAAGCGGGTCGAGCAGGCGGGAGGCAAGATCGTCAGGCCGATCTATGGATTCCCGGGCGGCCGGCGCTTCCATTTCGCGGACCCGGATGGTTACGAGCTTGCGGTTTACACCGAGGACGGCAGCAAGGAATGATCGCGTTCTTCCACCACCTCGGATTGGTTTTGCTCGGCAGCGTCTTTATCTGGGCGGGCGCCGAGCATTTCCTCAGGTTCCGGGCGGTTGCAGCGTCCCTGGCCGAGCGGGGCTTTCCTGCTCCCAGGCCTCTTCTCGCGGCCGGATCGGTGCTGGAGATTGCAGGCGGCTTTTGCCTAGCAACGGGCCTTGGTGGACCCTTTCCCGGCGCGGCCTTGGCCGTATTCACCATTGCGGCGTCTTTCATGGCGCTCAACTTCTGGCGCTACAGCGGTGATGAATGCGAAGCGCTTCGTACCGGCTTCACCATCAATGTTGCCGTCTTGGGCGGGTTGATTGTCGCCGCGACCACTAGCCTGTGATCATCGTTTCGAGGCGGCGGGCCACTGGACACCACGTCAGAGCCATTCCATGACGCTGCGCTGCTTGAGCAGTTCATTGATGGCTTCCGCAAGGCCGGTCTTCCGGCGTGACCTCCCAAACGGCCAGCATTGAACGCGGCGCTCTGTACAAAGCCTACTTCAAGATCGCGGCGACGATGAATCCCATCCCCTGCGGTCCTCCTCTAAGGTAACGGCGCCTTGGCTGTCACGGGTCGCCTTAGGCGCTCACGAATGCCTTGGGCAATGTGGATGAAGGCAGCGCACCTCGTAAACATGCAAGTTCACATTTTTAGCGGCGTGAGCAGGCGGTCCCTGAAAATCCGTGTTCTGATGTCGTTGCCTCCTCGGCACCGTTCGTGCGACCTATTCCTCAAAGCGACCCGTGGCGTCACGATCGCGCTCGTACCGTCTCGTGAGCGGAAACGGCGGCAACCAGGACTCGCGTCGGATGATCCAGCTTTCGTAGGTTGGCATCAGTTGGTCAGGCGCATCCAGGGACCCCAGGTTTACTTCGATTTCGTCTGCGGTGCGTCCGAAAATGGAGGAGCCGCAGCGGGGACAGAAAAACCGCCCGGCGTAGTCGCGTGTTTCGCCGTCGATCGTCACCGCATCCTCAGGAAAAATCGCGGAAGCGTGAAAAAGGGCGCCATGATGCTTGCGGCAGTCAAGACAGTGACAAAGGCCGACCCGGTATGGGCGCCCCGACGCGATAATTCGGACGTTGCCGCACAGGCAACCGCCGGTGAATCGGTCCATGCTGCGTCTCCTCCAAAATCAAGCGGCCGGAATGGTTACAACGACCGGCACTGTTGTTGCAATCGCCGCGCCGCGGGCGGGGACACGTCGTTCTTCCGTGGCGATGACATTGCAGCCGCCTCTCTATGCCTTGCGCGAGCTTGCCGCCGAAAATAGGCTTTGGTTTGTCATATGGAACGAAACGGCGCGTTCCATTGAGCCGCCAACTCGGCGGCCGAGGCGATCTTGACACCGCAGTCGGCGAGTATGCGTGCGACGGTCGCTACCAGTTCGGCGTTGGACGAGGCTATGCTGCCGTCCGGAAGGAAAAGATTGTTTTCGAAGCCGACCCGGACATGGCCGCCAAGCAACGCGGCGGCGGTCACGCACGCCGCTTCGTTGCGGCCGAAGGCGCAGACGCTCCAATGGTCGAAGCGCGGCATGTTCGCCGCAAGGAATGGCAAGAGATCGGCAGGAACGGACGTCTGTCCCGGCGTGTAGCGGCCCAGCACGTAGAGAACCGGTATGCTTGCCCACGGGATCAGTCCGCGCTGCTGCATGTCCGAAAGCCTGACGGCCTCCTCGGGCGAATAGAGGATGATCTGCGGCGCAACCCCCTCGGTGTGCAGCCAGGCCATGAAGCGCACGAAGGCGAGTTCCGATCCGGCATCAGGAACGATTTCGCGAAGCGCCAGGGAGACAGCTTGCGGCTTTACATCTTGTACGACGGCCATCTGTTGGGCCGGCGAATAGATACCGAGCGCTTCGGAGGTGATCTGGATTACCAAGCGGTCGCCGGCAGCACCGCGGATGGCGGCGATCGCCTGGCGGTAGGCGTCGGCGTCGAGCAGATGATTGTCGCTTCTGTCACGGACATGAACGTGGATCATAGCCGCACCGGCATCGGCGCATTCCGCGGCCGTCCTCGCAAGTTCGGCTGGTGTCAGCGGAATCGCCGGATGGTCGGCCTTGCTGCGACGTCCCCCGTTCGGGGCGACGGCTATGGCGATGCGGTGGAGACCATGGGCCGGCTTCATGGGGACGTTCTGTGAGTGACAAGATTCATATGAATCGATCTTTGATCACACTGAAACAGACGTTGCAATCGCTGGTCTGGCGAGCTAGCAATATCCATGGACCAGGGAGAGCTTGCTGGACAGATCGTCAGTGCCTTCGACGGCATGTCGGCGCAGCTTCGGTCCGCTGCGCGCTATGTCCTTGATAAGCCGTATGATGTCGCGCTGTTGTCTATGCGCGAGCAGGCTCGGCACGCAGGAGTGCAGCCGGCGACGATGACGCGGCTGGCCCAGCATCTCGGCCTTGATGGCTACGAGGCGGTACGCGATATCTACGCCGCCGCGATCCGGGACGGCGAAATCGGTTTCGCCGGCAAGGCGGGCCTTCAGGGGCCAGCCAAAAGCTCAAGGGCGACCACGCGCTGGCGGCCGATATTCTGGATTCGATTTCCAGCCAGCTTTCCCATCTCGCCGAAGGCAGGTCGATCGACCGTCTGGTCGAGACGGCCAGGGCGCTGAGTGCGGCAAGGCGCGTCTATTGCCTCGGCCTGCGCTCGAGCCACGCAGTCGCCTGGCATCTGCATTACATCCTGTCACTGATCGGCGAGAAGTCGGTGCTGCTGCACGGCATCGGCGGAACCGATGGCGACGCTCTGGCCCATGCGACCAAGGACGACGTGCTGATCGCCGCCAGCGTCCTGCCCTACACGCGCTTCACCATCGAGCTTGTCGAGTACGCTGCCGGCCGCGGCGTACCGGTCATTGCGATCACCGACAGCGGGGTAGCGCCCTTGGCGCTGCTTGCCGATCACCTAGTCGTCGTGCCGACCGGCAGCCCGTCCTTTTTCCACACCATGACGCCAGCTTTCATCGTTGCCGAGGTCCTCGGTGCTCTTGTCGCAGGGCAGGCAGGCGAGGGCGCTGTTGAGTCGCTGCGACGTTTCGATGAGCAGGGCGCCGCTCTCAAGACCCATCTGAACCAACGTCCGCCGAAGAAAATGCCCATGAGGGACCGTCGATGACACACATTCTTCATCGAACCATCCACTCGACGCTGCCGGTCGCCAATTCGCGGCCAAGGCATCGAACTGTTCGATGCCGAGGGCAAGTCCTATATCGACGCGTCGGGCGGCGCGGCCGTGTCCTGTCTCGGCCACGGCCATCCCGACGTGATCGCTGCACTGCACACCCAGCTTGACCGCATCGCCTACGCCCACACCAGCTTCTTCACCACCGAGGTGGCGGAGCGCTTGGCGGATCGGCTGGTCGAGGACGCGCCGAAAGGCTTGGACCACGTCTATCTAGTCAGCGGCGGCTCGGAGGCGGTCGAGGCCGCGCTCAAGATGGCCAGGCAATATTTTGTCGAGAAAGGCGAGCCGCAACGGCGCCATCTCATCGCACGCCGGCAGAGCTATCACGGCAATACGCTCGGCGCTCTCGCCACCGGCGGCAACGAATGGCGCCGCGCCCAGTTCAGGCCGTTGCTTATCGAGACCCACCATATCGACCCCTGTTACGCCTATCGCTATCAAAAGCATGGCGAAAGCGACGAAGCCTATGCGGCGCGCGCCGCCCAGCAGCTCAAAGACAAGATCCTCGAACTCGGCCCGGACGAGGTCATCGCCTTTGTCGCCGAGCCGGTGGTGGGTGCCACGCTCGGCGCGGTGCCGCCGGTCGCGGATTACTTCAAGCACATTCGCGCGATTTGCGACCGCTACGGCGTGCTGCTCATTCTCGACGAGGTGATGTGCGGCATGGGCCGTACCGGCACTCTGCATGCGTGCGAGCAGGACGGCATCGCTCCCGACCTGCTGACCATCGCCAAGGGACTTGGCGGTGGCTACCAGCCGATTGGCGCGGTGCTGCTCGGCCGGCATATCTTCGATGCCTTTGCCCAAGGCTCGGGCTTCTTCCAGCATGGGCATACCTATATGGGCCATCCAATGGCAGCGGCGGCCGGCCTTGCCGTGCAGGAGGTCATCCGGCGTGACGGTCTGCTCGACAACGTCAGCGCAATGGGCGCGCAGCTGGACGAACGCCTGCACCAACGCTTCGATAACCACGATCACGTCGGCGACATTCGCGGGCGGGGTCTATTTAGGGGAATCGAGCTGGTGGTTGATCGCGCCAGCAAGGAACCATTCGACCAGAGGCTTGAACTCAACGCCCGCATCAAGCGCGAAGCAATGGCCCGCGGCCTGATGATTTATCCGATGGCCGGGACGATTGATGGTGTGCGGGGCGTTCATGTGCTTGTGGCGCCGCCATTCATCATTTCCAAACAGAATATCGATCGGATCGTCGAACGGCTCGGTGAGGCGATCGACGCTGCGATCGCTTCAGCGGCCTGACCCGCACGACGCGGACCGCCTCAACTAGTTCCAACGCGTCATCGGCGACGGGCCGGGACACCCACCAGAGAGGTAGCGACCATGTACAGTTCAATGAAAACCCTGATCGGCGCGGCGGCCTGCATGCTGCTGGCGCTGCCATCCGTCGGAGCCGAGCAGCGCTTCGTCACGGTCGGCACCGGCGGGGTCACCGGCGTCTACTACGCCGTCGGCGGCGCCATTTGCCGGCTGATGAACAAGGACCGGCAGAAAACCGGCATCCGATGCTCGACGGAGTCGACCGGCGGTTCGGTCTTCAACGTCAACTCCATCCAGACCGGCGACCTCGATTTCGGCCTGACCCAATCGGACGTGCAATACCAGGCCTATGAGGGGACCGGAAATTTCGACGGCAAGCCGTTCAAGGATCTGCGGGCCGTGTTCTCCGTCCATCCCGAGCCGTTCACCGTGCTGGCGCGGCCGGACGCCGGCGTCACCAAATTCGAGGATTTCAAAGGCAAACGCTTCAACGTCGGCAATCCCGGGTCAGGCACCCGCTCGTCCATGGAGGAGTTGCTGAAGCAGATGGGCTGGACGCTCGGCGATTTCTCGCTTGCCGCGGAGCTGAAGGCGGACGAGCAGGGCAGCGCGCTGTGCGACAACAAGATCGACGGTTTCTTCTACGGCGTCGGTCATCCTTCCGCCGCGATCCAGGATCCGACCACGGCCTGTGGCGCCAAACTCATCCCGCTGACCGGTCCGGCAGTGGACGCGCTGTTGGCAGCTCATCCGTACTATTCAGTCGCCACCATCAAGGGCGGCATGTACGCCAACAATCCGGACGACGTGACGACATTCGGCGTCCGCGCGACAGTGGTGACGAATGCCAGCACACCCGATGAGGTGGTCTACGAACTGGTGAAGTCGGTCTTCGAAAATTTCGATGACTTCAAGAAACTGCATCCGGCTTTCGCCAATCTCGATCCCAAGGAGATGATCAAGACCGGTCTGTCGGCGCCAATGCATCCGGGCGCGGAGCGCTATTACAAGGAGAAGGGCTGGCTCTGAGGCCTTCAATGCGAGGCGCCACAGGCGCCTCGCATCGCAAATAATTGTGGGGAACGATGACAGATCAAAGCCAGCGGGCGGCAGGGCCTGACCAACCCGTTATCGACATTGACAAGCTTAGCGAGATCGTCGCCGAAGCCGACACCGGTGGGCGCAAGCCGACCGGCCGCACCGCGAAGCTGATCCTCGGCGTATCGCTGGCATGGTCGCTGTTCCAGCTCTGGTATGCCTCGCCCCTTCCGTTCATGCTCAATTTTGGTGTCGTCAGCGACGGCATCGCCCGCTCCATCCATCTGGCCTTCGCCCTGTTTCTGGCGATGCTGACGTTTCCGGCCTTCAAGACCTCGTCGCGCAGCCGGGTGCCGCTGCCCGACTGGGTGCTAGGCATCGCCGGGGCGGCGTCCGCCCTCTATCTGTTGGTCTTTTACAGCGATATCGCCCATCGGCCGGGCCTTCCTACTACGGCTGACCTGATCGTCTCGATCGCCGGCGTCCTCATCCTGCTCGAGGCCGCCCGTCGCGCCGTCGGGCCTGCCATCACCGTCATCGCGGCGATCATGCTGATCTATATCTTCGCCGGACCTCACCTACCTGGCCTGCTCGGCCACAAGGGCGCGACGTTATCGCGCGCAGCCTCGCAGATGTGGCTGACGTCGGAGGGGGTCTTCGGTGTTGCCCTCGGTGTGTCCACCAACGTCGTCTTCATGTTCGTTCTGTTCGGAACATTGCTGGAGCGCGCCGGCGCCGGCGGCTTTTTCATCCAGCTTGCCTTCTCGCTGCTCGGCAAATACCGCGGCGGTCCGGCCAAGGCCGGTGTCGTCGCTTCCGGCCTGACCGGCATGATTTCCGGGTCGTCGATCGCCAATGTCGTGACCACCGGAACCTTCACCATCCCGCTGATGCGTCGCGTCGGATATTCTGCGGTGAAGGCGGGCGCCATCGAATGCGCGGCCGGCGTCAATGGTCAGCTGATGCCTCCGGTGATGGGCGCCGCCGCGTTCTTGATCGCGGAATATGTCGGCATCTCCTATGCCGAGGTGGTCAAGCACGCCTTCTACCCGGCGCTGCTGACCTACGGCTCGTTGTTCTACATCGTCGATATCGAGGCGATGAAGATGGGGCTGAAGGGTCTGCCGTCGCGCAGCGCCCATTCGGCCTATCAGGGTGCGCTGCGCGGGCTGATGGGCGTATGCGGCTTCATCGTCCTCGCAGGGCTTGTCTATTACGGCATTGGCTGGACGAAGATCGTTTTCGGCGCGGCCGCGACCTGGATGATCACTGCCGCGCTGATCGCCGTTTACATCGGCCTTGTCGCCTACCGGGCGCGTTATCCCGACCTGCCGCTGGAGGATCTGGAGGGCGAGATCGTCAGGATTCCCCACTTCGGCGAGACGGCGCGCACCGGCCTGCATTTTCTGCTGCCTGTGATCCTGCTGATCTGGTGCCTGATGGTGGAGGAGTTGTCGCCCGGCCTGTCGGCATTCTGGGGCGCTGTCGCCCTTATGGCGCTGATCGTCACGCAGCGGCCGCTCACCGCCTTTTTCCGCAAGGACCGAGCGCTGGCGCAGCATTGGCTTGACGGTTTCGACGATCTGGTCGGTGGCCTGTCCGCCGCCGCACGCAACATGACGACGGTCGGCATTGCCACTGCGACGGCCGGCATCATCGTCGGCACGGTTCTGCTCACGGGCATCGGGCTGGTAATGACCGAGCTGGTCGAATTCATCTCGGGCGGCAGCTTCATCGTCATGCTTTTGTTCACCGCGGTGATCTGCATCATTCTCGGCATGGGCATGCCGACCACTGCGAGCTATGTCGTCGTCGCCACCTTGATGGCGCCGGTCATCGTCGATTTGGCGGCGCAGAACGATCTTGCCGTGCCGCTGGTCGCCGTCCACATGTTCGTTTTCTATTTCGGGCTGATGGCGGACGTGACGCCGCCAGTGGGGCTGGCGGCTTATGCTGCTGCGGCAATTTCAGGCGCCGATCCGGTGAAGACCGGCATTCAGGGCTTCAAGTACGAGATCCGTACCGGCCTCTTGCCATTCATCTTCATCTTCAACACCGGACTGCTGATGATCGATCTCGAAGGGCCGTTCGACTTCGTCGCGATGGTGGTCACATCGACGCTCGCCATGGTCTCGTTTGTAGCAGCGACGCAGAATTGGATGCTCGTGCGCAACCGCTGGTACGAGACGATTGCGTTGCTTGTGGCCTGTTTCATCTTGTTCAGACCGGGATTGTTGCTCGATCAGGTGAGCGAACCTTATCGGGCAGTGCCTGCCTCCGAACTCAGCCGTATCGTCGACGAGACAGCCGAAGGCGGAGCGGTTCGCCTGCGCCTGACGACACTGAACCTCAACGGCGATGAGATATCGAAGCTGGTTCGGCTACAACTCGGGCCCGCAAATTCATCGGCCGAACGCCTGAAGGCTGCGGGCCTGGACGTCAGTGCGCTTGGCGATAGCGTGACAGTCGGCGTCGTGCGACTGGGCAGCCAGGCGGCCAAATTCGGCCTGCAGCCCGGCGACGAAATCAACCAGGTGCTAGTCCCTGCGGAACGGACGTCGCGCTATTGGTTCGCCATTCCGGCTCTGCTGTTGCTCGGTCTCGTCGTCTGGGGCCAGAAGCGGCGAAGGCGGGCGGTTGGTCTGTAAACGTCTTGTGAGCGGAAGCGTCTTGGCCAGCATGTCGGTAACCAAAGAACCAAACGACGCCCTGGAGCCGGCTAACGCGGAAATGCGCATGACGACGCGCGACCGCCCCTTCGAACCCGTCGACTACGGGCTTTACGCGCTGACGGTCATTGCCTGGAGCGCATCGTGGTTCGCGATCGAACTTCAGGTCGGCAGCGGCGTGTCGAACGAGGTCAATCTGGTCTGGCGCTTCGCCATCGCCACGCTGCTGATGTTTGCCTGGGCGGGTTTTTCCGGTCGGCGGCTCCGCTTTCCGATCGCCGATCATTTGCGCTTTGCTGTGCTTGGCATCCTTATCTTCTCGTCGAACTTCCTGTTTTTCTATTATGGCGCCGGCTATCTCGTCAGCGGCTTGCTCTCGGTCGTCTTTTCGCTCGCCTCGGTCATCAACATGCTGCTCGGTGCCTTGGTCATCGGCGAGCGCCCGGCGCCGCGCATTCTCGCCGGCGGCATCATCGGCTTCGCCGGAATAGCGCTGATGTTCTTTCCCGAAATCGCTGCCAACGGGCTTTCCGGCGGCACGTTGGTGGGCCTTCTCCTGTGCCTCTGCGGCACGCTGAGCTTCTGCGCCGGCAATCTCGTCTCCGTCGCAAACCAGCGCCGCGACCTGCCGCTCGTTTCAACGAGCGCCTGGGGCATGCTTTATGGCACTCTGTGGTCGGCGTTCCTGGCCTTCCTGCTTGGTGAGCCGTTCGTGTTCGCGACGACCGCCCCTTATATCGGCTCGCTGGTCTTCCTCGCCGTCATATCGACGGTCATGGCTTTCGCCGCCTACCTGACGCTGCTCGGACGCATTGGCGGCGCCCGCGCCGGCTATGCGACCGTCATATTTCCCGTCTTTGCGCTTTTGATCTCCACGGCGCTGGAAGGTTATGACTGGACTGCGTACGCGATCATCGGGCTCGTCCTCGTTGCCGCCGGAAACGTCCTGGTCATTCGCGGAGGACGGCGCTGACGCATGCAATACTTCGCAATGCGCCGCCTTCCGCTGCGCGGGCCGCGCCACATAGGTGCACCGGATAGATGGGTCAGGGCGCCTTCTTCTTCTGTCTTTTTTATCCAGCTTGACTCTCTTGGTCGTCAGTTTAGGCTGCGGTCAATGGGTCAGACCAATGTACCAGGGTTGGCCCGGGAGGGAACTAAACGCGCATGCCGATCCAGGCCGTTGAACCACGCCGGCTTTACCGACAGGTAGCCGATCAGCTCAGGCAGCTGATCGATGCCGGCGAGTTTTCCGTCGGCGACCGCCTGCCGACCGAGCGGGATCTGGCCGACCAGCTCGGAATTTCCCGCCCGACAGTCCGTGAAGCGCTGATAGCGCTGGAGGTCGAAGGCCGCATACGCATCCGCGTCGGCTCGGGTATCTACGTCACCGATCCGCCGAGCGCCGCCGCCTCCGAACCCGAAGTCGAGGAAGGCCCGTTCGAGCTGTTGCGCGCGCGCGAATTCGTCGAAGGCGCGATCGCCGCCGAAGCGGCCCTCCATGTCCGGCCTGCAGATATCGAACGGCTCGACGACGTGCTGCGCCGGATGGAGGCCATGCGTCACCCCAACAAGATGACCATTGCGCTCGACCGGGAATTCCACACCGCTGTCGCCGGCATTCTCGAGAACGCGGTGCTGGTGCGCTTCATCGGCGAGCTTTTCGACCAGCGCATGAACCCGTACTTCGAACGCCTGTCAATCTATTTCGAGACCAGCGATTCCTGGCAGGTCGCGGCAAAGGAACATCGTGCCGTGCGCGATGCAATTGCCGCGCGCGACCCCGAGCGGGCCAAGGCCGCCATGCAGCAGCATCTGCGCCAGTCCCAAATCAGATTCTCACGCAATTTCGATGAGAGAGCCGCAGCCAAGGAGGTTGCGGAATAGCAGTTGGCCGGGGGGAGATCCGGCCGTCAAATTCAACCAGGGAGGAATTAGATGCTGAGAAAATACGCAGTTCTGCTCGGTGCGATCGCCGCAATTGCTATACCCATGGCGTCGGCCTCGGCGGAAACGGTCCTGAAATGGGCGCATGTCTACGAGACGACGGAGCCCTTCCACACCGAATCCGTGTGGGCGGCCGACGAGATCAAGAAGCGCACCCAAGGCCGCTACGCCATCGACGTCTATCCGGCCTCGCAGCTTGGCAAGGAAGCGGACATCAACCAGGGCCTGATGCTCGGCACCGTCGACATCATCATTTCCGGATCGAGCTTCGCGGCGCGCGAATATCCACCGATCGGCGTCACCTATTTCCCATACACTTTCCGCGATGCCGACCATCTGCTGAAATACACAAAGAGCGACGTCTACAAGGCCCTGACCAAGGGCTATGAGGACAAGACCGGCAATCATATCGTCGCCACCACCTATTACGGGACGCGGCAGACCACCTCGAACCGGCCGATCGCCAAGTGCTCCGACATGCAGGGCTTGAAGATGCGCGTTCCCGACGTGCCGGCCTACCTGGCCATGCCGCGTGCCTGCGGCGCCAACACGGCGCCGATTGCCTTCGCCGAGGTCTACCTGGCTCTGCAGAACGGCACGGTCGAGGCCCAGGAGAACCCGCTGACCACCATCGAAGCGAAGAAATTCTACGAGGTGCAGAAGAACATCGTGCTGACTGGCCACATCGTCGATCATCTCAACACCATCATATCGGCGTCGCGCTGGGCCTCGCTGTCCGACGAGGACAAGAAGATCTTCACCGAGGTGATGCAGGAGGCCGCCGCCCGCGCCACGGCGAAGATCGTCGCCCGCGAAAAGGAACTGGTGCAGGTATTCAAGGACCGCGGCATCACCGTAACCGATGTCGACCGTGCCGACTTCGAGAAGAATGTGCTGGAGAAGGTCACCTTCGAGGAGTTCGGCTACAACAAGGCCGATTGGGAAGCGATCCGCGCCATCAAGTAGGGCATCGGGAAATCGGATGCTCAACCAAGAGGATAGGGCGGCAATCGGATTCGCCACTTGCCCATCCGTCCGGCTTCAAATTGCGCCGGACGGCCTTTCCAATCCTTGACGACCCACCAGCTTCGGGAGCCCGCGCCAATGGCCGAGGAACACCACACCGAGATCACCGTCGAAGAGATCGCGCACGCCTTCGAGGAGGTGCCGGTCGACGTCGACCTGTCGGACCACGGTATCGAGGATTGGGTCACGCTTGCCGTGTTCTGGGGCATGGTCGTCTGTGTCTTCCTGCAGTTCTTCACCCGCTATGCGCTGAACAACAGCTTTGCCTGGACCGAGGAGATCGCCATCAACGCGCTCGTCGTCGTTGTCTTTCTCGGTGCCGCCATGTGCGTGCGCCTTTCGCGCCATATCCATGTCGACGTGCTTTACCACTATCTGCCGGAGCGTGTCGGCCGCTGGCTGGCGCTCGCCGTCGATATTGTCCGCATCGCATTCTTCGCCTACGGATCGTGGCTGATGTGGCGCTACGTCACGATCGTGGCGCATGAGCGCATGGTCACCGTCAACCTGCCGCGGCGCTGGTTCTTCTACGCCGTACTGGCGGGCTTCGTGCTGATGCTTCTGCGCTCGATCCAGGTCTTTATCGGCAATTACCGGCGCGGCTATTCGGTGCTCGAGCGTCCCGGTGCGTTCGAGACAGCGGGGGTCTGAGCGATGCTGCTTCTGGTAGGGGGCTTTCTTGTCCTGATGCTCATCGGCGTGCCGGTCGCTGTTTCGATGGCGGCCGCCTCGATCCTTTACCTCATCATCTACGGCGTGGCGCCCGATATCATCGCAGCCCAGCGCATGATCGCCGGGGTGGAGAGCTTTCCGCTGCTCGCCGTGCCCTTCTTCATCCTGGCCGGCAACCTCATGAACATCGCCGGCGTCACCGGGCGCATCTATTCCTTCGCCCTTGCCCTGGTCGGCTGGATGAAGGGCGGCCTGGCGCAGGTCAACATCATCGGATCGGTGATCTTTTCCGGCATGTCGGGCACCGCGCTCGCCGACGCCGCCGGCATCGGCACCATCGAGATCAAGGCGATGAAGGACCACGGCTATCCTATCGACGCCGCGGTCGGGGTTACCGCCGCTTCCGCCACGCTCGGGCCGATCTTTCCGCCCTCGCTGCCCTTCGTCATCTACGGCATGATGGCCAATGTCTCGATCGGCGCGCTGTTCATGGCCGGCATCCTGCCCGGCGTGGTCATGACCGTGCTGATGATGATTACGGTTGCCATCTTTGCGTACAATCGCGGCTGGGGTTCCGACACGCCTTTCGAGCTTCGGCGGCTCGCCGAAGCGGCGGGCGAGGTGCTGGTGGTGGCTGCCTTTCCGATTGGCTGCTATGTGCTTGTGCAGCTTGGCCTGTCGATCAACATCGCGGTCGGCATCGCGCTGCTGCTGCTGATCGCCGCGGACTGGTATTTCGATTTCTCCGCGGTCATGGCGCTGATGACGCCGGTCATCCTGATCGGCGGCATGACGATGGGCTGGTTCACGCCGACCGAGGCGGCGATGGCGGCCGTGATCTGGTCGCTTTTCCTCGGGCTGGTGCGCTACCGCACGATGACGCTGCGTTTGCTTGCCAAGGCCAGCTTCGACACGATCGAAACGACCGCGTCGGTGCTGTTCATCGTTACCGCCGCATCGATCTTCGCCTGGCTGCTCACCGTCAGCCAGGCGGCACAGCTGTTTTCGAACTTCATTTTCGCGCTCACCGAAAACAAATGGGTCTTCCTGATCCTGGTCAACATCCTGATGCTGGTGGTCGGCTGCTTCCTCGATACGATCGCCGCGATCACGATTCTGGTGCCGATCCTGCTGCCGGTCGCCGCCGTCTACAGCATCAACCCGGTGCATTTCGGCCTGATCATGACGCTCAACCTGATGATCGGGCTTTTGCACCCGCCGCTCGGCATGGTGCTGTTCGTGCTGTCGCGCGTCGCCAAGCTTTCGGTCGAGCGCACCACCATGGCGATCCTGCCGTGGCTGGTGCCGCTTATCGTGGCGCTGCTTCTGATCACCTTCATACCCGCCATCACGCTTTGGCTGCCGACCGAGATGGGACTGATCCGGTGAGCGGCCAGGTGACTGCGGCGACGCTGTTCGGCCCGCAGGACCTGCGCGTCGTGGAGCATCCGCTCGAACCGCTGGCACCAGGCATGGTGCGGGTGCGCTTTGGGGCAGGGGGCATCTGCGGCTCCGACCTGCATTATTTCCGCCATGCCCGGACCGGCGACTTCGTCGTCACCTCGCCGCTTGTCCTCGGCCATGAAATCTCCGGCGAAGTCGTCGAGATCAACGGCGCGGCACCCGGCCTGGGCGTCGGCGACCATGTCGCGGTCAATCCGTCGCGCTGGTGCGGGCATTGCGCGCGATGCCTGGAAGAGCGCGCCAATCTCTGCGAAAACATCTACTTCATGGGTTCGGCATCGAAGACGCCACATATGCAGGGCGGCTTCGCCAGCCTGTTCGACGCCACGCCCGCGCAATGTTTCAAGGTTCCATCTGACGTGGCCTACCAGGCGGCCGCACTTGCCGAGCCGCTGGCGGTCAGCCTGCACGCCGTTGCGCGGGCGGGCGACATCAGGGGCCGCAACGTCATCCTGTTCGGTGCCGGCCCCATCGGTCTCTTGGCCATGCTTGCGGCCAGGCTTGCCGGCTGCGCTGAGCTTACGGTCGCCGATATCGCCGCCGCTCCGCTCGCCTTCGCCCGCAGTTTGGGCGCCGACAGGACGATCGACCTTTCCGGCGGCGACGCCGAGCTCCAGGCGCTTGCTGCCGGCGGTTCGCTTGATGTGGCGTTCGAGATTTCAGGTACTGCCGCCGGCCTTGCCGCGGCGATCGCCAGCGTCCAGCGCGGCGGCACGGTGGTCCAGGTCGGCAATCTTCCCGGTGGCCAGATCCCGCTGCCTGCCAATGCAGTGATGGCCAAGGAGATCGACCTCAAAGGCACATTCCGCTTCGGCACGGAGTTCGGCCGGGCGGTCGATCTCATCGTTTCGGGGGAGGTGGATGTCCTCAAGCTGGTGACCGCCGAGCGCACGCTTTCTTCCGCGCCCGACGCCTTCCTTCTTGCCGCCGACCGTTCACAAAGCGTCAAGGTCGTGCTCACTGCGGACTGATCGGGAAACGGCCCAAACGCATTGAGCCGCGCGAGAACGTTGGCAGTCAAACTCAATCACTTGTTCTGTGCTGACGTTTCGTGGAACGGGTCGCTCAGATGGAACGCCGGCTCAGGGAAGAGGGAAATCACGCCGTGTGCAGTCCGCCAAAGATAGTCCTGGCTTTGAACTGCAGAACCAAGTTGTTATGGGCGGCTGGAAGCGACTAAGTGCCGTGTCCATTTCGGACAACATGTTCGCATCTGTCTGCTTGCAGTTGTCTGGGCTGTCGTTACAGACGAGGATAGCGCCCGCGGCACGTTTCGACTGCTGGCCGGTCATCGTGCCGAACGCCGTTGAGAATTGCATTGCGCGTGCGACCGCGCTTTTCCACAAATATATCGGCTCAATCGCGATTGCATGTGTGTCGTTTACACAGTCGGCTATGGTTTTGTCGCTCAGCCGCATCTGCGTCACCATTCCAGCACAGAATTGCGACTGTAGTTCCGCTTGCTCATCTCCGATTGCGAGCCCTGCAATCTCTGACCTTGCGCGGTCGGAAAGTGACACGATGTAAGGGGGCCGCGGGCCGTACCGGTCAACATAAGAAAATTCACAGGTATTCATACCCGTAGCTGAATCGTGTTCTTGAGAACCAGTAAGCTTTCCGAAAGTGATGATCGACTGTCCGGCGTCCAAGGTTGGAAAAAACTTCCTCTGGGATTGAATGTCATAGAAGTCGAAATAATAATCCATGCCGGCGCCGTCGGAGGTCTGCAATGCGCAGCGAAAATTCGATCTGATCGAGGCGGTAGAATAGCCGGTATTCTTTCCGCCGACGCGGATCAAAGAGATGTATTGCGTCACCCTGTCCGTTTGGTCGCTCACTCCGCGATCGTCTAGACCTACATTGACAATGTCGGGATTAAATAGCTCGGCCGTCACATAGGCTCTGTCTTGGTCGAACCAACTCAGCATGGCAGCGACCGTCGGGGTGAAGAATGCAGTTAATAGCGCAGCCACTGCCGCAGGAAACCCGATCCAGTCGCGTACGAGTTTTGCACCAAGTGTCACCTTTTGCCATCTGGTTGCCCCTCTACCGAGATCTGCCAGGCAGTGAGGGCATCGAATGGCTTTTAAGGAGATCGGCTCGTCACATTTCGGACATTGCCTCCCAGAGCCGGGGAATACAGATCTCGGGTCGGCCGCTGCCGTTGCCTTCTCTGTGCCGTCTTCCATGCTTGCCTCCAAATAATCGCGACTTACAGTCGTGCCTTCATGGTTTGTTTGGCACGACGTCGCTGATCTGGACGTAAGGGGGTGGCTGGTCTCCCTTATTAAGTTTCGAGCGCGACGAGCCTGATGAGGTAAGCACCAGTTCAGCTGGACGTTTGCTCAGCAGCAGCTCGCGCAATTGGCTGCCGGAGTGTCGTTTGCTGCTGTCGGCAAGTGCCTTCGCTTGAATCAACGAAGCCAGACCTGCAATCAGCGCCGATGCGGCCGAGGTTCCGCCGAAGCGGGTATAGAGAAGCCCGGTCGGCAGGGGTGTTGTTTCGTCGATGACGTCCGCATCGCCGGCCAGGCGGGCAGGTACGTCAATCGCCAGAACACTGAAGGGTGAATATTCGGCTCCGGCCTTCGCACGTGCTGGCCCAACCGACCTGGCAATTGCGCTGCCCATCGCAGCGGCGAGGTCAATTCGTACGACATGGTCGGTGATCATAGCCTCGTCGTCACTCGGGCCGTAGATCGTAACGCCTGAAGCGTAGGTGCCGCTCGAGTAGGCGGAACGCCACCCCAGCTGATTGCCCGCGCCAACAACGATCAGAGATGTCGCTCCGAAGGGTGCCTCCGTCGCAGTCGCCAATGCCGCGGGATAGGCCGGTTCGGCCATTCCGTCATTCCCGGCCGCGAGAATGACCGGACGATCCGCTGCGATCGCTGCCAGGAGATGCTCAAAGATCTTCTTGTCGGTGGCCAACGCCTCGTCGTCGTCGAACCGCGTCATGCGAACACCCGTCCCAGACGCGTTCTTCCCTCTGGCCAACCTGCCGAGATCGTTCACCGATCGCGGCAGCAGAATGACATCGGCGCGACAGGCGACCGCGTGCAGAAGCGCGGTGACAAGTGGAGCGATTTCATGGCTGTAGGGGGTGGCGACCGGAATAATCGTCGCAAACGGATTCACGCCAAAGTACGGCAAAACGGCGCCATCGAGCGCAGGCGCCGACCCCGCCGGCGGCTCCTTCAGTGTCCGGCCTGCTATAAGACCGGCGCAAGAGGTGCCGTGTCCGGCAAAACGCTCTGCCGGATCGGCAGCGTTGACAAGCCGGGGCTCCCCTTCGGACATCGCTTTGATGCGCCGGGCAATATCGTCGCGAACGGCGTCGTCGGCGATCATTTTCAATATTGGAGCCATCGTCGCTTCAAGGTTCTGCCAGCCATCCCGGGCGGCGCGCCGGTCCTCCTCGCGATAGACTACTCCGTCGGTCGACACCGCCACGTCCAGCCGGGCTTCGATGCAGCTAGCTGGCAGATTTGGATGCCTCGATGTGCAGCCGCTGTCGATAATGGCGACCCGGCTCTCAGGCAGGCCCTTTGACCAGATTGGCGGCACAACGCCTGGTCTTTGCGCGTCGAGCAAGCCAATGCTGGCAAGATGCCAGAGATAGAAAAGAGGGGACTCGGTCCGCTCCTGTCCTGGTGCAGTGTCCGGTTCCATAGCTCCCCTCCCTCAGTGCCATTCCAGGAGAGCTTGACGCATCTCGCGGCTGCACAAATTGATGAAAAACGGTGCGAACTGCCTGGCCAGAGCCTGGCCGGCCTCCGTATCCGAACGGTAATGTAGCCCCGCGTGCTCACGGTTTTCGGCGACGCGCTCGGCAACGAAGAACAGTTCGGTTGTGCCGGGATGTTCCGGTATCAGGCGCGTGAGAACCTCGGCGATGCAGAACATTTGAAACGAATGGTTGCTTGGAAATGCCGCATGAGGCGGAACGGGGATGAATGGCCTCAACCGGGAGTCCACCTGGTTCGGTCGCTGGCGATTGAAGACGGCCTTGTAAAAGTAGCCAACGCGCTCGGCGACCTGCAGGATCAGTTCGATCATCCTCTCAGTACTGTCGAAGCCGCCGCTTTCGATGCCGAGAGGGGCAAAGATGTCCGACAGATTGGATGTGTCGGCCTGCGACAGGATCTCTTCCTGCCTGGCGCGATCGTTGACAAGGCTCAGTTGGTGAACGTGAAGCGCTGCAATTTCGGCGGCAGCTTCCGACGGACCCGGCGGCGGTTTTATCTGCAGGGCCTCGAAAGGGTAAGTCCCGTCCAACATCCCCGCAGCGTAAAGCCGCCTCACGACGTCCCAGGACGCGAGAACCTCGCCGACTGCGCCGCCGCCGCGCTCCACCTGCGCAGTTGATCTTGAACGTGATCGCGATCGCGATCTTGACCGCGAGCGGGACCGTGAGCGCGAAAGGACTTCGAAGCTGCTGCGGGAACGCGATAGGGATCCCGCAAAGGCCGCAGCGAACTTGTTCGCATTGGGCAGATCTTTAAAAAATTCCGTGAAGAGAGCGTTGTCTGTTTGAAGAAAGCCGATTTCGCCGCGTCTTGTCAGGACGATATTCGAACTGATCCTAAAATCCAGTTGGTCAACAGGTTGAAGTCCCATCTCTTTGTCCCCCATTTGCCCGGCAGCCTTCTTCGAAAAGGCTGCCCCGTGTTATAATTTCTGCAAGCGGTCGTCATGCCGGCTTCTGGAACATCGCCTTCAGTTGGTTGGCCGCGTATGGAAGAAAGAGCGATGCGCCGTAGAAAAGAAAATTCCCGACACTGGTGACGATTCCAGAAACCTGATCGGGCCGCACGATCGCAAAGTAGAGGACGACGTTGCTCGCGCCCCAGAATAGCGTAACCATCAAAGATGCCCCAAGCATGCCGGCTACACGACTGTAGCTCTCGACAGGAGCTACGCCGTTGTCGTCCTGGATATTCTTCTCCAACATAATCGATTTGTAGTCAATGCTTGTGAATACGGAGCGCAGAAGAAATATAGTCGCTCCGTTGAAAGCAATCAAAAGTCCCCATACCGGATAATTGTCCATTTTATTTCTCCCACAGAGTGATCGCGTTTCGGGTGTGGACGCCACCGCAACCGATGGCGTCCATTGATTTGGGGAATGTCAGGCGGAAGACGACTGCAGGGCGTCGAATATCCACCCGCCGCAGTTCAGGCGTCCGTTTCCATCATCGGTGCCGTAGGCTCGCAATCGGCGAATCCCGTCGGCCCCGATGCTTAGGCGGCAGTCATGCGGCCGGCCTGCAAGGACTAGAAACGGCTTGGCGTCCGGCTGATCGATTTTTTCCAGCATTTCGAACACGGTGTCGTCGCCGTCCTGTTTGACCTTGCGTGCGTGAATGCGGTTATTGGCGGCAAATAGCCCATGCTTGCTATTCGGGAAGTCGAACAGATGCGTGTCGCTGATCGAGAGCGTGTCGTCCTTGAGCTCGACGATTAACGTCTCTGACGAGGCCGGCGTGATCGGCCGAGCTGGATCTTCACAGCGGCTATGACTAAGTTGGTTCGCCATACGCGTGCGAAAGTTGTTCATCACATCATCTCCTTTGCTTTGGCGGCGAGTTCAGACTCGAAAGGATCGTCGGGGATGATCGCGTGCAGAGGCCCAACGGGGTTGGACTTCATGACGTCGATCAGGTTGCGGCCAAGACGCACACCTTCGACAGCGTCCATCTGCCAATGCACACCGAGATAGAGACGGCTGACGGCATTCTCATGGATTGCCTGGGCAAGCGTCATCTGGCGGACATGGTGGGGACGCACGGACCCGTCCGGGTCGATGGCGCGGCCATCATACTCATCGGATACGAAGGCAAAGACGAGATCTTTGCCGCCGCCCAGAGCTTCAAGCAGCTCGCTTGCGAGCCCGAAGCAGGTTGAACCGAAGGTCGCATGCCCCGATGGATAGGCCGGAAACTGCGGCGTTCGTGACTTCGGACCATCGCCGCCACGCGGGACGGAATTCGTCTGTGGTGCCCCGAGGGGGGCCCAATGCGCATCCGATTCGACCAGCGAAGGTGTGTCGGGTGGCAATTCGAGCCATGCCTTGATGGAGGTATAGTCCGGTTTGCCGGCCTCTCCGGCGGGCATTGAGAGCCTGGCCTGATCGAAGGTCGGCACGGACGCGGTACCCTCCCTGAATCCGGCCTCGTTGGTGCGAAGCAAGGTTGCCGGCCGTGCGACATGATAGGTGAATTTTTCGCGCCACGCGGCAATGCCGGCATCGGCCATTCCCAGGTTGCAGATGGCCAGCAGAACGGCCAACGCCTCCGTCGAGAAGTTCGCCTGCTCCGCGATCGCGTGAAGACATTGATTGTAGAGGCGCGGCGGCAAGCCGATCCCGCGAACCCCGTCATAGGCCCAGAAGGTTCCGATGAGCGTTTCCTCGGCTGTTCGTGTCAACCGGTCGGTCCCTGGAGCAGCGCCTTTGCCGGCGACCAGGTCGCGATCCGCCGGCCAGTTCATTGCTTCGAGAAACGACCCCAGGGGCTCTGTCTGGCCCGGCTGCGGCGGCCGCTCTCCAAGGGCCTCGCTTGGCCCGACAAACTCTATCGCGCCGGCAGGGTAGGTGACGAAGGGCCTAACGTCGAAACCCCATGTCGCACCCAGCACGGCGGCGCCCAGGGGCGAATAGGGGTCAAGGCTGAAGGTTCCTGGTAGGCCGAAGGCGCGGTATTGCCTATCCCGTGTTCCCGAACCGTCGGCGGACCGAGCGTCCGCGAGCATCCGGCCGATGGCAGCGCCATACTCGAGCCCGTTTTCGATCGCCTGCGCCGACTGGCCCTTTTCATACAGATGCAGTCGGTATTCCGTAACGAGCTGCTCAACGAAGGCGTCTTCGAACAACAGCCGGATCGTGACCGACGCCGCTCCGGCGACAGCGGCTTCACGGCTGATCACGGCAGGCGCGGCAGGGAGCATGGGCTGATATGCGGCCAGCCGAGCAAACCGATGATGGTTGTTGTGGAATGAAGCCGGATCGGCCATCAGCAGGGCGTCGTACATGGCGATATGCACGATTGCCAGCGCGCGGGACGCACGCGTCGGCCCGCCCACTTTCGGTTCAAGCTTTGTTCGGCCTTTTCCGGCCTCGTCGATGCCCGTTCCATCGCCGAACGTATAGTCCTGGCGTTGCGCTTCGAGTGAAGCCCTGCTCCAGAACAAGATCGGATCAAATTGATCTAACATTTTTTTAGCCTCCATCTTGGTAGCGCAAGCAAGATTTTGATTTCAGTGCGCCGCCGACGCGGGAAATGACCATGCCCGCGTTCCAAAACCGTCCGAATTTCCGTCGTTGTTGCGTGAAAAATGCGTGAAAAGACCATCACTGAACGCGCGATCGAGTGAGATTGTGTATTCTTTTGCGGTCTATGCTATAGAGATGGCCGGGGTTTCGAGGGTAGGCTGGAAATGGCCATGCAACTCATCGCGCGGCTTACGCTGCGGGGCATCTTTCGACTTGAGGATATGCACGGCCGTCAGATTGCCGTGCCGAGCAAGAAGGCACGTGCCTTGCTTGCGATTCTTGCGTTTTCCCGGAACGGGGAGCGTTCCCGAGCCTCGCTGCAGGACATGCTATGGGGGCGATGCGAGAAGACGGAGTCTCAAAACAGCCTTCGACGCGAGCTGTCATCGTTGCGCGCGCTGCTCGCGGGGGACTTGGCCGATCTGCTTCATATCGATCGCGAAACCGTCTGCCTTCGGCTCGACCGGTGTGACGTCGACGCATTGGGCGAGGGTGAAAGCGCTCAGACGAACGGAACGCTTCTTGAAGGCCTCGACATTGCTGGAGAGGAAGGGTTCGAGGAATGGCTGCGCGAGAGGCGAAGCCAGCGGCAAACGGCGGCGCCGAGAGTGACCAGTCCGGGGGCCGACGACACTCGACGCAGTGGCGCGCAGCCCGACAGGCGTCTGGTCGTGAGCATCGGCTTGGATGCTTGGCACAATGGTGCGGTCGGCGCCATGATTTTGCCTGAACTCTTTCGGCAGGCCGTCATCTCCGGCCTTGAGGAAACGGGCTGCTTTCGGGTTTCCGTCCCGGATCCCGCTCGCAACGGGCCGCGAAGTGCTGCCGACGCGCAGGACTTGGATCTGCTGATCAAGACGGAGAGCGCCTACGATACTCTGGCGGTTGCCATTATGTGCGTCGGTTCGACCAACCGGGACGTTATGGTCAGCATGAGTACGGTGGTAAAGCTTGGCGGAAAGACGCTGGCACTGGAGCGGGATCTTCAGGCCTTCGCAACCAACTGTGTTGACCGTCTCCTGCACCGGAACATTCTCTCGCTCGATGCGCTGGACGATTCCCATCTCAGCCGAAAACGGCTTCTGACTGCTACAGCGCAGATGTTCAGCCTTAGCCCGTCCGACGTCAGAGCCAGCCGTGCGACGCTGACCGAAGCAAATGGACTCAGCCGCCAGGGCATCTTTCATGCTTGGCGCGCGTATCAGGCTGTATTTCTTTACGACCGTTCGCATGCCTACGACTATCGCCTTACGATCGAAGAGTGCAAGGACGACATGCGCGTGGCTATGGACCTTGATCCATTTAATGGCGCAGCCCTGTCTCTATGCGCCCACGTACACGCGTTCCTCCTTCAAGATTTCACTACTGCCGGAGAATATTTGGAAAAAGCAAGGCAGACGGGTACACAAAATGTCATGTACTACGACGCATTCTCTATGCTAAACTTCTATACTGGACGTTATTCAGAGGCTAGGGCAGCGGCTAAGAAGGCAGAGATACTTGGAAAGAACTTGACGTTTCGATATTGCTTCGCGACGTCACTGTGCATGATTGAGGCGATGTCGGGTGATTTCGAAGCGGCCGCCCGCGAGGGGCGTCGCGCTCTCGCGCTTGAACCGGGGGGGCGCGAGATTTCGTATCCCCCGACACTCCGCTATTATGGGGCTGCGTTGGCGCATCTCGGCCTCAAGGACGAGGCCCGCGAACTGTTCGGCCAGCTTCGGACGAAGGACCCTGATATCGCCAGCCAGAAAATCAGAAACAATTTCGGGCCATTTCCCAACCCGAGAAGCGTTGAATTGATAGGTTCGGCTCTGGCTAGCGTCGGTCTTTAGGCGGCATTTCATCGACGACGTATCGAGATCGAACTCGGTCGTTCGGATTGATTGGGCCTCGGCCGTTAGAGCGGTGCAGCCTCCTGCCGATATGTCCGGAACGGACCCTTGAGCGACCCGAGACACACCCTGTCGCCAGCGTTGTCGACATAGTAGTGTCGTTGCCGCCATAGCCGACCATCGTATCGGCGCCGCCACGGCCGGCGGCTTCGCCAGCCTGTTCGACGCCACGCCCGCGCAATGTTTCAAGGTTCCATCTGACGTGGCCTACCAGGCGGCCGCACTTGCCGAGCCGCTAGCGGTCAGCCTGCACGCCGTCGCGCGGGCGGGCGACATCAGGGGCCGCAACGTCATCCTGTTCGGTGCCGGCCCCATCGGTCTCTTGACCATGCTCGCGGCCAGGCTTGCCGGCTGCGCTGAGCTTACGGTCGCCGATATCGCCGCCGCTCCGCTCGCCTTCGCCCGCAGTTTGGGCGCCGACAGGACGATCGACCTTTCCGGCGGCGACGCCGAGCTCCAGGCGCTTGCTGCCGGCGGTTCGCTTGATGTGGCGTTCGAGATTTCTGGCAGCGCGGCCGGCCTTGCCGCGGCGATCGCCAGTGTCCGGCGCGGCGGCACGGTGGTCCAGGTCGGCAATCTTCCCGGTGGCCAGATCCCGCTGCCTGCCAATGCAGTGATGGCCAAGGAGATCGACCTCAAAGGCACCTTCCGCTTCGGTACGGAGTTCGGTCGCGCAGTCGATTTCATCGTGTCGGGAGAGGTGGACGTCCTGAAACTGGTGACCGCCGAGCGCACGCTTTCTTGCGCCCCCGATGCCTTCCGACTTGCCGTCGACCGTTCACAGAGTGTCAAGGTCGTGCTGACCGCGGACTGAATCATGGTTTTGCCAGATCGTTAGCAGCCATAACTCATTGCGAACGGACGAAACTCAGAACGCGCTCGACGTATATGCTCCCACCCAGGTCTCCGGTTAAACTCGGGAGCAATACCGGCAGCTTGCTGTCAAAATTGTTGGCAGCAAATCCGCTCGCGATTAAAGCCCCTTCGTCGCGAGATTTTGCTTAGTTCGGCCATTCCTCGTCCTGCCAACCGCGCGCTGCGTGGATCACCCGCAAAATTGAAATGCTTTCCCGGCCGCCCTTGGCGGTCACGGCATAAGCGATGATGTAGGGCAGGCGACTCACAGGCTTTTCATAGGTGCCGGATAGACGGCCGGGTCGCCCGGTTGCCATTTCCCCAAGCGCGGCCCCTGCGTCCAGAATCCGGTCTGCGACCAGGCGCGCAGCGCGCGGATTATCCTGCGAGATATAGGCGATCTGTTCCTTGATGTCGTCCAGCGCACCGCGAGACCACTGAACGGCTCGCGTCACACCTTGCGGCCCATGCCGGCATCAATCGCGGCATAAATTTCTGCCATGGCCTTATCATGAGACACGATGCGCCCAGCTTCGACATCAGCAAGGCCGCGCTTGATACCTTCAATGATTTCAAGCTCGCGATCGACATACGCTGCGACGGCTTCACCTGCGAGGAACGACTTGCTACGCCGGGTGTCGGTTGCGATCCGGTCGAGCTTTTCCTTTACATCGGGACTGACGCGAATTGTCATAGTGGTGCTAGCGGCCATAGCGGTGTCCTGTGTTGATCTGTGTACACCTTAGCACAGAGCGCCGCGCTGGTCCATTATCCCTTGACCGCCGAGCCGACGATCGAATCCACGAAGAAGCGCTGCAGGAAGGCGAAGAGCATCAATGGCGGCAGCACGGCGAGCGTGGCGCCGGCCATGACCAGTCCTGTATTGAGGGCGCCTCTGTTGTAGCTGAGCAGGCGGCTGAGGCTAATGACGATCGGATAATCCTCTGCATTGCCCTGCAAAACTGTCAGCGGCCACAGATAGCTGTTCCAATGATAGACGAAGGCAAACAGCGCCAGTGCCGCGATCGCGGGCGCCAGACTGAATCGAGGATGCGCAAAGTCCCTATTTTGCGAGGCAATCGGCGCTTCACTGTGCGGGTACAAATAGAATGTGCGACCGTGCTGGCTTCCCAGCATCAGGATAGAGCATACGCCTGTAACCTTCATAGCCCGATGCCGCGCTTCTTTCCCAGGTTCCAATCCACGCCCCCCGTATCCGAGCACACGACCCCGATGACTTGATTACCCAATCGCTTTTCGAGCGACGGCGACCAGGGCACGAGCTTGAATTCGAGCCCATTGTCGATCATCGCGAGCCGGCCTGAAGCCAGCGAGAAACGCCGCCGGTAAATCCCAGCCACATGATCGCCGTTGGCAGCCTTCGTGAATGAGAGGCCCGTCTCGGCGGCGAGGCGGGCACCGAGCGATTCCACCTCATGATCGTGTAGAGTATCGATCAGATTGCGCACAAGAATGACGCGCTGTCCCTCGCGCCTGGCCAGATCGCGGCTGACAAGGTGGTCGACCCGATCTTGCAGTGCCTGTCTTACGTCCCTGCCAAAGCCGCCGTCACCGAATTCGGCAGGCTCGCGTGCAACGAGTTGGCGATCGAGCCAAGTCGCGCCGGAAGCATGGACCTGCTGTTCGATTGAGAGGTCGGAGCGGACCGCGAGCGTGACCCGGCCACCGCCATTTGCACTCGCATCGCGGCACAACTCCACGACCGAGCCCGGGTCGGAGTCTCCGGCCGCATCAGGGTCATGGAAGCGAATGTGGTGCGTGCGTCCATCAATGCCATCGACGATGGCATAGGCCGCGCCGCGCCGTTCGTCATCAAGGCCGCGTTCGAGCAGTCGGCCGATCACGGGCGCATCAATCTTTTCGGCGGCCAGCACATAGTCGGCCGTCCCTTTTTCTAGCCCATGCACAGTGAGGCTGCGGTGCATGCGCTTGATGGTGTCGCCGCGTTCACCGAGGGCGCGCAAAGTGGCCTCGGCCTCTTCGACCACCATCCACTGGCCGGGACCGATCTCGTTCGCGAGGCCCAGGCTTTCCAGTTGCCGCAGCCGGCCGACTTTGAGCCCCAGGAACTCGTCGGGCCGGCGATCAGGGTGTGGCGCGAGATCAATGATACCATGACGGTCGGCGTCACGAACAAGCTGGCGATCGAGCTGCGTCCAGCGCTCAGTGTCGACCTGGTGCTCGATGGCCTGGCGGATGTCGAGGTCCGTGCGGAGCCCAAGCGTCTGGGTGAGAATGTCGCTCGCCCGATCGCGCATGCCCTGGCGGATGTAGTCGCGCGAGATGACAAGGCTCTCGCCATCGTCGGCAACGCCGCGAACGAGGATGTGAACGTGCGGATGTTCGGTGTTCCAGTGATCGACGGCTATCCAGTCGAGCCTCGTGCCGAGGTCGCGCTCCATGTCGACCATCAGGTCACAAGCGAAGTTCTTGAGGTCGCCGAGCTCCATTGCATCCTCCGGCGAAACGATGAAACGGAAGTGATGCCGATCATCCTTGCAGCGGTCGCAGAAGGCGTCATGATCTGCATCTTTGGTGTCGGGACCGAACATCCTCGCCTTCTCACCATCACGTGTAACACCTTCGCGGCGAAGATATTTGAGATGGGTGGCGAGTGGCGCAGACCCTCTGAACTGCCGTACCACACGGGTCTTGACGACGGCGCCGCGTGAGCTGTCAGAGATGAGGCGACTGGCGCGGATGCTCGCTGACCTGCCGCGGCCAAACGTTGAAGCTCGCGGGGAGGTGATCCGACCCTCGCGTGTAAGGTGCCCGCCGGCGCGCTGTGTGGCCGCAAGAGCCTGGAAGATGAAGGGTCGTGCGCGCTGGCCGGCGCGGGAGCGGATGCGACCGGGGCGGACGCGAAAGCTATCGTCACGCTTCATGCTAGACGGCCACGAGGTGCGGTTTCCATTGAAAGACTGAAAAATTGGGAATAGCGCACATCGCTGATTGTGCCAGCACATTGCGAAATGAGACGAAAATCGTAAGGAAAACAATCGGCCGAACCGAGCCGCACCTCGCGGCCCTTTATCCTGCCAATCTCTCTGTTCTCATCCACAGCCAACCCTTCCGCCGCAATTTCCGCGACGGAACAGGCCGGAATGCAATTGAGGAGGAACGTGGCGATCATCGCGATATGGCTAAAGAGGGCTGAGCGAATAGGCCGGAAACAGCGTGGTTCGATTGGAAATCGGTTTCACCCGGCCGTGGCTCGATCGCGGTCAGGTCCGCAACAGGATTGCCCATTGGCGACCGCATTGCGGACGAATGAATCGCCGCAAAGATCGTCTCGCCATAACCATTGCCATCCGATGCAGTGGCGTTCCGAATGTCATGGGGATGCGCAAAGATCGTTGCACGGAGCGAGCTGGCTCTGCCCCTTCCCTGCCGCGCGCGCCGCGGACTGAGAACTGCACCATCGAGCAGCGGCGCGAGTTTCCTGACGTAGTCGACCGTCTCGCGTGGCAGCGGACGGCCGGTTATGAGATGTTCCGTGTACCGACCAGGACCGGCATTGTAAGCGGCAAGAAAGCCGCTGCGCCCGAAGCTGTCGAGCATTTCGCGAAGATATGCTGCACCTGCAAGAATGTTGTCACGCGGTTGATAGGGATCGTCACCGAGACGGTATTTGATGCGCAGTTCTTCCCACGTCGCCGGCATGATCTGCATCAAGCCCATTGCGCCCTTGCTTGAAAGCGCACGAACATCGCCGACGCTCTCAACATGCATGACGCCGCGCAGCAACCGCTCTGGAATGGCGAAGCGTTTTGACGCTTCCCGGATATGCCGCGACCACGGGCCAGCCGACAAGATCGTCGACTCGGAGTGCGCCGGCCGTTCACCATGAGAGGAAGCCGCTGCACCAGTTTCGGGCGCCACGAAGCCGAGCATGACACATGCGGCAAACGTCGTCATGCCTCTGTGGGCTGCATCCCGCAGACCGCAGAACCGATGCGCTGCCAGCCTGCGACGGTGTTCGCTTCCGTTAAGGGCAGGGGCTCGCCGATCGAACCGGCTTTGCCAAAACTGTGATGAAATCGGCGTCCGCAGCCACAAGCAAGTGTCCGGCCCCCTCTGGGCTGCCTCGCGGGCGGTCGGATCGAAGGGTTTGACCGGCGCGCAATGGATCAAAAGGGTTGGCGAGAAAGATTCGTCGAAGGGCTCCAGAAGCATCTGTTCAGCCTCGCCCGTCGCGCTTCGATGATCGGTTCCAGTGCAGGCTCCAGACGCTGTTCTCTGCATCGGACCGAAACAGCTTGGCGCGGATCGGCTGCGTAAAGGACGGGTCGTCAATTGAGACGGAGAGGTAATCCCCAGCCTTGTCTCCGGCGCGGTCCCAAGCCGCACCGACCGCCATCCCTTCGCAATAGATCAGATGGTCGGGCGCGTTTTCGGTTTTGGATTTCTCGGCAGGCAGGATGGCAATCTTCGCCTCGATTGTTAGCGTGGAGAGATTGCCGAAGAAGCCGTCATCATTGCGCGTGAAGGTTCCGATCTGGGTCATTGCAGTGCTCCTTTCTGAGTGTTAGTGCGCGTCGAGCCGAGCCGTCACGGCTCGCTAGCGAGGGGATCGTTGGTGATATCCAGCACCGGAGTGGTGCGCTCCGTGGTCCAGACGGGAACCGCACGGCCAACGATCGATGAGAGCGGGAGCGGGCCGAAATAGCGGCTGTCAAAACTGTCGGCTGCACCCGGATTCATAAGGAAGACGTCGGCCTCGGCAATGTCGCGGCAGCCCTGCCAGATGGGCAGGGGTCGACCGCGACTGTCACGCTCGCGCGCATGTCCATACGTCTTGCCGTTGACGATGATCGTTGTGCCTTGGCGACAGACGGTTGCGCCCCCGAGTGCCAAAATACGCTTCAGGAGCGGCACATTTTTCGGCAGATACCCGCGTCTTGCCATGAAGGCCGCCAATGGCTCGGGCGGCATGATGACGGCGATATTGGCAATACCGATTTTGTCGGCCGGCTGGACGCGATAGAGCCCGACGGGGATGCTCGCCGATGCGTTCCAGATGGATATCGGCGGATGGCTAATCCATGCCGGCGCCGCGGCGAGCACTGCGCCGCCAACCATGGTGGCGATGATCTTTGTGCGCTTGCTCATGACTTGATCCCGGGGCGCAGCAGGCAAGCTTTAAGACGCTTGCCCGTGTATGGACTCGGCTGCTCGCGTGCGGCTATCCGGCTGTGGACGTGCCGCCGTTGACGCGGCGACCTGAAGGTCAGGGTTTGCTGCTGTTTCGCCGCTACCAGGCGGCGCGGTTGCAATCTCCTGGCTTGCGCGTGGATGTTTTGCGACACAGCCCAGACCAGGATGGCAGCGTTCCAAATCGTTGCCATGCCGTGCACACTTGCCGCCTCTACGCAGGTCGATTCTTCGCGCGCATGAGAGTGGATCGGTGTCAGGCGGCGGGATTTCACCAATAAGACGAGCTGCCACGCCACGACGTCCCGCGTGCTGCGTGGAGGGAAGTCGGATGAGGGGACATGAGGCAGCGCAAATTGCTGCTGAACGGTCTCGCGATACTGCATTTTCGGTGCGCCACAGATCAGGAGCTGCGGTCGCGCCTGCCGACATAGGCGGGCGCGCGGGCTGCATGGGGTTTTGCCGGCGGAACATAGGTCGCGTTGGCATCGCTGGTGGAAGTGCGTGCGCCCAACTCTATCCAGGCGTGCAGGTCGTTGATGTCGTAGAGAACGCGCCCGCCGACCTTTCGGTATTTTGGGCCGGTGCCGTAGGTCCGGTGCTTTTCGAGTGTGCGGGCGCAGAGCCCGACGATGGGTGCTGCCTCCTTCGTGCGCAAATACTTTTGGGGCGCGTCCGCGGGACCCTTCGACATCGCTCGATCTCCATTCGGTTCTGCTGTCGTCCTGGCCTGCCGGGACGCGCGAAGTGGACCATGATCGAAATCAGGAAAGGCGAGGGAGGGCAAAGATTGGGGGGCGCGTTTTTGCTACCCCGAAGAAGGACTTCGGCGGCCGGACTTTTCGCTGCGGTTGTGGGGGTAGAAGAGAAGATCGCGATAGCCGCCGGCGACTAAAAAAGCTGCACGGCGTAAGATAGCTCGGACCTTGTGGCGGAGATGATGATCACGCCAATCTCGCGGCACAATCGGCTCCTGCGAAAACAGCACCTCCGCGAGCTGACGATAGGTTGCACCCGTGCGGTGACCATCATGTGCGCGTAAATTGAGGATATGCCTGATCTTGGTCTGTTGCGGCAGCGCGCCGTAAGATGGACTGGCTGCCCGGCCGTTCAGTGCGCGCCAGAACCGGCGCGCTGCATCGAGCCGCGTCTCGAATGCAGCGTCGAGCGGCAGAAGGATAGCGTTGAATTCACCGGCGCGGTCGTCAGCGACGAGATAACTTTTCCCAATTAAGGTAGACCAAATAATGTGAAGGCCTTCGTCCTGCGGCCAAACGCTGGCTCCGCCAAGGCTGGAAGGTCGAACTGTCTGATGGGATGCAGATACCCGCATGACCCTGAGCACGCGCGGCGAGGCCTGTTCTGTCCAGATGATATTGTCAACTTTCGGAAGTCCGGCACCGGCAGTTTTGAAATCGCGCGCCCCAACGGGCGGCGAGATCGGGCTGACCGGCAGGTTCTCCAGAACCAGCGAATTGCGATGCAAGCTGGCTGCACTCTGCCACGAATTCGTCATTCCGGATCAGATACTCGGCAGCGAACTCCGTAGCCTGGTAGCTGCACATGTGTGAATACGACGCCGGATCGGTCCAATCGCCTTGCACTGTTCCTGTCCTCTCCGCGTACCCGGATGTGAGGCGTCGGCGTCAACATTCCAGGGGGATAAGGAAGTTGGATAGTTTGAGAGTCGGCAAACCATTATGCCGATTCAGCAAAATGGAGCGCCGGCCGCGTCAGTGCGGAGCGCCGCCAGCGAGAAGATATCGGTAGCCGCTGGTCGTCATCCATCGCGCGCGGGCAAGATGGGTCTCCCAGGACCGGAACGCTCGTTCCGGCTCCTGCTCCGGGTCTATATGCAAGACGATCCTGGCCACCTCTCGCCAATCGGCATCTTCCGCTGCCGCGTCAAGCAGGCGAATGTAGGTGAGCAGACGCTCCTCGTCATAGCCGGTCAGGACCGGGGCATCCGGCGCAATGTCGGCGACATCAGGATCGAGCAGCGGTTTAAGCATGGTATTTGACCGTTCATATTTCGATCGCGATCTCGAAGGAGCCGTCCTTTAGATCGAGCACCAATCATAGCGAATAGGAACGATCATTCCTAGAACGATAGTTCCCTTTCTGGTCCCTAATCCGTCATGAATCTCAAGGAGATCATGGCGGCCAACATGCGTCGTCTGCGCCATGACCAGAACGTGACGCAGGAGGAACTGGCCGCCCGCTCTGGACTGAGCATGCGTTACGTCGGATCGATCGAGCGCGCTCGGGTCTCGGCCAGCATCAGTGTTCTTGGGAGGATCGCAACTGCGCTGAATGTGGACCCATGCGAGTTGATCAGAAAATCGGCACCGTGAGTTGACGCGGGAAGCACCGCGAATTTTCGATTATCGGCGAGGCAACATGCAGGAATGAAGTCTCCAGCCGGGAACACGACAGGTAGTCGCCCCAAAGTCCGACGGAGCTCGTTGCGCAGCGACTGCGCTCATCTTGTCGTGAAAAGGAGGACGGCCCCGCCCTGTTCGTCCGGGCGGAGCCTTGGTCGGGGCCTTACTCCGCGTTGCGGCGGCCGTTGGGGCGCGACCAGATGAGGCTGTAGCCTTCGCCTTCCTCATCGTTGAAGAGGTTGGCGTAGATCGGAGCAGTGAAGCTCGGATCGTCCAGCTTCACGCCGAGATAGTCGCGGCCGTCATTGGAGCGCTTGGACCATGCGGCGCCGATCTCGACCCGCCCGACGAAGACACGGTGGCTGGGGGCGCTGTCGCCAGAGCGGTTGGTCTCGGGCACGACGCGGACGTTCTTGGTCTGGAGCGAGAGAGTGACGATTTCGCCGGTGAACTCGTTGTTGCCGGTCCTCTTGAAGGTTCCGATTATCGCCATGAGTTTTCTCCTTGAACTCTGTTTCGAGCCCGCACCATTGCGGCCTCGATGGCGATCGGCGGGCCGGAGGCGATCGACGCCGCATCGCTTGCGACCGCAGCGCCAGCGGAGGATGGCAGCCAAGCGACTTTGTTGTTTGGCGAGGAATGACGGCGCAGCCGGCAGGGGAAGAAAGTCGATCGGCGCCATTGCGGCTTAGGCGATCGAGGCGCAGCCGACCTTCGGCCAGATCAGCCCATTAAAGAGGCCGTTTGGAGCGGCCCACCAGATAGAGACATCAACGGAGAACCTGGCGATACCGTCGCTGGCGAAATCCCGGCTACGACGATCACCGGCGTCGATGCTCCTCTGTACAGGCATCGCGAAGTCGCAAGCTGTTGTCAGCAACGCGCATAAGACACGCACGTGATGGTTCAAGTCACGGCTGACGTGCACCACCGGATATGCGCTATCTTTGGAACGAGACGGCACGCCGTGGTGGATTCGAACTGTGCGTCGCGCGATGCCGAGTCAGCGACGACGCTAACAATGCGACGGCCGAAAAAAGCATCCTGCCCACGCCGGTTGTTCGGTGAGTTCGCCCAGATCCAGGCCCTGTTCGGTTAAACAGGCGTCGTTATTCGCAGCTGTGATGCCAGCTGCGACGCAGCTGAAACGTTGACGGCAAGCGTGACGGCGTCGCGCGCCTTTGCTAGGGCGCGGACTTGAGTATCGCAAAAAGACGGGCGGCGCTGGGAGCCTGAGATCCGGCATCCCGGGCCAAGCACTCCAGCGAGCTGCAAATACAGTACGCGCTGCCCGATCGCGGCCGTATCGTACAATCGAAAAAAGGGTAGGGGCGGGCAGCGCTTACGCGCCGCCTCCCTTGGGGCGGAAGTCGAGGACTGGGATGCCGAGCTTCTTTGCCTTGTCTGCAAGATTGTCCTGAATTCCGGTCCCGGGAAAGACGATGACGCCTATCGGCAGTACCTCCAGCATTGCGTCATTGCGCTTGAACGGGGCGGCTTTGGCATGCTTTGTCCAATCAGGGGCAAAGCCGATTTGGGGTACCTTGCGGTGGTCTGCCCAACAGGAGGCGATCTTTTCGCCACCCTTCGGCGATTTGCCGTGCATCAAGACCATGTCGGGATGCCTGGCGTGGACCTGGTCGAGCTTGGCCCAGATCAGCTGGTGGTCATTGAAGTCGAGCCCAGCGGTGAAGGCGATTTTCGGGCCAGGTGGCAGAAGGACTTCCTGCGAGGCGCGTTTCTTGGCGCTGAGAAAGTCGCGGCTGTCGATCAGCGCAGAGGTCATGTTGCGGTGGTTGACCATCGATCCGCTGCGCGGTCGCCAACTCGATCCGGTGTGGCGCTCGTAGTGCTCCGCGGCCTGATCACGCATCAGTTCGAAGGCGCTTTGGCGTTCGATTAGCGTCTGCCCTTCGGCCGTCAGGCGTTCCAGGTCGACGGATTTCACTTCGCTGCCGTCCTGCTCACGCTGGCTGCGGCGTTGCGCCTGCTCGTTGTGATCGAGTTCGCGCTCGATCCGATCTGCGGCGCGGTGAAAGATGTTGACGGTCGACCACAGAAGATCGTCGAGATCGGGCTCGAGGCGAGTGTCTTGCAGTGCCGCGATGAGGGCGTCGAAGATGTCGGCGATCGCGCCGGCGACGCAGTGGCCCTCTGGAAGCGGTCGAGGATCAGGCTCATCCGCGAAGGGTCGGTAGCCATAGAGCTGGAGTTCGGTGAGGACGAGGTCGATGGGTGAAGACGAGTGCTGTGGTTCGTAGTCGTCATGCTCGCTCATTGGATGCTCCGCCGGTTGGACCGCGACCCTCGCGGCCTTCATGGCGACGGAAGCCGGCGGACGGGACGGACCTGCACCCGCAGCGAAGCGAAGGGCCGGAGTGTCAGCGGAGGAGGGTGAAGGCCGGCTATTTTGCTTCGCGATGGAAAGCGCTCCCTTGGGGAGCGCGCCGGAAAATAGTCGGCCGAAGACATTGCGGGTCCGGGTCGTTTGCTGGCCGATCGCCCTCTCGAAGGCCCGCAGGCGCGGTTCTCTCCGACTTCAGGAGCATCCAAGCGATGCAAGCGACAGCGGACAGGCTGTTCGTTCCGAGTTATCCCGCCACTGCCATGAAACGGCCGATGTCCTGCGGGGCGAGCTGAACACGGACTGCTGCTCGAACGGCATCCACGCCTAGCGTACAGAGATCTTCGTTGAGGTCCCCAAGTGCCGGCGAGAGCACGACCGCCTCGATCCCGGCAGCATTCGCTCTTTCGATCAAGGTGTCACGCGCGCCGTTACCGGCTGGATCGGCGTCGCGCACGATGTAGAGCCGTCTCAGCGTGAGGGGGAACAGCATGGCAGCAAGATGGGCGGCCGAAAGTGCCGCTGCCATAGCCATATCGGGCAGGATGCATCGAAGCGACAAGACGGTCTCGATGCCTTCGCCGCCCGCCATGACGTCGCCCGGCAGGCCAAAGCGAACCGCGTGACCGAGAAGATCGCCCATCGCGCGCCTCGGCGTACCGACCGATGCCTTGCCTCTGCCGGAAGGATCAAGCCAGGTGCGATGTGCGCCAGTCAAATGGCCGTCGAGATCGGTGACGGATGCGATCATCGCCGGCCAGGTCTCAGTCGGCGCGTGTTCGTCGGGCCGGTAGTAGCAGCGCGGGTGAAAACGCAGGCTTTCGGTCCCGTGCAAAGCGGTAATACTGCGGTTGCGCAGATACGCCTCTACGACCGTACCCGCAATCGGCTGCGACATCGTAAACAGCCGACGCGCTGCTTCAGATGATCCGGATGGCGTGTCTACCGATTTCGGCCGGGGAGAAATCTGCTCTGGTTCGGGATGCGGCAAGCCGAGAAACGTCATTGCTTCATTCGCAACGTCCTTGAAGTTGCTGAAGCCGCGGCTTTCGCGGATGACGTCTAGAAGGTCCCCATGCTCGCCAGTCGCCGCATCGGCCCACTTGCCGGCGGCTCCTTTTCCGTTCGCTGACCCGACGAGACGCACGAACATTGAGCGGCCCGGCGTGTTTTGCACATCGCCGACAAGCCAGTAGCGGCCCTCGCGATGCCCGTTTGAAAGATAGTAGCGACAAACCGCCTCAGCCTGCTGGCCGAGGCGGTGCGCCAGTTCTGACGCATCGTGGCGGGCCATCACGCATCCTCCCGCGTGTCGATGCGCTGGACTGGATAGCCCTTCAGCAACTTGCCCAGAATTGCGGGTCCAGATGCGTCGGCGGGCACGAACATGCGCAGCTTCCAGGAGATGATCTCTCGGAAGAGGCCTAAGCCGAAAGACGGTCACGCATTGTGTCGTTGAAGCCCGTCAGCTCGATTCGGCTGACGCCCATGAGGCGGCTGCGCCGAAGCTGCAGACCATCGGCGAGGTCGAGGATCGTTCGACCGCCCAGTAGCGCAACGAAAGCATCACTGGCTGTGATCGAAGGCGAGCTTGTTGCCAGTGCGCCTGCGATCCATGCTGGCGGGACCTGACGACCGATGATGCGCTCGCCATCGTCAGTCTGGAGCCGGTACACACGTGAGAATTCCCTGGGCAGACGCTTCCAGATCGGCAGCAGCATGCCGGCAACGACATGGATAGTGCTGTCCGTGAATTCGGGCACGTCAGCCGTCTCGACACTCCAGGCGTCAGCGAATGCAGCCTGCTCAGCCTCAACCCAGTGGCTCTCCGCCATCATCTTCAATGAGGCCTGATGGTGCTCCATCGGCCGGATCAGCCGGACGCGCCATTCGATCTCGCCATTGTCGAGCATCAGCGCTGGCGCTGGCACCTGTACGGCGGCGCGGCCGGATCGGTTGTTGACCAGGAGCTTCGCGCGGGGATCGTGAAGCTGAGCAAGGGCATCGGCAAGTGAAACGGGTCGATTGCGCTTGCGCTGGGCGATGGTCAGCAGTCGCGTTTCCGCACCGGTGGCGGCATGGACATGGATGACGCGTCGCTCGGTGACGACGAAGCTCTCCGCACGCAGTGTTTCCAAGCCGATGTCGTAGGCACCGGAGGCGATGGCGCCCTCGATTTTCGCATTTAGCAATTGCTCGAAGGCCGTAAACAGAACGGTTTGAAGCGCGATGGTGAGCGCCAGCAGCCGATTGAGGAAGGTCGTGATCGGCGGCAGCTCGTCCTTGATGCCGGTGGAGTCCGTCAGCGTGAGGCCGGTCGCCTCCTCGAACATCTGGAGTGAGCAGCCGTCCACCTTGTCGCGAACCAGCAGCAGGTAAAGCTGCCGCAGCGCGTCGCGGGCATAGTGCGACTCCAGATTGTCCTCAGGGCGAAATAGGCCCTGGCCGCCGGTCTGGCGCTGGCCGCGCGTAATGGCGCCCAATGTGTCGAGCCGCCGGGCTATCGTCGAGAGAAAGCGCTTCTCAGCCTTCACATCGGTCGCAACCGGCCGGAACAGCGGCGGCTGCGCCTGGTTCGTGCGGTTGGTGCGCCCCAAGCCCTGGATGGCGGCATCGGCCCTCCAGCCCGGCTCAAGCAGATAGTGAACTCGAAGGCGGCGGTTCTTCGCAGTGAGATCAGCGTGATAGCTGCGGCCAGTGCCACCGGCGTCGGAAAACACCAATATGCGCTTACAGTCATCCATGAATGCCTGTGCCTCGGCGAGATTGGCCGATCCGGCGCGGTTTTCGACGACAAGGCGATCGATGCCTCGAGTGCTGGTCTTGCGAACGACGCGGCGCGACCGGCCTGTCACTTCCGCTACGAGGTCGGTGCCGAAGCGCTGTACGATCTGATCGAGTGCCCCCGGGACGGGGGCCAGTGAAGCGAGTTGCTCGATGAGGCGATCGCGGCGGGCGACCGCTTCGCGGCTCTCGACGGGCTGGCCGTCGCGATAGACCGGACGTGACGACAAATTGCCTTCGCTGTCGGTGAACGGCTCGTAGAGTTGCACGGGGAAGGAATGCTGCAGATACGAGAGGACATATTCGCGCGGCGTGATGTCGACGCGAACGTCGTTCCATTCCTCGGTTGGAATTTCCGCGAGGCGCCGTTCCATCAGTGCCTCGCCGGTCGAGACGATCTGGATGACGGCGGCATGGCCTTGATGGAGATCGCGCTCGATCGAGCGTATCAGGGTCGGCGTCTTCATGCCGGTGAGCAAATGCCCGAAGAAGCGCTGTTTCGTGCTCTCGAATGCCGAACGTGCAGCCGACTTTGCCTGACGGTTCAGTGTCCCGGTCTCGCCTGTGACGTTGGCGGCCCGCATTGCGGCGTCGAGATTGTTATGAATGACGCTGAACGCTCCGGCATAGGCGTCGTAGATGCGGGTCTGCTCGGAGGTAAGCTGGTGCTCGACCAGCTCGTATTCGACACCATCGTACGAGAGCGATCGTGCCGTATAGAGACCGAGTGCGCGAAGGTCTCGAGCCAGCACTTCCATGGCGGCAACGCCGCCGGCCTCGATCGTCTCGACGAATTCGGCCCTGGTCGTGAAGGGCAAATCCTCACCACCCCATAGGCCCAAACGCTGCGCGTAAGCGAGGTTGTGGACGGTGGTTGCGCCCGTCGCCGAGACGTAGACGACACGGGCGTTCGGCAGGGCGTTTTGGAGGCGGAGCCCGGCGCGTCCCTGCTGTGAGGCGGCGACGTCGCCGCGTTCTCCCTTGCCGCCTGCGGCGTTCTGCATGGCGTGGCTCTCGTCGAAAATGATCACTCCGTCGAAGTCGGTGCCCAACCATTCGACGATCTGCCGCACGCGCGAGACCTTCTCACCGCGTTCGTCGGAGCGCAGCGTGGCGTAGGTGGTGAATAGGACCCCTTGATCGAGGCGGATGGCCTTGCCCTGCGGGAACCGCGACAGCGGCGTGACCAGCAGGCGCTCCATGCCGAGAGCAGACCAGTCGCGCTGGGCGTCTTCGATCAGCTTGTCTGATTTGGAGATCCACACCGCCTTGCGGCGGCCCTGCATCCAACTGTCCACGATGATGCCGGCCGACTGGCGGCCCTTGCCGGCGCCCGTCCCGTCGCCGAGCATGAAGCCCCGGCGGAATCGCACGGCGTGCGCAGCATCGTCGCGCCCGGCAGAGACAAGATCGAAGGTGTCGTCCACCGTCCAGGAACCGGCGAGGAACTCCGAATGGGCCTCGCCGGCATAGATGATTGTTTCTAGCTGCGCGTCGGACAACAGGCCGTCGCTGACAACCTTGGCAGGAAGAATCGGCCGGTAGCTCGGCTTCGGCGGAGCAACGGATGCCATCGCCGCCGATTGAACCAGCTTGGTCGGATGCGGATGGGCGCCCGGAATGCGGATCGCCTGCAACCCGTACTCCTCATAGATGCCATCGGTGATGTGCCTACTTTCGGCAGGCCTCCAGTCCAAAGTCTCGTAAGCAAGCTCGGCGCCTTCCGGCTCGGCGAGGCTGCGCACCGGAGAGGAAGCGGCGGATCTGGCGAGATCACCGCGCACCGTGCGCGCTGTGGGCCCCAGTGCCTTGACGGCGGGCGCAAAAGCCGAAGCGCTGACCGGCAGCCGTGCGGGAACGTGCTCGCCAATCCTGGCGATCAGTGTGGCGACATCGGGCGCCGTGCCGGCTGATGCTGGAAAGGTGCCTGGAATGTCGGCCGGCAGTTTGTCGATGACGGTCAGCCGGGTCTCGACGGTGGTGCCATGCCTAGCGTAGACGGCGCCGTCGATCGCGGCGGTGAACACCACGCGACCGCGCTCCTGGAGCCTGACGAAGGACTCGCGCCAGATGGGCAGCTCTGGGGAAAAATTTGCGCCAGTGATTGCGACAAGCCGCCCGCCCTCGGCGAGCCGGGCCAGCGCAGAGGCGACGTGACGATAGGCAGCGTCGGACACGCGACCCGAGACATTGGCCAGAACCGAGAACGGCGGGTTCATCAGCACGACGCTTGGTGCAATGCCGGGATCGAGATAATCATCGATCTGCGCTGCGTTGAAGCGAGTGACGGGGATAGCCGGAAAGAGCAATGAGAGAAGCCCGGCGCGGGCCTCGGCCAGTTCGTTGAGCAGCAACGTGCTGCCGCTGATCTCGGCCAAAATAGCAAGTAACCCGGTGCCGGCGGAGGGCTCAAGCACGCGGTCGGCAGGGGTGATTGCCGCGGCAGTCACGGCCGCCAGACCGAGCGGAATGGGGGTGCTGAACTGCTGAAGCGCTTCGGTCTCTTCGGAGCGGCGCGTGTGAGTTGGGAACAGGCCGGCAATCTTGCCCAGCATCGGAAGTGCGGCGGCCGCAGAACCGGCTTTGCGGAAAAGCGACTTTCCGTATTTGCGCAGGAACAGCACCGTCGCGACTTCGCAAGCGTCATAGGCTGATTTCCAGTCCCATGCGCCGGACGCATCGGAGGCACCGAAGGCAGCTTCCATGGCGGAGCGAAGGCTCGAGGCGTCGACGCGCTGACCGCGTTCGAGATGGGGCAGAAGAAACTGCGCCGCGCTGTGGATGGCGGCAGCTGGTTCGACAGCCGGGGATGAGACAAGCGGAAGCGGCACTGCCGGAGCGGCAGTCTTCGAAGAAACATCAAGCATGGAGAAAACCTCGAGGAGAGCGGAACGGGAATGAACCGGGCGGCCCTCTCTCTCGACCAATCCGGCTCAAATCCGCCCTGGCCGGCCTCTCCCCTCTGGACTGCGGTCCTGCCGATAACGATCCTTCTTCGATCCAGGCGCTGCGCCGCTACCCGCCGTCAGTCCAACGACGACAGCGGCAACGCGGTTGGCAGCCCGGGGGCGATATCTTGGCACGCAGTGGGGACGGCGGGGCAGCAGCCGCCGAGCGAGAAGGACGCGGCAGAAGCGGCCAATTGGCTTTGCCCGTGTGTGAGAAAGTGAGCGTCCGGCAGGGGTAGGAAAGGGCGCGGTCCGGCCGAAGCCGCTCCGCGCGAGGCGATCTATTCAGCGGCCATGTGCGGTTCGCTGTCTTCAATCTGCGCATCGTCGTCTGAGAGGAATTCGGGCAGCTCTTCCCCATAGCCGTCGGCGCCGGCGCCGCTATCAGCGCCAGCACTGCCGTCGAGGTCGACCAGGCGCAGCGGCTCGGGCAGCCAGCCACTATCGGTCAGCAAGCGCTCGGCTTCCTTCGCCATATCACCCTTCTTCAGATGGTCGATAAGCTGTGCGGCCTGTTCCCCCTTCGCCTCTCGCACTGCCTCGAGAATGCGAGACTTGGTGATGCGGCCGAGATAGTTTTCGACTGTCGGTGTCCAGCCGGCGTCGACCATATCGAGACCGACCGCGCGTGCCAGTCGATCAGCTTGCGCGATCCGCTGCCGAACCCCGTGTGCCGAGATAGCGCCGCCATAGCGGTCGCCTTTCTCGTGGAGCGCGTTCACGCCGTAGCTGACGCAATGGGCGAGCAACGCCGCGCGGCTGGTCTCATCAAGTGAGGCGATCCAGTCCCAAAGTGCATCGTCTTCGGTCGGCAGGTCCGATTTCCAGGCCTCATGGCGTTCGGCCACCGATTTCGCCGAGGGGCTGTCCTTCAGGTCACCTGCCTGCAGAGGGAAGAAGACGTGACGGATCGAGGCCTCCAGGCACCCGTTCGTTGTGCGGTGCTGGAACGTGTCAGTGACCAGCTTGTGCAAGAGCGCTGTCATGGCGACGTGAGGGTTGCCGGCAACCGCATCGCGCAACGCCAGTGTCCGGTGTGCGGTCAACTCTGTCACCAGTCGGTCCGGCAGGGGCTTGACCGCATCGTCCTCGTCTTCCTCGCACTCGACTGCCTGGCCGCCAATGGTGACAACGGCACGGTGCACCGACGAGCTGTCGGCAGCCCCGTACCCGCCGTCCCTTTTCGATTCATTCGCGCCGTCAAATGACATCGGCGGCACGTCCTCAGGCCGGAGAAAGCCGCGGTCGACCGAGAGTGAGCCGTCAGTGTCGATGCTGACGAACGCGCCGGCGATGGCGATGTCGGCCGGATCGAACTGCTTTGGGCGCTTGTCGAAATTGGCGAGCGCGGTCTCGATTTCACCGAGTCGCTGATCGACGTCTTCGGGCAGCTCGTCAGCACCCTCATATTCGGTTTCAAGCTTGGCATGCTCGGCGTTGAGGGCATCGATGGTAGCCTGCTCCTCGGCAGAGAGATCGAGCGGATCACTCTGCAGCTGATACAGCCCACGCGTTGCGTCGTAGGGGAAGCTGACAGCGACCTCGACCCACTTCCAACCCTCGGCTGCAACTTCCTGGGCAACCGCCTTGAGCTTCTCGGTGACCAGGCGGTCCAGCAGCGCTGCATCCTGCAGCCAGCCGCCGTCATCCGACTGGAACAGGTCGTGCATGACGATACCACCCGCGGCCTCATAGGCGTCGGTCCCCACGAAGACGGCGCGCTTGTCGGAGGCGCGCACCGTCGTTTCGGTCAGCATGCGCCGGATTTGATAGGGCTCTTTCGACCAGGCATCCCTGATTGCCTTCCAGATATGCTCCTGGCGAGCGCGGTCTTCAGAGACCGTGAAAGCCATGAGTTGCTCCAGCGTCATCCCGTCATCGGCATACACATCGAGCAGCACTGGGGAGACAGAAGCCAGCCTAAGCCGTTGTTTAACGACGTTGACCGGCACGAAGAAGGCTGCGGCAATCTCCTCCTCGCTCATGCCTTTTTGGCGCATGTCCTGGAAGGCGCGAAACTGATCGAGCGGGTGCAGCGGCGCTCGCTCAATGTTCTCTGCGAGCGACACCTCCTCGGCAACGATCGCGCTGTGACGGGCGCGCACGACACAGGGCACGAGGGCGGTTTTGGCGAGGCGCTTTTGCTTCACCAGCAGCTCAAGCGCGCGGAAGCGCCGGCCTCCGGCAGGTACCTCAAACATGCCAGTCTCGTTACCGTCGCTGTCGACGACGGGCAAGACGCTGAGGCTCTGGATCAAGCCGCGGCGGGCGATCGAGGCCGCAAGATCCTCGATCGAGACGCCGACCTTGACGCGCCGGACATTGGACTGGGAGAGCACCAGCTTGTTGAAGGGAATGTCGCGCGAGGACGATAGGGTGATCTTCTGAACGGCAGTAGCCATCGGGATGTACTCCGCGACGGGCGGCCGAGAGCCTCTCTCTCGACCTCCAAACCCGTCATGAGAATTCCGTCACTCCTCGCCCTCTGATGTGCTCGGCAGCCACGCGACACGTGTCGCGGAGCAGCAGGGCGGTCCTGGCGCTCTGCAACGACTTCGCCGCAGCGGGGTCCGGCATCGAGGCAGACTTCGGTCATGAACGCATCCGCAGGAAGACGCCGAACTGGAAGCGGGCGGCCATTACGCTGCCTCCCGCCGATCGTCGTCAGCGGCGACTTTGTCGGGCAAGAACCCCAACAGATAATCCGCAGCCCTGCTTGCCAGAGAGGCGGCGCGAACGATCGCACGGTTATCCTCGCGCAGCACCTCCAGCCACGAGCCGATATAGTCGGCGTGACGCACGGTCGGCGTGATGCCCAGCGAGGCGCCGCAGAAAGCCGCACTTATCTCGGCAACCAGCTCTTCGAAGGCATACTTCTTGGTGCCGAAGGAACCAGACAAATCCCGGTTGAGGCGTGAGGCATGACCGGTGGCGTGCCCGAGTTCATGCAGGGCGGTCCGGTGCCAATTGATCGGCTCGAAGTAGGCTTGGGGTGGCGGGACCCGCACATAATCGTGGGCCGGAGCGTAGAAGGCGCGGCTGCCACCAACCCGGAAATCGATCCCCGTCTGCTTGATCAGCCTCTCGACCTTGGGCTCGATCAGGCCGAGTAGGGGCGGGGGCGTGGCCATTGCAACACCGTCGGGCAGCCCGTCGCACTGCGCGGCGTTGAACACCGTGAAGCGTTTGAGGAATGGGATCGAACGGGCTTGCTCGCCGGTTTCGCGGGCGCGTTTTTTCTCGTCGTCGGGCACGAACCGATCGGCGTAGACGACCGTCGTTCCATGCTCACCCTTGCGGACGCTGCCGCCAAGCGCGAGCGCCTGGCGGAAGGTCAGCCAGCTCTGTCCTGAAAAACCCTGCTCGATCACCGAACCCCAGAGGATCAGGATATTGATTCCAGAGTATCGCCGGTCGGTGGCGGCGTTCTTCGGCATGGCGAGCGGCGCCTTCGCAGCCGCCATTCCCCATGGCTGAACCCAGGGCAGCCGACCGGCCTCCAGCTCGCCGATGATCTTGTTGGTGATATCGTCATATACGCTGGCCCGGGTCGGGGCAGCCTGGTGCTGATGCTTGGTCATTGCGAGTCTCCGCGCCGGGCGCCGGGAGCCTCTCTCCCAGCTTTCAACCCATCAATGCGCCAAGCGCGGCCCTCTAACTCTATGGACTCGAACGAAGATTGCGGTTGCTGACCAACTCCGAGGTGAAAGACACCGTTCGAAACCGCAGCGTGAGGCGATCAGCAGAACCCACTAAAGCCGGGCGCGCGGGAGTAGGCCCAAGAGACCCGGCAATGAGTCCATGGAAACGGAAGCCGCACAGATAGCCGAAGCCAGTCAGGAGCGGTTTCACCGGCCACGGAAGTGGGGAGCCAGCCGAAAGGCTCGTGGAGTGCGCGTCAGCGCAACCGTTCCGATTAGCAGGTCAAAGGAGCATCTTTGCCGCAGGCGCTCCAGTCGGCGCTTTTCGCAGCCGTATATTCAGAGAAAAGATCGTGCGGCAGGGCATCCGGAATGGCGAGACAGAAAGTGTGCTCAATGCGACCCGCGATCCGTCTGTTTCCGAGCGAAACTATCGGACCATAGAGATTGGCTGAGGGCTCCGTTTTGAAAATCCCCGACCAATTCGACGAGACCACGCCCCTGCGCGTCGCGATTGCAGCACGAATTGCCTTTCCCGATGGCTCGATGTGCGCAGCCGGCCTACGCAAGGAACGTGACGCCGGCCGACTTGAAACCGAGCTAATCGCAGGAAAGGAGTACGTCACCTTGCTGGCGATCACCAGAATGAGGGAACTATGCCGCGGGCGTCGAAAGGGCCACGCCTCGTCTGGCGCGGCGAAAGCTGGAAAAAAGACGGAACGCTCCGAAACAAAGCTGGATGGTTTATCCGCGATCGAACAACGTTCATCAGCGCTGGCAGCGGCGAAAAAGGCCATCCAGGACCTGAAGCTGAAAAGGCGCTCGCGGCCTACATCGCCGGCAAGTACCACCGAGCGCGCGGTGCCGAAGATGTCTTGATAGCCGATGTCGTCAGCGTCTACCTGAGAGAGGTTGCACCGAAGCATGCCGCGCCGGAAGAGACGGCGGCTCGGCTGGACAACATCCTCGATTTCTTCGGTGAAAAGACGCTCGCCGCTATCAACGGCAAGCTTTGCCGCGACTACGTCGCGTTCTGTCCCACCGAAGCCGTTGCGCGCCGCCAACTCGAGGATTTTCGTGCAGCCATCAACTACTACCGCAGGGAAGGCCACACGACTGCCGCACCGACGATTGTCCTGCCTGACAAGGCCGGTGCGCGCGAGCGCTGGTTGACGCGCAGTGAGGCGGCCGCCCTTATCTGGGCCGCGTGGCGTATGAAGCAGAAATGGAAGGGCCAGGAGAGCGACCGGCGTACCGGGCGACACCTCGCCCGCTTCATGCTTGTCGCGCTTTATACAGGAACGCGCTCTGCCGCAGTTTGCGGTGCCGCCATCCGTCCCACCAAAGGGCGTGGTTATGTGGACCTCGACCGCGGCATCTTTTACCGCCGCGCCGATAGCGCAAAGAAGACCAAAAAACGCCAGCCGCCTGTGCGCTTGCCGGACAGGCTGTTGGCGCATCTCCGCCGCTGGGCGTGCACAGATCTCGATATCAGGACCAAGGCGCGCGGCAAGAGCGCAAATATTGGTCGCAAGATATCGCAAGACTTTGTGGTGGAGTGGAATGGAAAGCCGGTGGGGTCGGTCAAGAAGAGCTTTAGGAGAGCTCGCGACGCTGCCGGCCTCGGTCCCGACGTCACTTCGCACACGCTTCGCCACACCGCTGCGACCTGGCTGATGCGGGCCGGCGCCGACATGTGGCAGGCCGCGGGCTTTCTCGGCATCACCGTGGATGTTCTGATCGATACTTATGGTCACCATCATCCCGACTTCCAGGCAGACGCCGCCGAGAAGATCGCCAAGAAGCACGTCGCCGCCAAGGCGACGAAAACCTCGCTCAGGATAGGTGGCGATGAAAACGTGAACTTGGCCCGATCGCACCACAGGTTCCCCACACAAAGCCCGAAAGGAAATGCAATCATTGCGGAGCGAGCGTGCCGAAGGAACCCGGGAACCTGCGGCTTTGCCGGTAGCGCACATCGTTCGGGACGATGGGGTCGCAGGTTCAAATCCTGAGCGCGCTCAGGTCCCTCCTGTCTGAGCGACCACGGGGCGAGCGGTTGAGCGAACAACAGAACCGCTTGTTGAACGCGCCGTGTCAGATCGAGCTTTAGACCCAAGGCTTTTCTGTAACGAACGCTGGCTATCGACCTGAACGTTACCTTGGTGGCGATCGATGGTGTGATATCACTTCGGAACATACCCTAAAATGACCGCTTTGCGCCGTATGCACGAACCTGCTTCGCGGGAGGGTCGCCTGGTTCTGAGGTGACGCGTATTCATACGCCTTGAGCAGGTAAAGCCTGCGATTTGACCATGGAGTTCCCTTCAACGAGAGGAACTTGCCACGGCTACCTTGTCGACCGATGCTCCGATCACGCCGCTTCGCAGCGCATGCAGCAAGACATGCTGATGCGGGCTTGGGACCCCATAGGCAGCAGGATGCCGGGCGGCGGCATCGCGCCGGACGGATCACGCTGGATATCGTCGCCTTCGTTCTTCCAGTCAGAGTACTGGCCAACCTGTTCCGCCGTCTGTTCCTGACCCGGCTGGTCGCGCTGCACGACGCCGGTCGGCTCGCCTTCTTCGGATCGGCGGCGCACCTGGCCGACCATCAGGCCTTCCTGCGTCATCTGAAGCGCCGGTCAACAGGATGCTATGTGCACGTTGCCGTGGCGCCGGTCGTCACGCACACCAATCCCGTCGGAAGCAACGCTACAGGCTCTGCGACCTGGCCCGGAAGCCGCTTCCACGACATGCCCAATGCGGGGTTCGCGACAAGCGCTGGCATCCCCGAGGCACAAATCTCCATAGGCAATCGTCCGCGGCCCGCGGGTTCCTGCATGAGAGACTTTCGTACGCCTGACGCCACCAGAAACGCTTCACCAAGTCAGTCATTGCTGCGGACTTCGCCATCGCCGAAAAGCGGACATTGCCGAGGACTACGCTGCAGGTCGAGGTTGCTCCATCTCCTGCTATTCACAGCTCTCGATGATCTAAGCTAACCGGACGCGGTCTGGCCGTCTCTCAATGACGGGCTGGAAAGCGTGTCAGCTTGTTTTGCTTGGTTCTTTCGATTTAGGATACAATTTCGGAAGCAATTCTGCATTTCCTTGAAGGACCTAAAGCCGAGGCGCGGTGCGAGGCGGGATAAGGTTGTCGGGGACACTCCGCATCGGCGCACGATCGCGGCGGCATTCTCGAAAGCCACGTAGTCCGGCTGCGCAAATCACCCGGGCGACAGTTTCCAACTTCGTGGGAAGTACGAGCTCCTTTTTCGCAATCAGCATTTTGAGTTCGGCGAGCGTTGGCACCGGACTGTCGCGAGATACGACTTGTCTACCGCCCGCTCGTGAGGAATCAGAGAGCCCCACTGGTTCTCACTGTTTGGCTGCTTGCATGAACATGTCGAACTCGGCATCCCCAATCGGAACAGTATGCTCGTCACCGGGATACCTACCGGAATCGATGTCTGCCTTGTATTCCCTGAAGGCGACAAGGCGCTCGTCCTGGATCTTCTGCAGTTCAGGGCCAAGGTGTCGGTAAACCTTTCCGTGTCGCGGCGTGTGGTTCTTGCCGTAACCACACACATCTTCCGTGAAGAGGTACTGCGCATCCGCATACTTGCCAGCGCCCATGCCAAGCATGACAAGCGATGAGTTTTCAGCCAAGAATTTCGCGACCCGATCGGGCACGACTTCCAGTTCCGCTCCGAAGACGCCGATCTCCGCAAGTTTCTGGGTGTGTCGCCAGAGGCGCATCGCTTCGTCCGCGGTCTTGCCGACTGCGCGCCAGCCCGTCCAGGTGATGTATGACGGGATTAAGCCGATATGGCCAACGACAGGGATGTAGTTGTCGCAAAGTGCCTTCTGGATGTCGTAAGACGCCGCACAATAAAAGGCGTCACCACCAATGCCAGCGAAGTGGAAGGCTGCACGCAGATAATCCTCTGCTGTCGCCAGCGGGCGGCCAGCAAAGCTGCCCCAGCTGCCATATGGCAGGCCGACCTGTACGAAACAGTCGCCCGCTGCCTGCCGCATTTCCGAATCGAAAAATCGACCCTCGATGGAAAGCATATGAATGCCTGCTGCGGCAGCGGCAGCTGCCTCGTCTCGCGTGCTGACGAAGAGCATGGAGATTTTCTGTCCATTCTTCTTCATCTTTCGGATGTCCTCGACATGAGGACGGTTGTGATACATGCCCATAATCAGCCTCCGCTGCAGTTCAGGCGGCCTTGAAAATGAGTCTGCGAGCGGTGTTCGGATCGGAAAGCATAGTCGGATAGCTTGCCGCACTTGATCATAACGCCCAAACCCGCATCGCACCTATGATGACCATTCCCGGCATAGCTCACACCGTAAAAGCCCGCCGAAAAGCCTCCAACGCCGCTTCCGGATCGTTTTGGGCAAACGCCTCCAAACCCACCGGCCCGCGGTATCCCATGTCGAATAGAGCTCTCGCGATGTACCGCCAGTTCATCTCGCCCGTTCCCGGCTCGCAACGACCCGGGTTGTCAGCCACCTGCACCTCGCCGATGAACGGCAGGCACTTCTCGCACCAGCGCACAATATCGCCCTCGCCGATTTGAGTGTGATAGAGGTCGAGATTGATACGCAATTGCGGTCTGTTGATCGATGACACCAATGCCAGCACTGCTGCCGTCGAGCCGAATGGGCAGCCGGGGTGATCAAGCCGGTTCAGATTCTCGAGCGTGAAGGTTACATCTTCGGCCTCGGCCATGTCACAGATGCGGTTTAACGTGTCCCGCGCCTTGAGCCACATCGGGCCAGTCTCGATGTCAGTTTTTACAATAGGAATGCCGCCCTCGCCAAGACCGGTGCCATGCAGGTTCAACCGAGCAACTCCGAGGCGCTTTCCGACCTTCGCGGTCTCGAGCGCCGATTTTAAGAGAATGTCGGCCCCCTCGTCATCGGCGAGCCTTCCGTCGAGATAGCCGTTCATGATTGTGAAAGTCGCGCCCGTCTTCTCGAGCTCCTCGAGGTCTGGTCCGGCCAATTCCACAATCCGATGCCGAAACCCATCTCATGCAAGCGCGCGACGCGCCAAGCAATTGGGCGATCAAGCCAAAGCATCTCGGCGCAGGCGGACAGCTGGAAGGGTTGGCCCATGATGGCTCAAGCCTCGATCATGACGCGGCCATTCTCGACCTTCGTCTTGTAAGTCTTGAGGTTCTCGCAGGCCGGTGGCGTCTCTACTTCGCCGGTCGTGAAGTCGAAAACGGAAGCGTGCTTGGGGCATTCCACCGTATTGGCCATGACGAGGCCGTCAGCGAGGTGAATCTTCTCGTGGGTGCAAAGCCCGTCTGTGCAGTAGTATTCATTCGCGTCGTTGCGGAAAATCGCGAAGGTGCGGCCGCCATGATCGAAGCGTTTGGCTTCTTCGGCTTCTATTTCGTTGGCGGCACAGGCGTTGATCCAGGGCATTGTGTCTTCCTTCAGATGGCTTGCGGTTTGAAGTCGGCAGGGGCGGACGGCATGACGCCTTGGAGTAGCGCAACGGACTTTTCGAGCCCGTCGAGCGAGTTCAAAAGGACATCCTCATGCTCGATGGAGAGCCAACCATCGTAGCCAGCCATCTTCAGGCGATAGCAGAATTGCCGCCACCACTCCTCGCCGTGGCCGAAGCCCAGCGTGATGTAGCTCCAGGATCGCGCCGGAATATCCATCAGGCTGCCGTTTTCCAATAGAGAGGTCGTCGCCTGCACCGGGCCGTTCAGCATCGTATCCTTGGCATGAACGTGGTAGACCGCCTCGCCCAACGACTGAGCCGCCGCCAGGGGATCAGCGCCCATCCAAAAGAGGTGCGAGGGATCTAGGTTGGCGCCTACGACCGGGCCGACCGCCTGCCGCAATTTCAAGAGCGAGGGCACGTTGTAGACGCACTGGTTGCCGTGGAGTTCCAGCGCAATGCGCTCCACGCCATTCTCCTGAGCCAGCGCCACGATGTCGGTCCAGAACGGGATTATCTTCTCTTCCCATTGATATTTCAGGATGGTCTGCGTTTCCGGGGGCCACGACGAGACGACCCAGTTAGGCATGGCGTCGGAAGCTTTGCCGGCAGGAAGGCCACTCATGGTGCACACGGTCCGGATGCCCATTTCCCCGGCCACGCGAATCGTATCTTTCAACCCCTGACCCTGGGCTGGGTCGGTTGGATGCAGCGGATTGCCGTTTGCATTGAGGCTGATGATTTCCAACCCGCGCTCCTCAAACGCATTGATGAAGCGCTTCTGGCCTTCCTTATCGCCCAGTAGGGACGAGAGCGGGAAATGCGGTGCGGTGGACCAGCCGCAGGTGTTCACCTCGACGCCATCGACGCCCATGCGCTTGGCATGGTCCAGCATCGTCTCGAAGGGAAGGCCGCCTAGACTGTCGGAAACGAAACCCAATTTCATGCATAAAACTCCGGCTTTTCGATCATTTGCACGGACACGTTGCGCCCTTCGTTCAGCGACTTCACGCCCGCGTCGGCAACGGTGGCAGCGCAGTAGCCGTCCCAGCAATCGGCGGCGGTGCCGGGGAACTCGCCGGTAGTTACGAAACGGAGGAAGTCGCGATTCTGCCTGCGGTAGGCGTCGGCGTAGCGGGTCCGCCAGTCTGCATCGTAGCCCGTGCTCTGGGCGAGCGCCGAATCTAAGCGGGTGTAGGCGACATTGTTCATCGCCACAGCACCCTGCTCGCCAATAAGCTCGGCGCGCACGTCGTAGCCATATGCGGCATTGTTGTTGATCTCGATGTTGACGAGTTGGCCGTCAACTGTCTGGAGCACCATGAAGACTGGCGCGACACGTGCATCGGAGCGCTTCGGCTGGAAGGCCGAGATTGAAGCGTATTCAGTGTCGAGTACGTAGCGCACCACGTCGAATTCGTGCGGGGCGGAATTGGTGATGGCCATGGCGCCAGTGAAATCGGCCGCTGGCGTTTCAACGTTGCGGTGGAAATTGTGCATCATCAGCGGCCGTCCAAGCCCGCCACCTGATAGAGCACGTTTCATTTCCTGGTAGGAGCGGTCGTAGCGGCGCATGAAGCCGATCTGGACGAACTTCGCACCCGCCTTCTGTTCAGCCTCCATCACTGCGACACATTGGGCGGACGATGGAGAAAGAGGCTTTTCACACAGCACGCGTTTGCCGGCCGCGATACAAGCCTGCGACAACGGCGCATGCGTGAAATCGGGGCTCGCGATGATCACCGCATCCACGTCGTGCCGTGCGATGACGCCTTCGGGGTTGGTGGAGATGTCGGAGGCGCCAAGGGCATTGGCGACCGCACGGGCACGGGCCTCGTCCCTGTCGCACACCAGCTGGAGCGTGGCGCCGGGGAGGTCCTCGGCGACTATTTTAGCATGGTCTGCGCCCATTAGGCCGGCGCCAATCACGGCAATGCGGGTTGTCATGTATTCTTCTGCCTTTTTTCTGAGTTAACGGCCGCCGACCCTGGCAATCCTAAGGCGTCGGTTGATGTGGAGGCGGCGGATGCCGCGCTTGCTGAGGAAAGCCTATCGACTCGTTCGCTCCTCAACTACTTCCAGAGGCGGCGGATGGCCTTCGTGCTCATCCATATAATTTTCGATCTCGGCTTCGAGGTCGGCCATGGTCTCGCCGCCGGCCATCAGGTCGGTGATCTCCTCTCGTGTCTTTTCGTGCTTGCGGAAATCCGCGGCGATGGCACCGCGGATGAGCACGGCGAAATGGTCGCCCACAGCCATCGCGTGCATCACCTGGTGGGTAATGAAGATGACCGCGAGTCCGCGGCGCTTGGCTTCGTTGACGATGCGAAGCACGTGTGCCGCCTGCTTGACGCCGAGCGCCGCGGTTGGCTCATCGAGGATGAGGACGCGGGCCCCGAAATGAACGGCGCGTGCAATAGCCAGGGACTGACGTTCGCCGCCCGACAGGCCGCCGACCAGCCGGTCGCCATCGTCGATGCGCGTGATGCCGAAATCTTGCACCGCTTTGACCGCGATTTCGTTGGCGCGCTTACGGTCGTAGAACTTGAACGGGCCCCAGCCCTTCGTTGGCTCCAATCCCACGAAGAAAGACCGGCCTATGCTCATTAGCGGGAAAGTGCCCCCGAATTGGTGCACCGTGGCAATGCCGCGCTCTTGCGCATCACTTGGCCCGTTGAAGCTAATCGGCTGGCCGTCCATCAAGATTTGGCCGCTGGTGGGCATGAAGACGCCCGCTAGCGTCTTGATCAGGGTGGATTTGCCGGCACCGTTATCGCCCAACAGGCACAACACCTCACCTTGGCGCACTTCCAATGAAATGTCGTGCAGCACGTCGATCGCGCCGAAGGACTTGTTGATGTTCTTCAGTTCGAGAATGGCAGGTTTGTCGCTCATGACGCGTTCAGCCCTTTTTCGCGGGATTGGCCTTCAATTTCATAAACTTCTCTCAGTGCTTGGCGGCACCTCCGGCGGGCTTCGCGCCCCTGCGGGGTCTGTACGACAGGGCTAACTCGCGGAAGGACTGGTTCATCAGCACAGCCACCAGGAGCATCACACCGATGATCAAGTTCGACCAGTTGCGGTCAATCTGGGTAAAATAGATTCCCTGACTCACAATGGCGAACGTGACTGTACCGACGAAGATGCCGATCACCGAGCCGAAGCCGCCGGTGAGAAGCACGCCGCCCACCACCACAGACACGATCGCATTGAAGATGAAGCTCATTCCGCCGGAGACTTGGGCCGAATTGAACTGGATGGCTTGGCACATACCGACGAATGTGGCGCTGACGGCGGACAGCACGAACAGCGCGATGGTCATGCGGCCCGTCGGAATGCCTGCATTGCGGGCGCTTATGCGGTCGCCGCCCATGGCGAATAGCCAGTTGCCGTATCGAGTCTGATGCACGACGAAGCCGACGATCACAGCGATAATTATCCACCAGACTATGATGACCTGGTGGCTGCCGCCGATCAGTTGGCCGAACAGAAATTTGGCCCAGCCTGGCGCGGTGACCGCCACGCTGGCATTGCCGGTCAACAACACCGAGGCGCTGAGCACCACGCCCTGCATGGCGACCAGCGTGCCGAGCGTAATGATAAGCGAGGGCACGGAAGTGCGGACGGTCAGCAGGCCGTTGACGAGGCCGACCATCACGCCAACCGCGAGCGCGCCCACGATGCCGACCATCATGGGCATGCCGTAATAGCCGGTGAGGATGGCGGTGGTCATTGAGCCCGCTGGGATCAACGCACCGATGGAGATATCGAGTTCACCCGAGATCATCAGGAGGCCGAGAGGAATGGCGACAATGCCGAGATTGGCGGCGAAGTTGACCCAGCTGGCCGCACTGACGAGGGTCCGAAGGTCGACACCGCCAAAAATGACGAAGAACAGTACGACACCGACCAGGCTGAGGATCGAGCCCGCATCGGGGCGGCGCAGAAAAGATTTGATTGCATCAGTCATGGCTGTCCCTCACGCCTTCTTCGCCGAATAGCTGAGAGCCAGCTGCCGGAAGGTGTCGTTGGTGAGCACCGCGATCAGCAAAAGTGCGCCGATGATGATGCTTCCCATGTTAGGATCGATACCGGTGAAGTAGATTCCCTGGTTGACGACTGAGAACGTGATCGTGCCGAACACGATGCCGACGATTGAGCCGAAGCCGCCGGTAAGCAGCACGCCCCCTATGACCACGCACATAATGGAATTGAAGATGAAGGACTCGCCTGCCAGAACCTGGGCGCTTTGGTAGACCATCACTTGGCTGACCCCGACGAAAGCGGCGCTAAAGCCGCTGAACATGAACAGGCCGGTGGTAAGCCGGTTGGTAGGGATACCGACGTTGCGCGCGCTTACCTTGTCACCGCCGAGTGCATAGATCCAGTTGCCAACTGGCGAGACGTGCAGCAGCCAGAATAGGCCGACGATGAAGGCCAGCCACCAGAGAATTGTGACTTGGAACATGCCCCCGAGATACTGGCCAAGAATCGCCTTGGTGAGAGCGTCCGGCACCAACGAGACACCGGTGCTGCCGGCGATCATGACGGTGAGGCCAAGCGTGAGGCCCATCGTGCCAAACATGGTCCCTATGGTAATGATGAGGGACGGGATGATGGTTCGCGTCACAAACAGGCCATTGATGAAGCCGACGGCGAGGCCCATCCCGAGCGCGGCCAGGATGCCGAGCCAATCTGGTAGGCCATAGTGGCCGGAGATGATGGCGGCGGTCAAAGAGGCTGCGGGAATGACGGCGCCGACCGATATGTCCAGTTCGCCGGCGATCATCAGCAATCCTATCGGAAGGGCGATAATGCCGATCTCAGACGCGACGTTGAGCCAGCTGGCCGTACCGGCTGCTGACAGAAAGCCACTGCCACCGAAAAGTCCGAAGAAGAGGAAGACTGCGGCCATGCCGAGGAACGAGCCCGCCTCGGGCCGGCGCGCCAGACGGCCGAGCGCCAGTCCATAACGGGCGGGCTCTGACGTTGGGGCTGCGGGAGATATCACTGGATGCGCCGTCATGATGGATCCGCGAGCAAGCGGGCGGCCAAACGCGGTCGCCACGTTATAGGGATGGAAGGGCCGCTCGCTTCTTCGCGAGCGGCCTTGGTTAAGGACTTAGCGCGTCCCAGCCTTCACGCCCGCAATGGTGGCCTCGACAGTGCTCTTGTCGATTATGCCGGGGCCGGTGAGGATTTCGCGGGTCGGCACGGTCAGGCCGTAGTTCACCTTGCCATTCAGAATCGCGACGGCGAGGTAGCCCTGCAGGTATCCCTGCTGGTCGATGGCGCAGGCCTGTTTTCCGTCCTTCACGTTATTCAGGATGGTCTCGTCGAAGTTTATGCCGCAGAGCTGAACCTTGCCGTCTTTCCCGGACTGCGTGATGCCGTTCATGGCGGAGTTGGCGTCAACGTTGCCGATGGTGAACACGGCGCTCACGTTCTGATGTTGCAGCAGATAGGCCTTTACCGCCTGGGCCACAGCTGTAGCCGAGCCGAAGGACGTGGCGGGCAAGGGCAGGACGTCGGCTTCGCCGCCGCCATTCTTCATCCCTTCTTTGAAGCCACCACAGTAAGCCTCGATATTGGCCGCACCCGGGAGGGTGTTAATGCAGACGCCTTTCTTGCTGCCGGCCTTGGCGAGATACTCGCCGCCGGCGACGCCGCCTTTGTAGTCGTCAGAGCCAACATAGTTCATGGCGCCGAGGCGATCGGCCGCTTTCAACCCGCCGGCATTGTAAATCACTAGGGGAATGCCAGCATCCACGACTGCCTTGAACGCAGGGTCCATCGCTTCCGGCACCCAGTCCGGACCGACAATGGCGTCGGCCTTCTGGTCGATTGCCTGGCGGATCAGTTCGGCGGCGTCCACGCCCAGATTGTCGTAGTTCTGGGGCCCGAGCCAGGTGACCTTGCCACCCTGGGCTTCGACCACCTTGCCCGCGTCTTCGGCGCCGCGTTTGACGATTGACCAGAACGGGTCGTCCGGCTTGCCGCCGATGACGAAGATGTTGGCGGCAAGCGTCGCGCCAGTGCTAAATGCTGTCAGCACCGTTGCCGACACGAGTGTCTTGAATAACGTCACAGTCGTCCTCCCAGGTTTCACCCGCCTCGCGGGTGTTGAAATTAAGTTCTACTGTCCCGCCCGCCCGCTCCTCCCAGGCACATGCGGGACGGTGTCGTTCCGTCACTCTGCCGGCATGTCAGAGGCCGCGCCGCGGGCTTCCTGCTTGGCGCGCAGCTTTTCCTTCTTTTTGCGGAAGCGCGTCTTCATCGCGTCGTCGGCTTCCTTGCTACCGTCGTGCCAAGTACCTAACAGCTTATCGAGGGGCACGAGGCCATCACCGCCGTAGTTCACCTCGAAGTACTTATGGTGCAGGTAATGCACGTAGGAATGGCTATCGAGATTCATCTTGTCGGTGAGTTCGAACGTCTCGAAGCCAAGATGGCCGTTGACTGCGCCGAAACCGGCGCCGTGCAGCGTGAAATAGGCACAGACCGGGTTGGATGGGATCAATAAGTGCAGCCAAGCCTCGGCATGGTACAGGAAACCCTCGACCGGATGCATGGACAGAGACGACCACGGGCTCGGGTTGATCGAGTTGTGGTGGACCGAATGCACCCACTTATAAAGGGGTGGCCAATGGATCGCGCGATGCAGCAGAAAGAAATAAACCTCGTGCACAAACGGTCCGATCAACACCAAGAAGGACAAGTAGAGCCAATTGGTCGTCCAGGGCAGCCAGGCCGCCCAGCTGTTGGCATAGACCCACAGCATCACGATCTCGACCACGGTCCACAGCGGGATGGTGACAAAGAAAGACCGCAGGAAATTGTCTAGGTTCTGGCGCTGGAACCAGAAAACGTCGGACGGCACATCAGACGGAAATTTCGCATTGTATTTGAAGCGCGTCCCCTGCCGGCGATGGACGTAGTAGCGCAGCTCGAAGAAGCCATAAAACAGGAAAATGCCGGCGGCGTTCAGACCGTATAGCCAGAAATAATTGAGTAACGACAAGCTTGCGAGGCTCTGCCAGCTCGGGATGAGCAGGTTGACCCAAAGGATCGCTGTGGCGATGTGGAAAGCGTTCCACGGCCAAAAAAAATCGGGAATCCAGGCAACCACCTTTTTTGCATTGAACGGACGATGCCACAACGGCGCCGGCTCTGCACGGCGGTGCGGTGCCCAATTGCCGCGTTTGTCGCGTGTTCCATACTGAAGGTCATCCATCGTAACAGCACCTCCTCGCCCGGATCAGTCGTGTGCTTGCTGGTCCAGTCGCCCCGGGGCTCATCATCAAATTGAGCCCTAGCTCGGCACGTTTCATATCGGAGGGTTGATATTTGTAGAAGTCGAAAATAATATCAAAATGACATTTGTATCATTTAGCTTCAATCATGATGATACAAAAGAGGGTTAACATTCATGAAACGGCCGACAATTCGCGATCTCGCTACCGCGGCAGGCGTGTCTACAGCGACTGTAAACAGAATTCTGAGTGGGACCGTTTCCGTACGGCCGAAAACCGTCCAACGCGTCCAAAGCGCGGCGGAAGAAATAGGGTTTTACGCTATCGGAGCGATTGATAACCGGGCCCGTCAGCTATCGCCCCAGTACCGATTAGGTTTCCTGCTCCAGCAGTCCACCCGCGACCTCTACCAGCTGTTCGGGAAGAAAATCGTCGCCGCCTGTCGCGATCGTCGGGACGAGGTGATTGAACCTGTCGTCGACTTTGTGGATCTGCTGACGCCTGAGACTATCTCGAGCCGCCTCATCGCGCTCGGCGACGCATGCGATGCCGTCGCGGTGGTCGCCGCAGATCACCCGATCATTGGTCAGGCCATCCGTTCATTGAAGGAGATGGGCAAACCAGTCGTCTCTTACATTACGGACCAATCAGCGCCCGAACGGGCCGCGTATGTGGGCACCGACAACTGGAAACTGGGGCGCACTGCAGCCTTCCTGATTACCCAAACGACCCATGGTCCTGGTCGCATTGCGGTTTTCATAGGGAATCATCGGTATCAATGCCAAGACGTCGCAGACGCTAGCTTTCGCTCCTACTTGCGCGAGCACGCTCCAAGGCTCACGGTGGAGGAAAGTCGCCCCACCCACGAGGAATCGAGCGAGGCTTACCGAATGGTGGCCGAGTTGCTGAAGGCGACTGACGATCTTGTGGGAATTCTGATCGTCGGCGGCGGAATAACCGGTGTACTTCGCGCACTGAGGGAGGTTCCTTCCGAAAGGCGGTCGGGGATCAAGTTGGTTTGCCGTGACATTGGCCCCGAGACCCGAAAGGGATTGTCTGAAGGGTTGATCACCGCAGCCCTTTGTCATCCGCTGGAGGCGACCTCTGCACTTCTTGTGCAGACAATGATTGATGTCATGGGACCACAAGCACCGTTCGCTACGCTTCAGCGGTCCATACCTTTCGAAATAGTCACGCCGGAGAATATCTGAGACAAATATCTCGTCGGATGAATCAGGAGATCCCTCGGGATAGCTCAACCGGTGCAAGCTTCAGACTGCCAATTCGTGCTTCCAGCAGTGAACGCGCAAATGCGCATCCCGACCCCGACCGTATCGATCCGTCAAGCGGTCGACCGCAATGCTTCGCCGCCGAGGTCGCGGTAAAGAATGATGGGCCCAGCAACTGTCAGATCGCCAACGTTGGCAAAGCATCGTCAGCTAGCGGTCAGCGTCAGCCATCAACTTTGTGATCTGAACGGCACCAAAGGCTGCTTTTCGACGAGCCGCCGTCGTACGACATAGCTTGCCTAGACACAGGTTGTGAAAACGCGTGATAAGGTCGGCCCGCGCTTCACTCAAAGATGGCCCGGGGCACCAGAAGATGGCACACCGCATGTGCAACGCAATGCTTGGCTTCGCGGCGCTTGCTTTAGCCGCGTGCCAATCGGCTCCTGAAACGCCGCAACCCGCCACTCTCGAACCTGCGTTAGAACCTGATAGTATTCCTTCACAACCTGCCTTGCATCCTGGCGCTGTTCCTTCCGGCTCAGCGATCTTAGATCAATCCGTGGCAGTCACTCCCCCTGGCAAGGGCGTTCCAACAAAGTATGCTGCTTTTTCGGGTCTATGGGCCGGACAATTGGACGGGATGTATGACGCCAAACTTGCTGTTCAGACGATTTCTTCCAATGGAAAAGTGACGGTCACCTATGCGTGGGGAAATCTGGGCGACAACTATCCGGGAGAGGCCGCCGGCGCTGGAAGAATTGTAGGGAGCACGTGGAAGCTTGAGCGCTTACCGAATGGCGCGGACGTCAGTTTTGTCATGCGGCCCGACGGGGCCCTGGCCGGAACCGTTACGCTTGCCGGCCAGACCTACACGGGCGCGTTCCTCAAGCAATAATCAAAGACGCATCTGAAGGGCTATGCAGAGGGCCAGGCGACCGTTCCATATTGCAGTTGCCTGTTGTTACCGGAGTGGAGCGCCGTTCAAGGCCCAAACTGGTCGTCTACGACACTGGCGGACATCTTCTGGTTGGACGGCAGCAGGATGTTCGCATCGCAGTTCGCAGGTTCCTAGCTGGCGCCGGCCTCATCTCGTCATCCGACAGACCAAGACGGTGATACAACATCCGCTTGGGGCGGTACCGCTTCACAGGTCGTTCGTTGCTGTCGCCGATCGAAGGAACAATCGCACGGGGAGGGGCAGCGCATCATGCCGGCGCTCGCCTTCGTAGCCGGTTGTGAGCTAAAAGATTGATATGATCCCGGGACTAACCGTTTCATAGCCTAGGCGCGGCTCCGATTTGTCTTTCGGGACCGCGCTGGAGACAGTTCCGGTTGAACCGCAATCCAACTCTGTTCCCCTCTTTTTCTTGACCGTGCCTTACAAGTCGGGGCAGGCTGACGTGACTTCTGTTCTGACCACCATCTTCTTCTCGTGCGCAACGGTGGCGGTGGATCCGGCAATCACAATTGCCGCACAAATAATCGTCAATCTCATTGAATTTCCCCCTTAGAGCGCACCGCAAAAAATGTCGTCGGCTGTCTTGAGACAGTGGCGGAGACGGTACTCGCGCTTGGCCGGTCGATGCGGCTTCCGGCTTGATAAGATTGTAATTACATTAGCTACAGCGCAAGTAATCATTTCGGACTAGGAACGGGCTCACGCGCCTACCACCTTGAAAGCCCTTCGATGGAAAGCGGCTGAGCTGCGGCGAAAAGGGGGGCGTTTCAGCCTTTTCCGTCATGCTCCGCTAAGGGGGCCGACGGTGCCAAGACCTGTAACGCCATAGAGGGCTCGGACGGCCCATCGGCCTCGCCGTCGATCTGCCGCGCTGAGGTCGAGCCGTGCATGAATGCGCCGAAGATGCTGCGCCCCTTGCCGGCAATGCCGTGGCCGAGGAACCAGAGCCGGTAAAGAAGGAAGGCATGCCCATCGTCACCACGACGCGAGAGGTGCGGCCGCGAAGCAGCGTCTTGGTAAATCCGCCACCCTTGCCCGGATAGGCCACCGCGGCCACGCCGACGACAAAATCGACGCTGATTGTCAATCTAACCCGCCGCGATCAAGACCGTGCTTTCTGGCGACCAGCTCAGCACGACGTCCTGACCTTCCGCCAGCCTGCCAGCGCCGGTGTTCTGCACAATCACCTTGAGCGTCTGGCCGGCACGCTCGACAAAGTAAGTGCTGCTATTTCCGGCGAAGATGCGTTTGGACACTTGCCCTCGCAGCACATTCGCATTGGCCGCATCCGGAGCCTCGGCATCAATGAAGATGCGGAGGCGTTCGGGCCGCACGGCGCAGCTTGCCTTGGCACCAGCGGCAAGCTTGGCACCCGCGCCAGCGGCAATCGCTGTGCCGTCCGGCAGTCGGATGCCGTTGCCCGTGCTGTCGCCGCGAAGGATGTTGGCGTCGCCCAGGAAAGTGGCGGCAAACTCGCTCTTCGGCCGATCGTAGATCTCCTCGGGCGAGCCTTCCTGCACCAGCTTGCCATCGCGCAGAATGCCGATGCGGTCGCTCATCGTCAGCGCTTCTTCCTGGTCGTGGGTGACGAAGATGGTGGTGATGCCGATCTCGCGCTGGATGCGCTTGAGCTCGATCTGCATGTCGACGCGCAGCGCCTTGTCCAGCGCGCCGAGTGGCTCGTCAAGCAACAGCACGCGCGGCCGGATGACGATCGCGCGAGCGAGCGCAACCCGTTGGCGCTGGCCGCCGGACAGCTGGTGCGGCCGGCGGCCGCCGAGCCTGCCGAGTTGCACGAGATCGAGTGCGCGCTGTACCTCGCTGGCAATCACCGCCTTGGGCTCGCCGCGCACCGACAGGCCGAAGGCGACATTGCCGGCAACGCTCATATTGGGAAACAGGGCGTAGTTCTGGAACACCATGCCGATGCGCCGTTTTTCGACCGGCACCCGCTCGACGCTCTCACCACCTATGGTGATGCGGCCGGAATCGGGAAAGTCGAAGCCCGCGATTTGTCGCAGCAGCGTGGTCTTGCCGCTGCCTGACGGCCCGAGCAGGGCATAGAAGCCCCCATCGGCGAAATCGATGGAGACATCGTCCAGCGCCTTATGGGCACCGAAAGCGCGCGACACGTTCGCTACTTGGACGCCAGCCATTACTTCTCTCCGCCGAATTTGAAGAAGCGCGCCGTCAGCAGCATCAGTGCCATCGACACGACAATGATGATCGTCGAGACCGCATTGATCTCGGGTGTGAATCCCTTGCGGATCGCGGCGTAGATTTCGACCGGCAGCGTCGTCTGGCCGGGCGTCGACAGGAAGTAGGATACGACGAACTGGTCGAAGGACACGGCGAAGGCGAACAGCCCGCCGGCAATGACGCCCGGCATGATCCAGGGCAGCGTGACGCGGTTCGTCACCTGCCATTGATTGGCGCCGAGCGAGCGCGCCGCCTCTTCCAACTCGGGCGCGAAGGTCTGCAGTCGGGCCGACACGACGACAATGACGTAGGGCAGCGCAAGCGCGACGTGCCCGAGCAGGATGGCGAACAGGCCGCGCCCAATGCCGACGCCGAAGAAGAAGATCAACATCGCCGTGCCGGTTATCAGCCACGGAATGGCGATTGGCGGAAACAGCAGCGCCTGCAGGAATTTCTTGCCACGAAACTCATAGCGGTAGAGCGCAAGTGACGCGGCCGAGCCAAGCACGACGCAGATGATGGTGCTGATGACTGCGATTTCGACGCTGTTCCAGGTGGCTGAGATAAGCTGGGCGTTCTGCCACAGCGAGACATACCATTCCGTCGTCCACTCGAACGGCAGCTGGTAGAAGGGCGAAACGTTGAAAGACATCAGCGCCATGATGACGATGGGCACATAGAGGAAGGCGAGCAATAGCCAGATGTAGAGGCGGCCGAGCCATTCGAGAGCACGTGTCGTCGCCATCACGTAGCCCTCCGCAGCACCGGCGAGGCAACCGCCAGGATGACCAGCACGACGGCCAACAGGATAAAGGAGAGCGCAGCACCCAGCGGCCAGTTGAACACGGCGACGAACTGGTCTTCGATGACAGTGCCGTAAAAGGTGCCGGTACGGCCGCCGAGGATGCGCGGTTCCATGAACGAACCAACAACCGGGACGAAGATGAGCGCTGCGCCCGCCACCAGCCCCGGCAACGACAGCGGAATGATGACCCGATTCAGCACCTGCACCCGCGAGGCACCGAGCGAGCGCCCGGCCTCTATCAGCGAGTCATCGATGGCCTGCAGGGTCAAGTAGCAGGTCAGCACCATGTAAGGCACGTAGGAGTGCACCAGCCCGATGATGACGGCCGGATAAGAATACATCAGGTCGATGTTGATCTTGAACGGCAGCACGGCGTTGAGCGTGGTGTCGAGAATGCCTCCTTCACGCAGCACCATCGCCCAGGAGAAGATGCGCACCAGCCCATTCGACCAGAACGGCAGGATGACGAGAAGGAAAATCGCCTCTCGGCTGCGGCCTTTCAGCACCTTGGCCAGCACATAAGCGGCGGGATAACCGATGACGATGCACCACAGCGTCACCTCGAGGCCGAGGCGCAGCGAGGCCAAAAGCAATGTCAGATAAAGGCTCTGTGAAAAGAAGGCGGCATAGTTTTCGAGCGTGAACGCCCACGGCTTTCCCGACAGCGGCAGGTCGGTCATGAAGGAGAAGAAGACCATGGCTGAGAGCGGCAGGAAGATCGCAACCGTCAGCCAGAGATAGGCAGGCGCCAGCAGCGGCAAGGCCGATCTCAATCCGCTGCGCGACGCGGCCGCAACCTGTGCTGCCATGACATCCTCCTCCCAGGATGGGGAAGCATCAGACGACATGGATGGTCGGCTGATCCCGCTTCTGCTGTTACTTCACGTCGACCTTGAGCTGCTGCCAGAGCGACAGATAGGTTTCGCGCTGGGCGTCTGTGATGGGCGCCTGGAACTGAATGCGCTTGGCGACTGCCGGGTCACCCATCACCTTGCGGTTGAACGCATCCCCGGGAAGTGCTTCTACAGCCTTGGTGTTGGCGGATACCGGGGCTCCGACCTTGGTGACCCATTCGACATAGAACTTCGGGTCGATCATGTAGTTGATGAAGGCCTCGGCGCCGGCGACATTCTTGGAACCGACCGGAATGGAGAAGGCGTCGAGCCAGGCGACAGCGCCCTCCTGCGGGATCACGAGCGAGACCGGCAGCTTGAAATGGGTCTTGGCGCGGTCGGCCGAGCCGCTCCAATAGGTGCCGATGTCGATCTGGTCAGAGGCAGCCATCTGGTTCCAGTCGTTCTCCGAGCTCCAGAACGTCTTGATCTGCGGCATCAGCGAGGTGAGCTTCGCCTTGACCGCCTCCATATCCTTGATGTCGTTGATGTTCTGGCCGGTGGCAATGGCGCCGAACTGAACCGCCTCGACGGCATCATCACGGATAGTGACGCGGCCCTTGTGGGCGGGATCCCACATTTCGGCGATGCTCGTCGGCGGCTTATCGAAGGATTTTTCATTGATGGCGAGCGCCGTCAGCCCCCAGACCCACGGCACGCCATAGACCTTGCCGTCATGGACGAGCATCGGCGATCCGGCCTTGTCCTTGCTGATGTCGGCAAAGTTCGGCAGCTTGGACGTGTCGATCGGCTGGATCAGCTTTTCCGCCATCGCCTGGTCGTTGAAGGCGGCGTTGATCATGACGACATCGTAAAGGCCGGGATTGGTCCTGAGCTTGGTCAGCATCTCCTGTTCGGAATTGAAAAAATCGTTGACGACCTTGTTGCCGGTCGCCTTCTCGAAGGCTTCGATGGCCCACGGCTCGTCGGCGCCGTAGCCCTTCCAGTTGAGTACGTGGACCTCGTCGGCCTTGGCGGCAAATGCGAGTGCGGAGGTGAAGACGGCGGTCGCCGTCAGCAGGGCAGTCAAGTCGGGCATGCGCATGTTCGTTCCTCTCTGTGTTTGCCCGCATCCCGGGCTTTGTCAGGCTGTCGGGCGTTTGGCCTCTTGCTTCCGGCCATGGAGGCCGATCGGCGGACCGCCGGCATGGCTTAGGAATGTCTGGATATCGTGGTCGGTCGGCGCTGATGAACCACCGTGGCGGGTGACGGAAATGGCCGCTGCCGCATTGGCGTAGCGCACTGCTTCAAAAGGCGGCGCGCCGCGCGCCAGCGCACTGACGAAAGCGCCGATATGGGTGTCGCCGGCGCCATTGGTGTCGATGGCGTCGACCTCGAAGCCGGCACTCGTTTGCGCCGAGCCATCGGCCAGCCGCATGTGGCAGCCTTTCGCTCCGGCGCGAATAACGACGCCGACGGCCTTCGGGGAGTGGTCGCTAAGAAGCCGTGACGCGAGTGTCTCGACGCCGCCCGGACCGGCAATCGCGGCCGCTTCCGTCGTGTTGCAGCTCAACCAGTTGGTGCGGGCGAGTATCCGCGACAGGATAGGGCGGGGAATGTCGACGACGACAGGTGTCGGGTCGAGGACAAGCGGTGTGTCGGCCGGAAGTGCCTCGATCCAGTCGACAAGCGCGTCTCGGCTTCCCGGATAGCTAAGCGTATAGCCGGAGGTGAACACCCAATCCCCCGGTGCGACCGAGACGGGCGCCATCATGTCAAGGCTGAGCAAGCTCTCCGCACCAGGCCACGAGACGAAGGTGCGCTCGGCATCGCTGCTGATCATGGCGACGCAATTGCCGCTGTCCATGACGGGCGATGGCGGCGTCAGTGTCTCGATCCCCTCACTGGCTAAGGCCGTGCGCAGGAAGTCGCCATTGGGTCCGCTGCCGAGCTGGCCGCCGAACACCACCTTCATGCCGGTGCGGCTGGCCGCGACCATCATGTTGAAGCCGCCGCCGGCGACTTGCGTGTAGCTCGACGCCGTCTTCTCCGTACCCGGCGCCGGCAAGGCGTCGATGCGGTAGATATAGTCGACCACCGCGCTGCCGACATGGACAAGACGCCCACTCATACCGCCGCATCCTTGCCGGGACCCGTCCTGTCCGCACGGCGCTTGGATATACGGGCCGCAACAAGCTCGGCGGTGAGCGCGCCAACCGCCGCTATGTCGATGCCCTTGAGGTCTGCAATGCGGTTCTGAGGCAATCGGGAAAAGCCGGTGCAGGCGCCAGCCATGCCGGTCGCGATGGCGCCGATAGTGTCGGTGTCGCCACCGAGATTGGCACTGATGACTGCCGCTTGCCAGGGATCACCGCCGGCGACTTCCAGCACCGCGAATGCAGCCGGAACGGACTCCTGACTGGCGACGCCGGTGCCGACCAGATCGGTGATCAGCCGGATCGCGTCCTTCGTCGCCTTGCCGCGCACAAGCTCCTGCGCCCACCCAATGCGCGCGGCAATGTCACCGCCAGTCACCCAATGGCCGAGCGTTGCTCCGCTCCTCGCCGCGGCGATGGCGCTGTCGGAAGCGGCGCGCCAGTCGCCGTCGGCGACGCCGCAGCTGACGGCCGCCGCAACGGCGGCTGCGGCCGCAATGGCAATCGAGGTGTTGTGCGTGGCCCGGCATGTCTCAGCAACTTTGGCGACCAGCGCGTCCAGCGGCTCCGGCGGCATCATGATGCCGACCGGCGCAATGCGCATGGCCGCACCATTTGTGTCGCCGCTGCGCCCCGCTTCCTCGGCCGACACGCCATTGTTGATGGCGTTGATGGCGCGTTTGGTCGATGGTCCCAGCAGATCGTAGCTGCCGCGCGCTTTGACGTCGCGCTCCCAGTCGAGCAGCGCGTTGACCCACCGCGCATGATCGAAGCGGTTGCCGGATTCGACCAGGATACGGCCAAGCAGAAGCGCCTGTTCGGTGTCGTCGGTGATCGTTCCAGCGGCGAGCCCCTTCGACACCGGATGGTCGGCGAAAGGAGCAATGAAGCCCTCTACATGGCCGTAGAGTTCGGCAATCCGGGCCGGCGACAAAAGCTGCGTCGGCATGCCCAGCGCATCTCCCAGCGCCCCGCCGACAAGCGCCCCCACCGCCCGATCGGTCATGTTCCCGGTGTCGTCCGGCATCACTCAGAACCTCATATGGAGCGCAAAATGCGCCGGGTTGAGCAGGCTGGTCACATATTCGATCGGCCGGTCATCGGCGGCGCGGGTCAACCGGCGACCGCGAAGGAAGGGCGTGCCTTGCGGGCAACCGAGGATTGCAGAGTCCTCGGCGTTGAGCATTTCGATGCCGACCCATTCCTCGCCATGGTCGGGAATGAGGCCGGCGCCGCGCAGCGTCTGGTGCAGCGAGCCTTCGCGCAGCCCGCGTAACGGCACGTCCTCCAGTTCCGGCGACAATGGCAGGCGGCTGCGCTCGATGGAGATGGCGTGGCCGTCGCTGGCATTGGTGCGCACCCGGTCGACAGCGATAAAAAACGGGTTTTCTATACCAAGCAGTGCGGCAAGATCGGGATCCTCGATCACCTCGAGCCGCAGCGTCCGCGTCTCTGCATTGGCGCCGGCATTGGCGAGCGCCCGCGACCAACCGATGGAGTCATCAACGGGCTTGCCATCGAAGGTGACGAAAGAGCCGATGCCGACTTTGGTGGTGATCAGCCCGCGGCTGGACAGTTCCTCGAGGCCTTTGCGGACGGTGTTGCGGCTGACGGAGAAACGATGGACGAGCTCGTTCTCGCTTTGCAGCCGGTCGCCGAAGCCGAGAACACCGGAGCGGATTTCATGTTCGAGAACGGTGGCGATCTGTTCGGGCTTGCCCGTGCCGGGAGACAGTTGAACCGAGCGTCGCTTCATATGGGTACCTGTTCAGTGAGCCTGTATAATCCTGTTCATATCACGGCAGGCTTGTCAACGAGTGCCGCATGGAGCTGCTATCGGGCTTGATTAGGCGTCGCGACGAGCATAGTCGCCGGTTCTGTCGCCGTGGGATCTGGCGCCCAGCGCCAGCTCCGCATCATCGGCAACATAGTGGGCATTGAGGTAGTCGCGAATGATGCTGATCCGACCTTCACACCACTCGAGCCACATAAAGTGGTTGGGTTTCGCGTCGGCTCGGTCTCGAACACCGCGATCACCTCCCGGCCCCGTGCCAAGCCGGCTTGAGCCACACGCCCTCGCTCTTAACGTGGTGAAGAACCTGCTGACGTCTGCTGAGCCTGAGCGAAGCGGATGCAAGGACGGATGAAGCTTCACTGTTTTTCGAAGCCGATAATCCCTTGAATGACAGGGATGGCCTGCATCGCTTGAGCACACCGGCGGTGGCGATGAAATGGCCGTAAGACGGACAATGTTCATTCATTGTCGGAGGCAGTTCGTGATCCCGAGTCCGGTTCAACAGGACGGCCTAAGGAGCGTCAGCCTAGCGCAGACGCAGCCGAGACGCGGGATCGACCGCTCCCGTCGAGGGGCGTCGTTTAGCAGGAGCTCGCGACCAAGGTGAATTCCAGGATCGCAGTCCAATGTGGGGAAAGGATGCCACACAACGGACTAGATACGGCGCACGACGGCCGCCTCGCCATCGTTGATCTCGCGGTCGCCGCCTGGCGAGGCCGTCAAACTACTCCTGTCGAGTGAGGTGAGTTACGAGGGGAAATTACCAGCCCGGATCCGCGAGAGGCAGGCGTGTCTTTCGAGAGTTGGAAAATCTTACAAGTTTCGTCGGTCTGCTGCATTCTTCTTAAACATGGCCAAGACAAGCCGCTTGCCTTCGCGCACACTGTCTTCGAGCGGCTTCGCCTTCGCCAGATGCGCCGCAATCGCGCTAGCCAGTATGCAACCCGTCCCGCGCATTGATGCGACAAGACGAGGTGCGTCGAAGCGGATTGGTTCTTGATCGGAACGCAACAGAATATCGGTTGATCGAGGTCCTGATGCGTGGCCCCCTTTGATCAGCAGGCCCGGCACGCCGGCTGCCAGCAATTTCCGTCCCAGTCTCACCGCGTCGCTCTCGTCGGCTGGCGGTTCCGCACCAACAAGGAGCGCCAGCTCGAGGAGATTGGGGGTCACAAGGCAGCAAAGCGGCATCAGATCGCGCCTCATGGCAGCGATGGCACCTGCTTCCAGAAGCCCCCGGCCGGAGCTCGAGGCCAGCACCGGATCGAGCACTGCCGGTACCTGTGGATTTTCGCGCAGCACGCCGGCAATGGCAACGACGATCTCAGCCGTTGCGAGCATTCCGATCTTAATTGCCGCCACCTTGTTGGCCTGCAGCGCGGCGCACATCTGATCGGCCACAAGATCGGGCTGCGAAGGATGGATTTCCATCACGGCTTCGTGCGTCTGCACCGTCAGCGCTGTGATAGCCAGGCAGGTGCGCACGCCAATGGAAGAGATCGTCTCGATATCACGTGCAATTCCAGCCCCACCGCTGGAGTCTGATCCGCCGACCACGAGCACATGCGGTTCTCGCCTCAGCGCCATGGTTTTGTCTTTTCGATCCATTCTCGCGTGCGCGCTTCGGGATCGGCATTCAACGTGATGTCGGTGACAACCGCCGCGCTGTCCGCACCAGCCTCGAAGACACCGTCGAGCCGGTCGGGGTTGAGGCCGCCGATGGAGACCAATGGGATCCGCGCCACCCGATGCTTCCACTCGCTGATCCGCTCGAGCCCTTGCGGCGCCCATTTCATCTGCTTCAGGATAGTGGGATAGATGGGGCCGAGCGCGATATAGTCGGGCTCGGCAGCGATGGCCGTTTCCAGTTCGAGATGATCGTGCGTGCTGAGCCCGAGCTTCAATCCGGCGTACTTAATCGCCAGCAGGTCGGCCGCAGCCAAATCCTCTTGGCCGAGATGGACGAAGTCGCAGCCTTCCTCAATGGCGAGCCGCCAATAGTCGTTGACGATCAGTTGGCAACCATGGACCGCGCAGACGCCGTTCGCGCGGCGGATTTCCGTCCGCAGCGTGGTCTCGTTCCTATCCTTGATGCGCAACTGAACCAGCTTGACGCCAAGCGGCACCAGCCGTTCGATCCAGGCGGCGCTGTCGACGATCAGGTAGAAGGGATCGAGCTTCATGAGAAAACCGCCCTGCCGATGGTCGGTGTCGATGGCACCGCGACGTCGCGGGGTTCGAGCATCCCCGAGCTGAAAGCTTCTCGACCGGCGTCGACCGCCTTGCCGAACGCACGCGCCATGCCGACCGGATCGGCCGCCTTGGCGACCGCTGTGTTCAGGAGCACGGCATCAAAGCCGAACTCCATGACTGTTGCCGCGTGCGATGGCCGTCCGAGACCAGCATCCACGATCAGCGGGACATCAGGGAAATGTCCGCGCATCGAGCGCAGCGCGGTAATGTTGACCGGCCCGAGGGCGGAACCGATCGGTGCGCACCAGGGCATCAAGACCTTGCAGCCCGCCGCAAGCAGCCGCTCGGCGACGACAAGGTCGTCGGTAGTATACGGGAACACCGCAAAACCGTCCTCGCACAGGATGCGGGCGGCTTCGAGCAGACCGAACGCGTCCGGCTGCAGCGTGTCGTGATTGCCGATCACTTCGAGCTTGATCCAGGTCGTGCCGAAGATTTCGCGCGCCATTTGTGCGGTCGTGACCGCTTCCTTGACGGAGTGGCAGCCAGCAGTGTTGGGCAGGATTCTGACACCAAGCGAGCGGATCAACGACCAGAATTTTTCGCCAGCCCTGCCGCCTGCCATTTCACGGCGCAACGAGACGGTCACCACCGAGGTGCCCGATGCCCTGACTGCATCGGCAAGGATGGCCGGCGAAGGATATTGAGCCGTGCCGAGAAGCAGGCGGGAGGGAAGCGTCGTCCCGAGAAGATCGAACATGCTAGCCTCCCTGCATGGGCGAGAGGATTTCGATCCGGTCGCCGTCGTTCAATTGGAATTCCGCCCGGCTGGCTTTGTGCACGAGGTCGTTGTTGACGGCGGTCGCGAGCCAATCGCCCTCATAGTCAAGCGCGGCAAGCAGCTCGGCCAGCGTGGCGGCGGCAACCTCATGCACTTTGCCGTTGACCATCAGTTTCATGAGCAAGCTCCTTGGTTCTGTCTTGACTGAAAACCAGGTCGGCAGCCTGGCGCGCCATGGCGGGAGCCAGGAGAAAACCGTGACGATAGAGCCCGTTGATCGCGATGATCTCACCGTTCGTTTCGGCACGCGGAAAATTGTCGGGAAAGGCTGGACGGACGCCAACACCGGTTTCAACGATCTCGGCCTCGCCAAAGGCCGGATGGAGGGCATAGGCGGTACCCAGCAGCTCCAACATGGAGCGCGCCGTAACGGGTCCGGCGGACTGGCTTTCAATCATCGTCGCGCCAACCATGAAACGGTGGTCGGTGCGCGGCACCAAATAGAGTGGAAAGCGCGGATGCAGCAGCCTGACCGGGCGCGACAGCGAGATGTCTGGGGTGCGCAGTATCAGCATTTCGCCACGAACGCCGCGCAGCCTGTCATCGACAGCCGCCATTCCCGTGCAATCGATCTGACGATCGAAATCAAAAACATGCTGGGCGTCGGCGCCGAAGTGGAATTCGACACCCATGGCTGCGAGCTTGTCATGAAGCGCTGCCATCGCCTGGCGCGGATCGAGATGGCCCTCATCGGGAAAGAGCAATCCGCGGCGGAAGCGGCCGGCTAAGTCGGGCTCCAGCAAGGCAATTTCATCTTCCTCGACGCGCCGATAGCCCGTCGTGCGGCTGGCGAACCGGTCGAGCTCGCCCGCATCGCGCGGCGCGGCCACGACCAGCGTTCCGGCCCGCGTCACCTGGCCGGGCGTTGCGGCATCCCACCAGTCGGCGGCACCGCGCCCGAGATCCAGCACCGGCTGCTCGGCGCTTTCACGCTCGCACCATGGCGCCAACATGCCGCCGGCGAACCACGACGCATTGCCCCCAAGGCCAGGCCTTGTCTCGGCAACGGTAACCGCCGCGCCGCGTGCGGCGAACTCGAAGGCGGCGGTGAGGCCGGCAACGCCGGCCCCTTTGACCAGCACCTTCATGATGGCTCACGTGGCTGAGGTATGAGCGGTGCGCCGGTCTCGTCCGCCGGCAGGTAGAGATCGCCGCCCTCGCGGTATTTCGCCGCCATCGCCGCCATGCCCTCTTTCTGCGCCTCGGTACGGATGTCGTGGGAGATACGCATCGAGCAGAATTTCGGCCCGCACATCGAGCAGAAATGCGCCACCTTGTGCGCCTCCTTGGGCAAGGTCTGATCATGGAAGGACCGCGCGGTTTCTGGATCAAGCGACAGGTTGAACTGGTCCTGCCAGCGGAACTCGAAGCGGGCGCGGGAAAGCGCGTCATCCCTGACTTTCGCCGCCGGATGACCCTTCGCCAGGTCGGCGGCATGGGCGGCGATCTTGTAGGTGATCACCCCGATCTTGACATCGTTGCGATCGGGAAGGCCGAGATGCTCCTTGGGCGTGACGTAGCAGAGCATGGCGGTGCCGAACCAGCCGATCATCGCGGCGCCGATGCCGGAGGTAATGTGGTCGTAGCCCGGCGCGATGTCGGTCGTCAGCGGTCCAAGCGTATAGAACGGCGCCTCGCCGCAGACGGCGAGCTGCTTGTCCATGTTCTGCTTGATCTTGTGCATCGGCACGTGGCCAGGCCCCTCGATCATCACCTGGCAATCCTTGGCCCAGGCGATCTTCGTCAGCTCGCCAAGCGTTTCCAGCTCGGCGAACTGCGCCGCATCGTTTGCATCGGCGATCGAGCCCGGACGAAGGCCGTCGCCGAGCGAGAAGGATACGTCGTAGGCTCTGGCGATGTCGCAGATCTCCGTGAAGTGCTCGTAGAGGAAGCTTTCCCGGTGATGGTGCAGGCACCATTTGGCCATGATCGAGCCGCCGCGCGAGACGATGCCCGTCACCCTGTCGACGGTCAGCGGGATATAGTGCAGCCGCACGCCGGCATGGATGGTGAAATAGTCGACGCCCTGTTCGGCCTGTTCGATCAGCGTGTCGCGGTAAACCTCCCAGGTAAGATCCTCGGCAATGCCGCCGACTTTCTCGAGCGCCTGGTAAAGCGGCACCGTGCCGATCGGCACCGGCGAGTTGCGGACGATCCATTCGCGGATGTTGTGGATGTTGCGGCCGGTCGACAGATCCATCACCGTGTCGGCGCCCCAGCGGATCGCCCACACCATCTTTTCGACCTCTTCAGCCATCGACGATGTGACGGCGGAGTTACCGATATTGGCGTTGATCTTGACCAGGAAATTGCGACCGATAATCATCGGTTCGCTCTCGGGATGATTAATGTTGGCGGGAATGATCGCGCGTCCGCGCGCCACCTCGTGGCGGACGAATTCAGGCGTGACGAAGTCGGGGATCGCCGCGCCGAAGGCCTCGCCGTAGCGCTCAAGCTTGCCGTGCAGGATCTCGCGACCAAGATTCTCGCGGATGGCGACGAACTCCATTTCGGGCGTGATGATGCCAGCGCGCGCATAGGCAAACTGTGTCACCGCCTTGCCGGTCTTGGCCCGGAGTGGCCGGTTGCGGACTGGAAATTCCGGTGTTAGGCGCTCGCCCGCCGCAAACCCATTGTCTTCTGGCCGGACGTGGCGGCCGTCATAGGCTTCGACATCGCCGCGCGCGGTGACCCATTCATGGCGAAGCCGTGCAAGGCCATTTTCGATGCTGGTTTCGACAGTCGGGTCTGTATAGGGGCCGGACGGATCGTAGACGGTGACGGGCGGTTCGCCGGCCGTCGGATGGACGGAGATTTCGCGCATCGGCACCCTGATCTGCGGGTGGATGGCACCGGGCTTGTGGATTTTTCGTGAGGCGGGCAGCGGTCCCGTCGAGACGGCGGGGGTGAGGGCATTCATCTTGAGGCTCCTTTGCTCGTTGCATTGGAGACCCAGTTCTGTGCCGGGAGGATGAAAAGACGCTTCTGTCGACCTGCCGAAACAGGACCTCGGGCGTAAACTCCCGCAAAGCGCTTGCACCGTCCCTACGCCAGTATGAACTGGATCAGGTTCAACGGGTCACTGCGCCGCGAATGCCAGCAGTATCTCAGCCCCTTGCCGGGACTCCCCTGGTGAATGCGTGAGGTTGGACGGGACGGCTCCGGTTTGTCAAGCGCGTTCTGGCCGCGGCTGATCGGCGGCCGGTCAGACCGTGCGGAAAAAATCGTGCATGTCTCGGCGACAAGTCAAGCGTCGGAGATGAAGGCAGGGACAAGGGAATCGCAAACGTCGGACTTAAAATCGATCCTGATGATCACACCTTCAATGGGCACCAAAGGTTTGCGCGTAGATCGCCTCGATTCTTCCTGCCTCGTCACTGGTCAGCGCGGCGAATTCCTTTTCGCGCGCGCGGTTCGATAGATGTCCATCATTCTGGTGAAGAAAAAGGAAGAGCAGATCGGTCAACCGCTCGGGCATGTCGATAAAGGCGTCCACCTGCTGCCGGAACTGATCGTAGCGCTGCAGAAATGCGGTTTCCTCGGGAAGGTCCCGTTCGATCGTCCGCTGAACGCAGGCATAGAGGAATTCGGCGTGCGGGGTTGCATCGAAGAACCGGTAGAAATCACCGGTGTCATTCAGCACCCGGACGTTGAATTGCGGCGTCGGTTCCCATTCCACCAACGGCAGAAGGCGCTGCGAATAGCTCTCGAGCACGCCCCTGTACTCGTTGATCTGGTCCAGGATCGCGGCCGAGACGGGAAAGACCACTCCCGGCGGATTGAAGCCGCGCATGGCAAGGACGTGATGGATTAGGTAGCGGTGAATGCGGCCGTTTCCGTCCTCGAACGGGTGAATGTAGACAAAGCCGAAGGCGAGGATTGCGGCGGCTACGACTGCATCAAGGTTTTGCGCGGGGCCCTGATCGAACGCTGCCATTCCATCGATTAGCCGCGGCAGGTCCTCGGGCCGAGCGCCGATGTGATCGGGCAAGGGCGTGCCGTTGTCTCGGTCATGCTCGCCGACGAAACCTCCTTCTTTTCGGAAGCCAAGTCTTACGAAACGGGCGTCGCCAAGTACAATTCTTTGCAGACGCAGCAGCTCATCGCGATCGATCGGCCAGCGGCCGGCTTCGCCGATGGCGCGGCCCCAGCGCTGGATGCGATCTTGCGGCGGGTGCTCGCCCTCGATCGCATAGCTTGATCGCGAGTCTTTGAGCAAAAGAAAGACGGCGGTCCGAGCAAGGAGGTCGCGCGGCACGTCCGCTACGATTGCCTCCGCGCGCCGCGGTAGTTCAAGGCCGATGAATTTTTCGAGAATCTTGGTGCGGAACACCAGAGGGCAGAACTCACGCGTGCCGGGGAGATTGTCCCTTACGCGGTAGCGCGAAGCGGTCTTGTCGGGTCCCGGCCACTGCAGCTCGGGATCGACAACCGGAATGTATCGTCCGGCCTCCGCGTCCGGCAGATCGATACGCGCGCCCCTCAGCCATTCATATAAAAACCAGATGCGGCGGGCATAACTGCCGGTCGGGCTTTCACGGACCAGCGCCTCGATCGGCGCGGGACCGGTCACTTGGAACAGCCGCTTGAGGACGGCAAGGTCCAGTCCCTCGTACTTGAGCGCAAAGGTCAGGTGGCCTTCGAGGGTAGGATTTGGGGCATGGCGGGGGGTCATGATCCGCCAGCCATCCCGTTCGGTAATGCGATGATGCTCGCCAGTGGCGAACAACCTACGGGGCAAGGGCACGGCGAGCCTGTAGGCTCCGATCAGGGCGCTGTACCCGGCCGGGGTCGCCGTTTCAGGAAGGCGGATTTCCTGAAAAACGGTAACAGGACCTGAAAATTGGTGCTGCTGGATCGCAGGCATGAAAAGCGAATCCTTCCATCGAATTTTGGTTTAGTTCGGCCAAAACCTATGAAAAATGATCCTATCCCATGAAAATTGATGCCACCAGACAAATTTTCCGAAAACCGATTCAAAAACGGTGCTGAAGTCGATCAAGCAAGAACTCCGCCACCGGCTCAAGGAAGCGACTTCAGACAAAAAGGTGAGTCCAGGAACCGCCATTCGCCCGTCTCTTAGTCACGAGGCCGGCACGGATGGCCCGCCTTACGTCGAGCCGGATTGCTCGAGGAGCAGCGCGCCGTTCGGGGCTCACTCATAGAGCGCTCCGGCGCGCGATCCCGATTTGATAGCCGCGATCACGCTCGCGACTGATCTTGGTGACGTGGCGGCGTCGGAGTAGAAAAGTGATGCAGGATCTCGGTGGCGTCGTGTGTGTGTGTGACCTGAAGTGAGTTCTCTGCGGTATGGGCGGCACGCAGCGCGCGCGTCTTCTCGGCAAACAGATCGACGAAGCGGCACCGAAGGGAAGTTCCTGGCATTCATTCTCGCCATCGCTGCCCCAATTTGCCGACCGGACTGCCGATCGATCTCGCCCAATACTTTGCGCGCGCAAGGGCCGAAGCTGAACTGGGCGGCACCTGCTCATTCGGGAGCTAACTCATGCTTGGCGCGCTAGCCCGAGAGAGCTGTGCCTGATCGAATGCGTGAAATCGTAGCTCGGGGTGGAGAGGCTGACGCGGTCATCTGTCACCCGCCTTCGGGCTGTAACGGAAAGCGCGACATCGTCTCCAATGCTCGTTCCCCACGTCGAGGGGCCCAGCGGCTTGGCTGCGGGGGGACTGTCAGCTAGTGGCCGCTGGGCCTTGACGACCAGCGAGCGTAAGAGGAGGCCCTGTGCTGGCTGACGAAAACTTGCGAGCAAAGCCACGGAAAAGCATCATTCGAACGAACTCTTTCGTCGAGACGAGGAGGGCAGTGAGGCGGTAGCCGCCGCTTTGAAGCTCTCCGGCAGCTGCTACGCTGGCCGTTCAGAGGGTCGCAGCTGCGCTTGCGCCGTCATATCAGATAAGTCTAATATAATCCGCGCCTGGCCATCGAACGCCGCGGCGCCCTCGGGTCGGCGCTATTCATCGGGTGGGCGTGTCGGGCACGCAAGGGAGGACGAGATGAGACTGGTTAAGTCATTTGCATTTGCTGCTGTGCTGCTTCTTTCGTCTGCCTTGTCTGCGGCCGCCCAGTCGGCTCGCGCGGACATCGAAGCGGGGCGGACGAAATTCACGGACGCCTTCAATAGCGGAAATGCGGCGGCGGTGGGTCAAATGTATACAGAGGATGCCGCCGTGCTGCCGCCTGACGGCAAGCGCGTCGATGGCCGCAAGGGCGTGGAAGAATTCTGGCAGGGCGCGATCAAGGGCGGGATGAAGAATCTCACCCTGAAGGCGCTGGAAGTGGAAGAGAGTGCGAATTTCGCCTACGAAGTTGGCGTATTTACGCTCGATGTGCCAAGCAAAGGCGGCGCTCTCTCCACTGTTGCGGGCAAGTATCTCGTCGTCTTGAAAAAGGGCGACGACGGGACATGGCGCCTGCATCGGGACATCTGGAACTTAGGTGCGGCCCAATAGGGATTGTATCCAGGCCCTCATCGACCGTCTTGCGAAGGCTAGGGCAGCTGCAGGGACTGGGATCTGGTGCTCTATGCCAGCCCTGTTGAAAGGCAAAACGATGGGACCGGCTAACCGCGCGGTTTAACTCTCGGGTCTGGCGCGCTTTCCAATGGATTTGCCGCCAATTTGGCGGATCGCTGATCAGTCGCGGTGATTGCGACCACGTCACCAATTCCAATTCCCCGCTTCATGAAACGAGTCTGGAGCGTGCACGGCCTTAAGCAAGGGATTGCTAATGTGCGAGACAGCACGCTTCGCTCTAGCGGGTATGGCCCAGCGGCTTGGTTGAGGGGGGACTAGCAGCTAGAGGCCGCTGGGCCTTGACCAGCGGCATGCTTAAGAGGAGGCGCTGGCTGGCTGGCCAAAAACTTGCGCTCAAGGCAACGCAAAAGCATCATTCGAACGGACACTGCCCGCCAGAAGCTTATTCCAGCCGATAGAGCCACCATGGAATGCAAGCCCAGCAAACCGGATTCACCAAACATCGCATCGGGACCTGCGCTTGCCCGTCCATGGCCGCGCCAGTCCTTCGGCATTCAGCATTGCGACGCGGAGCAGCCAGCCGACCCATTATAGACCGCGACGGACGGTGATTAGGGCCAGCGCGGCGATAGGCAGCGAGCGTAACCATTGGCGTAAGTGGAGTGTTTCACGATCTCAATTGGTTGGCTCCGCCAGGTTTCCAGCTGGCTGCCACCGGGCACGTGCCAGCTGGAGTAAACAATGAAATATTCGAAACCGGCTTTTTGGGCGGGAGCCGCGCTAGCTGCCTGCCTTTTGCCGAAACCGGCTTGGCCGAGCCAGTTCGGCTGCGCATATTGCAATGAGGGGTGAGAAACCTGGCATTCGACGGGAGCAGTGCAGTAACATGTGCGAAGCCTAGTCGAGTCTGCAAGCGGCAATCATTCGTCGTGAGTCGACGCTAGTGTGTGCGTTTCGCAGCACTCCGGCTGGCTATCTCGCGTAAGACGGCATGAAGAAGTGTTCCAATTTCCTGTTCGGCGCGCCCGGGTGCAATTCCTGATTCGGACAACTGAACGAGAATTGTCTTGGCGGTGCTGCGCCAGAACGCATTCGCCTCCTCGCCGTTCTTGGATTCCAGCACGCGGGCAACTCCCTCAACCAACTTCCGCCGCCGATACAGCGGAAACGCCCTTATGTTTGACACCGATCACCTCACCCATTCAGTCTCGCGATTAAGCATTGGCGGGTTAGAAAATCTGGTTAACGGCGTATTCTTTTTGGTAGTAGTAAGAGTTCTGTGCGGGCGGTGAACGGTGCCGCGATTAGCCAATGAGCGCGATGGCTTGGGCGCAAACTGTCGGGCAGGAATGGGTAAGAGCGGACATTGGCCGATCTCCGCTCTTCAGGGCCGGAAAAATCTCGACAATGCTCCCAATCGATTCCAGATCGAAGACGACGTCGTCAGAGCCGGTGTCATTGGCTGGCGTTCCGGAATAGCCGATGTCGTCACAATAGGATTTGATCGTCGCTGCTGCGCGACGGAGCAAGCCGGCACGCTCCGGCATCGTCAGCCGATCGACTTCATTGCCCCGCGCAGCAGTATAACCGCTGTTCCTGGGGCTCCCAAGCAGGATGTAGCTCCCCCTTTTGTTGACGCGATGTAGGTGGCCGATCATGATAACCAAGGGCGCAAAGAGCGACCCTCATGCTGGTGGGAGGATAAAAATGCAGCCACTTGTCATAGACGCGAAGCCTCAACCTATTTCAATTGATCCCGCTAACGCTGCAGTTCTCGTGGTGGACATGCAAAATGACTTCGGCTCCAAAGGTGGAATGTTCGACAGAGCCGGAATCGATATCTCCCGGATTCAACGGGCTGTCGACCCTACTGCCAGCGTAATAGCTGCCGCTCGCAATTTGAGAGTGCCCATCGTCTATCTGAAGATGGGGTATTATTCCGACCTCTCGGACCTTGGGACATCGGACGCCCCCAACCTATCCGACATCTCCAGATCTTTGGGGTCGGTGAGAGCATGACAGCCCCGGACGGTAGCGAGGGCCGGATTCTGATCCGCGACACCTGGGGAACAGATATCGTTAACGACCTCAAGCCAGAGGCAGGGGATGTCGTCCTCTACAAAACGCGGTTCAGCGGTTTCTACGAGACCGAACTCGATTCTGTTCTGAAGACCGCAGGCATCAAACACCTCATCGTGACAGGATGCACGACCAGCATGTGTGTGGAGTCGACAATTCGGGATGCCTTCTTCAGGGACTATCACTGCATACTGCTAACGGATTGCACTAGCGAGCCCATCTCCTGGGACGCCTCAAGGAGCAATCATGACGCCTCGATCACGCTCGTGCAGATACTCTTTGGATGGACATCGACGTCCGACCATTTCCTGAAGGCGATCGAGGAGCGAGTTCAGGGGGGTCTTGAACTAGCCGAATGAACTGGCGAGGCCGCCTATCACCCGAATTCAGATCACGGCCTTGAGATTGGGTGCGGTGACGTAGGCCCATGGCAGGAGATCGTCGATTCGCTGTTGGAATAGCCGTTGACGATCCTAGTGAGGACGTCGGCGAGATAGCCGAGCGGCTCGATGCCGTTAAGTTTGCATGTTTATGCCGACCGTCGAACTATGCCGAGTGCCTCTTTCACCAGGGCGGTCAGAGCGTGCTTCTCCCGCCGTTTTTTGCCCGCAGGCCAGTCGTTGACACTCGGCATAGTTCTCATGCTCAAAGGGCGTTCAGGAATTCCAGAAGCCAGTCGTTTGGTCGAAATCGCTCGGCTTTGGCGCGTTCGTACGGCTTCAGCTTGGCGAGTGCGGATTCTTTCAGCTCAAGATGTGCGTGAAGATAGATCAGCGTCGTTTCCATCGTCTCATGGCCCAGCCACAGGGCAATGACCGAGCAATCGACACCGGCCTGCAGCAATTCCACGGCGGCGGTGTGCCGCTTATGTCTTGGTCGACATAGACGGCACACCTGCGCCATGCACACGCTGCAGGCGACCCGGGATGTCCGCAAAGTCTCGCTCTGGCTCGGTCACGCCAGCCTCCAAAGCACTGAAATCTACCTGCGGGCCGAGCCGACCGCTTGCCGCGATGGCGCCACCGTCGCTCAAGTCGGGTCGCTTCCGCACTCCCGCCAGGCTGCTGGCAATGCTGAAGTCCGTCAGCCGATCGGCAGATTATGTCGAGTGATCGCTGCTCAAATACCGCAGGCGGCAAGCAATTGCCGCTGCGGACTCCGCATAATCAGACGCTCCACATAATTCCGGAAGTCGACTGGCCTCGTCGCCACCATGACCTTGACCGCACCAGTCGGCCCGATCACGACGTCACCGGGCGCGGCCTTGTCGCTGATCGTGGTTCTGAACGGCCTGCCGCGGATGGCGCCGTTCAGCCCGGCCTCCCGCATCAATCGTTCAATGGTGCAGCGGGCCACATCGAAGCCTTCGCGCTTCAATTGCCGCCACACCTTGCGCACGCCATAGACGGCCGGAGAAGGCGCTCAAGGGCAGCAACATCGGTTTCCAGGGTCCATGGGGGACGAGCTATCCGGCCAACCTGCGGCTCATGGTGGCAGACGACGGCGAAGATGAGTTCGTGCGCGCATTGCCCGCTTTTTCGACGCAGCGCCGCCAATGCCCTGGTACAATCTCCGCAAGATGGACGAAACCGACGTGCGCTCGCTCTACCGCTATATCCGGTCGCTTGGCCCCGCCGGAGCGGCAGCACCGCAGCTGGTTGCGCCCGGCGAAAAGGTGATGACGCCCTTCATCGTGCTGGAGCCGCCGCAGATGCCGCCGCCCTGCAGTCGCGATCTCGATTGCGGCATAGGTGAAATCTGCGGCACAGCGGAACCGCGTATGTGCGTTAAGCGGTAGGCCTCAGAACAGCCGTCTGGCTCCGGTCGGGGTTTTTATTTGTCGCCTTGGTGATATGTTGCCCGCATGGCGAAGTTTCGCAGGTTCTGGAGGCCAGGGGAAGGGGGAGAGGCAAAGATAGCCCCGGCCATAATTGCTCCCATCATGACCGAAATTGCTGCGGCAATGGACGTCCAATTTGCCCACACGGCGCCGGCTTTTAGTGTTTGACCGTGCCTTCAACTCTGCTGTCATACACGGATATCGCCACTCTCACGCTGCTGACGACGCCATGCTTGGACCAATGGGCACCTTCCGGTTGCGTTTCGAACGCTTCGGCGCCCCATGTTTTGAGGCACAGCGCTGCCATGGAGCTGCTGCAGGCGGGCGTCGATTGTTCGGTCCCGCTCGACGGTGTTGCTGTCAATCTCGATGCGACCGTCGTCGAGGAAGCGCGAGAGGCCTTCCCAGCGCGTGAGAGTGTAGCGGATCGCGTCAAGGCGAGCTTTGTCTTGTGGCTGATCAGGCCGAGCTTCTCGCGCAGCCAAGGTTCGAGATCGGCGACAATAGCGCGGCTCCTTTCCTGGCGACGCACGGCGTTCGTCTGCCAACCTCGTCACTCCAAACCTGGTCGAAAACGCGTTGGCGAAGCTCTGGATCGGACGGGTATAAACCGGCCTGTTGAAAGGGATTTTTGGAACCCCCATGCTTCAGAAAGGCCGTCACTGGTGATCAAAATTAGCGCCCGTCGGGATGAACGAGTGAACGGTATGTAAAAGGAGGACATTTGCAATGATTGTCCGCCCAACCGGCTACGAAAATTGTCCCCAACTGGCGGTTGGTAGACGCCAAGCAGCCGGGCACGTATCGTTTGTTACGATCGGTCGCACCGGGCACAGCCCACCCCAGCGCCCACGCCCCCGTGCTCGGCGCATTGATCGACCCGTCGTGCTGTAGAGTGCGGCGGGTTTTTCAATGCCGATCGCGCAGCTCTTCACTGCCTTGGTGAGGGTCAGACGGTCGTTGCCGTTCTCTTTGATCAGCTTGCTGACCTGGCTCGGCCACACGCCATTTTCCCGCGCGAAATGTTCCACCTCATAAAGCGCATCGACCGACAGGCGGCCTCGGTCGAACAAGTGAACAAGTCTCGATTGCTTTTGTTCTCGTCCATTTCCGTTCCTACTCACTCGACATCCGACGCAGCTGGGAAATGAGGATCCGTCCGCCAATCGAGGAATGGCGGGCGGATCCTATCAGCGCAGGAAGGGACTTTTCTGCGCTGATACAAATTCGGGGCTGTTGGAGCGTCATTTCTGGCTAGCGAGCATTAGCTAGCAACCATTCCTATCACCAAGAAGGTGATGGAGACGGCGAAAACCGGTGCAAGCAGCCAGCGAGCTTGGTGGACACTGTTCTCCATAGGCTCCTCCGTTGAGCGACGCCAACGAGTACGAACAGACACAGTTCCGGGTGGCTGCATGTGCGGGGCTATTGCGCGCTGCAGCGAAGACTTTGGTCCCACGCACGGCTAGACCGAAGGCTCAGTGAGGAACGTCTGCACAAGCTTCATGTTTGGGGGAGCTTTGGCGCAAAGTTTCGCGTCCAGTGCAAGAGAGCTCACAAGGAGATAGCTATGAGAATGCGTTTTTCCACCGCAGCCGCGGGATTTCTGCTGCTGGCTGGTGTCGGTGCTGCCGCCGCTCAGGACGTGGTGATCGACCCGGAACAGGAGACGGTGATTAAGGAATATGTGAAAAAGCAGCCACTCGCTTCGGTGAAAATTCCTGGAGTGGAGCTCAATATCGGCTCAACCCTGCCCGACACAGTCGAGCTTCATGAGGTCCCGAACGTCAAATACCGCTACCTCGTCGTCGACAACCGGACCGTTGTCGTTGATCCAGGCACACGCAAGATCGTCAAAGTCATCCAGTGACCTGAACGATTTGGGGAGGAGAAGCCCGCCGTTACCAAGTTAGGCGGCGCGGGGACGAAGCGTGTTTGATAGGCTGTCGGGCGGCAATCGATCTATAGATCTGCCAGCACCAGGCCTTGGGCAACGCTTGATCAACCCGCCGTGCTGATGGGCACGGCGGGTTTTTCCAGATGAAGGCGGGTTAGAACACGTATTAATTTATGATAGCTTTGCCGCGGGAGGCGATCAAATCATGGACAAAAGGGTCGAGGGAGACTCGGAGGAACTGGCGCGTGGCGAATTCGAGCTCAGAGCCGAACGGTATGGCGTGAACGCCTTCATTCTCGTTGTCGAACTTTTAAACCTGCGGGAAAAGCGCGGAACCATCAGCAGCGACGACGTCGCGAAAATGGCCGATGCCGCAGCACTGGCTGTTGCCGCATCCAGTCAACCTGACATGAGCAGCATTAATCTCTTGCGGGCCATCGCTGCCGCGCGCCAGTCCAAATAACGGCTGTCGAGAGCGTTTTTCAACTATTCCAAGTCCATGTCCAAACGGGGTTGCGAGGAGGTCCTATCGATTGCGCACTAAGCGTCCTTGCTGGCCGCGCCCCAAATGATCTCGTCGGCGCTGCGAGCATCGAGCACGGGCAGGGCGGCCCAGCGCCGGCGGCTGGCAGCTAGGTCTTCCAGCATTGCCGGCTTGCGAGCGTCGGATCCGAATCGACGTAGGCGCTCCTCCAGCGCGCGCTGCGAAGCGGAGCTAAATCCAACGCACGGATTCGTTCCCGATAACGTCGCGCTTTGGCGCGGTTGCGGCAGTCTCCATTGAGAACCAGCGACGGTCCTGCAGCCGGCTTTCGTCGACAAATAGCCACCGCAGCCGCGATCATCTTGCAATTTGCGGATCTTATGCGCGGCGATCGGGCACAAGAGATCGAGCGGCTCTGGGCCGGACATTCCATGTGCCAGGTGTCGGACCCCTGTCGGTAGCTTTTCAAGTTGTCCGGTTTTTGTAGCACATCAGATGTCCGCTTCTGTTTGTTGCAGGAGGTGCGTCGAAGCGG